>DASRYU010000124.1:0-14338 GCA_035687045.1 Thermoplasmatota archaeon | reverse complement strand
ACCTCGACGAGCTTGAACGGCTTGCGCACGAAGCCGGCGAACTGGAGCGTCGAGAGCGCGCTCATCTCGGTGCTCGCGCCGCCCTGCGCGGTGACCGCGACGACCGGCGCGCGCACGCCGCGCGAAAGGAGCTCCTTGCGGACCTCCCAGCCCGAGAGCCCGGGCATGTTGATGTCGAGGAGGATGAGGTCGGGCTGCTTCTCGGCGACGCGGTCGAGGAGCATGTGCCCGTTCGCGGACGTGACGACCTCGTGCCCCGCGTCCTGCAGCGTCTCCGCGAGAAGGGCGGCGAGCTCGGGCTCGTCGTCGGCGACGTAGACGAGCGCCATCAGACGGCACCCCCGAGGAGCGGGAGGTGGAAGCCGAAGCCCGCGCTGCCCTCGCCGGCGGTGGCGACGAAGAGGACGCCGCCGTGGCGCTCCACGATGGCGCGCGCGTACGAGATGTCGATGCCGACGTCCTCGATGGCGAGCGGGAGGCGCATCTCCTCCATGAGCTGCTCGGGCTCGAGGTGCGACGGCGAGAGGCCGATGAAGCCCTCCACCTGGTCGCCCACGACCTGGCACTGGACGATGACCGTCTCGTGCCCGCCGCACGCGAAGTAGAAGCGCGTGACGAGGTGGCCCAGCGCGTCAAGAAGCTTCGCGCGGTCGCCGATGATGGGCGCGGGCGCGAGCGAGACGCCGATGCGCTCGCTCAGGCCGTGCGCGGCGACGTACTGCGAGAACGCCTCCGAGAGGTCGAACTGCTCCGCGTCGATGCGGATGATCATCTTCGCGGCGGCGGAGCGGTCCATGTAGACCTCCATGAGCGCCGATGCGCGCTCGACGGAGCCCAGGAGCGTCTTGATCTTCTCCGCGCTCATCGCCGGCTGTCCGCGCTCGGCGCGCGCCGCGGCAAGCTCGAGCTGACCCGAGAGGTGCGCGAAGATCTGGCGCAGCTCGAGGTTGGCCTCGTCCACAAGCGCGCGGTAGACGGCGTCCGTCAAACCGCGCACGTCGTCGGCGTGTACCTGCTGCCACTCGGCGGTGATCTTCTCGGCAAGCTCCTGCGCGCGCTGCTGGTAGGCCATCATTTGACTCACTCGGTGGTCGGAGGAGGTCATGCGCGGCCTCCCTTCGCGGGCGGAGCGACGGCCGCCTCCGTGGTGTGCGGGATCTCGATGACGAACGTGCAACCGCCGCCTGGCGTGTCCTCGATGTGGATGCGGCCGCCGTGCATCTCGGTCACGCGCTTCGCGATGGCGAGGCCGAGGCCGGTCCCCTTCACGCCGGTGCGGTCGGCGCGCTCGAACCGCGCGAAGAGGCGCTGCCGGTCCGCGGCCGGGATGCCCGGGCCGTGGTCGATGATCTCGATGCGGCAGCTCTCGGCGGTCACGACGCGGATCTCGACGGGCGAGCCGTCGGGGCTCCACTTGATCGCGTTCGAGATGATGTTCTCGATGGCGCGCGCGAGGAGGCGGTTCGCGGGCCACCGCGCCTCGGGCTGCGCATCCACGGTGATGCTGATGTTGCGCGGCGCGGCAAGGGGCCGCAGGCTCGCCGCGGACTCCTCGACAAGCGGCGCGAGCGCGAGCGGCGCCCGCTCGAGCTGGTCGGCGCGCTCGAGCTTCGAGAGCAGGACGGCCTCTTCGATGATGCGCGTCGCCCGCTCGAGGCTCTTCTCGATGGGCTCGAGCTTGGGCGCGAGCGCGGAGTCCTTCATGCTGAGGAGCTCGACGCGGCCGCGCGCGACGGCGATCGGGTTCTTGAGGTCGTGGCTGAGGATGTCGAGGAACGTCTCCTTCTGCGCCTTCGCGCGCTTGAGCTCGACGGCGCTCCTGGCGCGATGGATGGCGATGCCGCCTTGCGCCGTGAGGATCTCGATCTTGCGCATCTGCGCGAGCGGGAGGCTCGCGCGGTGCTCGGGAAGCGCCGCGACCTGGAGCTCCGCGTCGCCGGAGCGCGCGCGGGTGAGCTGGAAGGCGTCGCGGTCGCTCGCGTAGAAGGCCATGAGCGACTGCGTCGTGAGCTCGCCGTCGCGGTCGGCGGCGGCGAGCACCTCGTCCGCGTAGAGGACGAGGACCGCCCGCGCGCTCGTCACACGGAGGACGCCCTCCGCGAGGCGAGAGGCGACGTCGGTGGGCGTCTCGGCCTCGCCGACGCTGCGCGAGAGGTCGCCGACGGTGAGCTCGAAGTCCTCCGCGGCCAGCCGCGCCTCCTCGGCGCGCTCGGCCTCGGCGCGGCGTGCGGCGCCCAGCGCGGCGGCGGATTGGTTGAGGACGTCCGCGAGCGTCCCGAGCTCGTCGCGCTCGCGGACCTCGAGGTGGAGGTCCTCCTCGCCGCGGCCGAGGCGGCGCGCGGCGTCGGTGATGCGGTCGAGCGGGCGGAACGAGTAGGCGACAAGAAGGATCGTGACGGAGCCGCCGATGCCGAAGGCGACGGCCATCGAGAGGAGGAAGCGCGTCGTCATCGCGTCGACGCGGGAGGCGATGGCGCTGCTGGGGGCGAGCCCTTCGATCTGGCCGCCGCTCAGGAAGGTGAGGTTCGCGTTCTGCTTGTAGTAGACGTCGGAGTCGCGGAAGCTCTCGAGGAGGCCCGTGACGTTGCTCTGGACGATCGCGATCGCGTCGCGGTCCTCCGGGTAGTTCGCGGAGGCGGCGATGACGCCCTTCCCGTCGATGACGACGGCGTGCGCGTAGTCGCTGTGGATGAGGGCGTCGACGAGGAAGTTGTCCGAGAGGTACTCGTGGCTCATGCCGCCCACGACGGCGGTCTTGAGGTCGAGCGAGCGCGAGCCAACGAAGAACCAGCCGCTGTCGGTCGTGTAGACGCTCGCGGGGTAGCCGGGCGGAGGGGCGCTGCGCACGAGGAGCTCGCGCAGCGTCGCGTTGTAGCGCGCCTCGCCGCTCGAGTCGAGGACGGTGTTGTTCGGCCCCAGCACGACGGCCGTGATGAATCCGGCGCGGCTCATCTCCTCGAGCACGCGCGCCGGCGGCGAGTTGCCGGCGTTCTCGGCGGCGGCCTTGGCGTTCTGCCCGAGGCCGAGGAAACGGGTGTCGACGATGCTCGCGATGGCGTCGACGCGCGCCTGCGAGTCCTCGCGGACGTGGCGGATCTCCGTTTCCCGGAAGCTCGCCTTGGCAAAGACCGTGGCGATGCCGGCGACCAGGGCGAAGGCGACCAGGAGAGCCAGGCTGATGCGCGTCTTCAGGCTCAGTGATCGCATGACGAGCCGTCGAGTGGGGCTGCCACGGCATGGTGCCTGCGCTCTCGGGCAACCGGCCCTCGTGCGCTTCTCCCCGCAAGGCTTCTTATCCGCCCCCTCGTTGCGCGCGCGATGAGAACGCTCCCGCTCCTCCTCGCGCTCGCGCTCCTCGCCGGCTGCTTCGGCGACGAGGCCGCGCCCAACGAGCGCTCCTTCCGGGCGAGCGGCGGCATCGTGACCGCGGGCTGGGCCTACGACGGCCTCGGCATCGTGGGCCGCGAAGCCGAGCTCTCGGGCAACACCGTCAACGACGCCAATACGGGCGTCATCCACGTCACGATGCTTGTCGACGACGAGCCGTGGGTCGTCCACTTCGACCGCTTCGCGCAGGCCGAGGGGCGCGACTTCCAGGACGGCGGCGTCGCGCACGCCCTCGACGAGCACGGCGACACCGGCGTCGCCGACACGAGCATCCCGCGCATCCACGCCATCGTGGCCGCGTGGGGCACCGCGACCGTCACGCGCAGCGGCGTCCCCGTGACGAGCGAGCCGTGGGCCGCGCACCTCATGGTCAGCCGCGACACCGTCCGCATCGACGGGAAGATCACGAAGGCGGACGGCGTGACGCCGTACGACCCCAACGCGCCGGGAGACGCGCGCCGCGTCGAGGGCGACCTGCAGGCGTTCCTCACGCTCCGCCACCCGCAGGGGGACTCCTTCGCGCGCCCACCGGCGACGTCGTACCTCAACCTCTCCTGCGCGGCGCCGCAGTGCGTAGCGTCGGGCGAGCTCGCGGTCGAGACGGGCGCCACGGCGCTCGTCCTCAACGCGACGGGCCGCCCCGACGGGCAGCTTCCGCTCGCGGCGGGGCGCAGCGTGAGCATCGTCTTCAGCGACGCGATGGGCGTGCAGCTCGCCGTGCTCGAGCTTGGCGACGTCGTCGCCGGTCCCGTGCCTCCGCCGACCGCGACCACCGCCGTGACGCTTGGCGCGGACTTCGTGGGGCCGATCAGCGCAAGGGTCTCGGGCGACGGCGTCTTCGGCGTGAGCCTGGAGGCCACCGCCACCTACAACGAGCGGCCCTTCCTCGTCATCACGTGGGACGAGCCTACGGTCTCCTGAGAACCGCCCGGTTGCGCACGCTCAAGCTCCCGCCAGCGGATGCGTCGCCATGCGCGCGCTCCTCGCCGCCTCCGCCCTTCTCATCGTGCTCTTCGCCCCGACCGGCGCGGCGATCCTCCCGGCCGCCTGCGGCGAAGGCAACGCTACGAGCGCATCCAACTTCGCTTGGACCCCCGGCTGCATCCGCCTCTTCACCGGCGAGGTCCTGACATTCTCCGGTGCGAGCGGCACGCACAACGCGCGCTCCAGCCAGGACGACCTCGCCATCCTCCGCGCGGTCGCGCCCGTCTGCTTCGAGACGCCCAACTTCGCGCCCGGCCAGGCGGCGAGCGTCCGTTTCGTCCACGACAGCCACGGCGTCACCGCGTCGCTTCGCGCGCCCGACGGCAGCTGGGGCCCCGCGCGCGATTGCGCGCTCGCGGTCGATCCGCTCCTGAGCACGCCGACGGACGCGTCCATCCCCTTCGAGTGCGGCATCCACCCGACGATGACGGGGCGGATCGTCGTCGTCGCGCTCGGCTGAGCGGGCGGTGCGCCGCCCGGGACGCGCGGCGCCACCGGGTGGATGACCGCCCGGCGGGACGACGTCGCCGCGCCGCCGGCGGCGGAAGAAGGATGAACCGTCCGCTGCCCGACGCGGCGCTCTCGCTTTCCGGGCGGTATACCGCCCGGCGCGGTCGGAGCGTCCGGGTGGCCAGCCGCCCGGTCAGGCCAGCACGCCGCTCGCCCCGCAGCCCTGGCAGGGCACGCGCACGTGCTCGGGGGCGCTGCGCGGCATCATGCCGGTGCCGGCGCAGACGGGGCAGAGGCCATCGACGTGCGCGGGGCGCACGCGGTGCTTCCATTCCATGCCCATCAGTGTCTCGCTGCCTCTTCATGGCCTGCGTGGTACGTCCGCACGGCCGGTGCGCGAGGCGTGGGGGATGCGTCAAGGACGCGGCGTCAGGCGCGCATGATGGCGACGAGGAACATGCCCAGCGCGACGAGCCCGCCCAGGGCGCCGGCGGCGACGGCGGCGACGCCGAGCCCCATCTGCTGCGCGTTCCAGGCGTCGAGGGGCGTGAGGATGGTGATGCCGAAGGTGATGCTTGTCCACGCGAAGAGCGTGAGGAGGCCCACGAGGACGAGGCCGATGCCGATCTTGCGGCTGCGGCCTGCGCCGAAGTAGGTGGTGAACATGCCGCAGAAGAAGATGGTCAGGCCGAAGCTCAGGACCAGGATGCCCGCGAAGACCGCGGCGGCGTCGGGGAGCGCCAGGGGCGGCACCTCAGAAGCGCGTGCCCGTGAGCGTCTTGGTGTCCATGACGCCCTCGATGGTGCGGATCTTGTTGACGATGATGTGGCCGAGCGTGTCGAAGTCGCTCCCTTCGATCTTCGCGATGAGGTCGTACTCGCCGAAGAGGGGGTGGAGCTCGACGATCTCGGGGACCTTCAGGAGCGCGTTGTAGACCTCGTGTTCCTTCGAGGGGGCTGCGCTGATGAGGACGAACCCGACGGCCATGTCGTTCGGGCGTGCAATCCGGTGGTGGCGGATAAAGCGTGGGGTCGGGCCCGTCGCCCGTCGCCTTGGCACCCCTGCTTAAGCCAGCCGCGCTCCTCGGCCTCGGCGTAGGCGTCGGCCTCGGCGTAGGCGTCGGCCTCGGCCCCAGGCTCAACCCGTGCCCACGACGTCGGCGAGGTGCTCGACGCCGTTCTGCTCCATGAGCTCGAGGAGCCCCTCGTTGATGCGGCTCGCGGTGGCGGGGCCGCCGTAGATGAAGCCGGTGTAGAGCTGCACGAGGCTGGCGCCGGCGAGAAGCTTCTCCCACGCGTCGTCGGCGGTGAGCACGCCGCCCACGCCGATGATGGGGAGGCGCCCCTCGGTGAGCGCGTGGATGTCGCGGATGACCTTCGTGCTCCGCTCGCGAAGGGGCGCGCCCGAGAGGCCGCCCTCCTGCTGGACGTCGCGCTTGCTCTTGAGCCCGACGCGGCTCGTCGTCGTGTTCGTCGCGATGATGCCGTCGAGCCGCTGCGACTTGGCCACCTCGACAAGCTCCTCGAGCGCCTTGGGCTGGATGTCGGGCGCGACCTTCACGAGAAGCGGTCGCGGCCGGGCGCCCTGCTGGCGGGCGAGCTCGGCGTTGCGCGCGCGCAGCGAGGAGACGATGTCCTCGATGCTCTCGCGCGCCTGGAGCTCGCGAAGCCCCGGCGTGTTCGGGCTGGACACGTTGACGACGAAGTAGTCGCCGTAGGGCCAGAGCCGGTCGAACGTCTTGAGGTAGTCCGCCGTGGCCTCGGCGTTGGGGACGCGCCGCGCCTTGCCGATGTTCACGCCGACGGGCACCATGTGTGGGCCCGACTTGGCAAGGCGCGCCGCGACCGTGTCGGCGCCTTCGTTGTTGAACCCGAGGCGGTTGATGAGCGCCTGGTCCTGGGGCAGGCGGAACATGCGCGGCTTCGGGTTGCCGCTCTGCGGCTCGCTCGTGACGGTGCCGATCTCGACGAAGCCGAAGCCGAGATGGGGCAGCGTGTTCACGAGGCGCGCGTTCTTGTCGAAGCCGGCGGCGATGCCGACGGGGTTCGGGAAGCGCAGCCCCCAGAGCTCCTGCGAGAGGCGCGTGTCCTCCAGGAAGTAGCGGTTGCGCAGGACCTTCGTCAGGCGCTCGCTTCGCCCCCACGACTCGAGCCGCCGCATGGCGAATTCGTGCATCTTCTCCGCGTCGACCCGGAAAAGGAGCGGGCGGGCGAGGCGGTAGAGCACGAGCGCGGGGACGCGGGCCCCTTCTCATCAACGCTTGGGTGAGGCGGACGGGCGCGCCGGAGGGGTGGCCCACCGACCGGCAGCCTTTAAACGTGAAGTGGGGCGTGCGCGAGCCGTGTTCCTGATCACCGAGTGGTTCGGCACCTTCCTTCTCGATGACGAGGGGAACGTGAAGGCGGACCGCCTCTTCCCCAAGGACGCGCGCGAGCTCGCGCAGGTCCTGCGCCGCCTCGACCGCGGCGACGTGCTCGAGGAGGAGCGCCAGCTCGCGGTGCGCGCGGACGGCGAGCTCAAGGTGCGCGAGCTCCGCCAGCAGCGCCTCCCCGGCGCCGTCCACGTCGACGCGGCACCCACCCTCGCGGACCGCGCCCACGATTACGGGTTCTCGCCGAAGGTCCTCCACGACGCCGCCATCGAGCTGGGCCGCCTCGGCATCCGCCAGGCCTACTCGGCGCGCGACATGCACGTCGTCCAGGCCGTCGACGCCATCGACGAGCTCAACGAGCAGGCCAACGTCCTCGTCGAGCGCCTGCGCGAATGGTACGGCCTCCACTTCCCCGAGTTCGTCGACGCGCAGAACCGCAACGAGGAGGTCGCGACGCTCGTGTCGATGCACGGCACGCGCGAGGCCATCATGGAGGCCGCGCCCCAGTACCGCATCGACGAGAGCATGGGCGGCCCCCTCACCGAGGCGGACCAGGCAGCCGTGAAGGCGCTCGCCCGCACCGCCTCGCAGCTCTACTCCTCGCGCGCCGAGCTCGAGAAGTACGTGGACGGCGTCATGCTCGAGGTCGCGCCCAACGTCGCCGCGCTCCTGCAGCCCGTCCTCGCCGCGCGCATGCTCAAGCAGGCCGGCGGCCTGCGCCGCCTCGCGACGATGCCCGCGGGCACGATCCAGA
Source organism: Thermoplasmatota archaeon (assembly GCA_035687045.1). Classification (GTDB taxonomy): domain Archaea; phylum Thermoplasmatota; class SW-10-69-26; order JACQPN01; family JAJPHT01; genus JAJPHT01. Next base: position 6,391 of record DASRYU010000124.1, on the reverse strand, counting down.
CGCTGGGCGCCGAGAAGGCGCTCTTCCGCCACATCAAGGAGGGCAAGCGCCCGCCCAAGCACGGTTTCCTCATGCAGCACCCCCTGGTCCACCGCGCGCCCCGCTACCACCGCGGCGCCCTCGCGCGCTCGCTCGCGGCGAAGGTCGCGCTCGCGGCCCGCGCGGACGCCTTCACGAAGCAGGAAGGGCTGGGCGCGAAGCTCGCCGCCGACTTCGAGAAGCGCGCCGAGTCGCTCAAGGACCAGCAGCAGCGCCAGAAGGCGAAGAAGCGCAACTTCGAGCGCGGAAGCGGCGGAAAGGCGCCGTTCAAGCCGCGCGGCGGCGGTCCTGGCGGCCCCCGCGGCGGCAAGGGAGCGTGGCGCTGATGCCCATCCCCAACCTCGTGGTCTTCGACGACGGCCGCATGCTCACGCGCAACCTCGCGCCGGGCCAGCGCGTCTACGACGAGGAGCTCCACACCGTCAACGGCGAGGAGCACCGCACGTGGAACCCGATGAAGTCGAAGCTCGGCTCGTACCTCGTCAAGGGCGGCCGGCAGCTCGACCTCGACGACCGCAGCGTCGTGATGTACCTTGGCGCCGCGAACGGCACGACGCCCTCGCACGTCTCCGACATCGTCTCGCGCGGCCTCCTCGTCGCCGTCGAGTTCAGCCCGCGAAGCTTCCGCGACCTGCTGCGCGTCGCCGACAAGCGCCCGAACATGGTGCCCGTCCTCGCCGACGCGTGGCGCCCCGAGCTCTACGACCGCTACGTCGGGAAGGTGGACCTCCTGTTCCAGGACATCGCGCAGCGCCAGCAGGGCGCCATCTTCGCGAAGAACATCCTGCGCTTCAAGCCGAAGCTCGCCATCATCGCCGTCAAGGCGCGCAGCGTGAACGTCGCGGCGAACCCGCGCGACGTCTACCAGGCGGTGGCCGAGGAGGTCGCGACGCTCACCGGCTACGATGTCGTCGAGATGGTCGACCTCGGCCCCTTCGAGCGCGACCACGCGGCCATCGTGCTCCGCCCCGGCAGCGGCGACGGCAAGCCGAGGACGCCGCAGCGCGCGGAGCGCCGCGACGACCGGCGCGACGAGCGCCCGCGCGACGACCGCCCGCCGCGCCGCGACTTCCAGCCGCGCGGGCCCCCGCGCGGCGGCGGTGGCGGCGGCTGGCAGGACCGGCCCCCGCGCCGCGACGACCGCCCGCGCGACGACAGGCCCGACCGGCGCAAGTGGAAGTGAGGCCGCGTGAAGCACCTCGTGACCGGCGGGGCCGGTTTCATCGGCAGCCACCTCGTCGACGCGCTCCTCGCGAAGGGGCACGAGGTCGTGGTGTACGACGACCTCTCGTCCGGGAAGCGCAACTTCCTCGCGCAGCACGAGACGAACCCGCGCCACACCTTCGTGCACGGCGACGTCCTCGACGCGGCCGACCTCGCGCTCGCGATGAAGGGCGCGAGCATGGTGTGGCACGTGGCGGCCGACCCGGACGTGCGCACGTCGGGCTACCGCGCCGACCAGCACGTGCGGCAGAACGTCGTGGCGACGCTGCGCGTCCTCGAGGCGATGCGCCTCTCCGAGGTCAAGCGCATCGCGTTCACCTCCACGAGCACCGTCTACGGCGAGGCGAAGGTCATCCCGACGCCGGAGGACTACGCGCCGCTCCAGCCCATCAGCCTCTATGGCGCCTCGAAGCTGGGGAGCGAGTCGCTCCTGAGCGCCTTCAGCCACACGTTCGACCTGCAGGGCGTGAGCTTCCGGTTCGCCAACATCGTCGGACCCCGCAGCACGCACGGCGTCACGTACGACTTCTACCACAAGCTGAAGAAGGACCCCAAGCGCCTCGAGATCCTCGGCGACGGCCGCCAGCTCAAGAGCTACTGCCACGTCGACGACACGGTGAGCGCGATGCTCCACGTGGCGGAGCGCGAGTGGCCGCGCTACGACGTCTACAACATCGGGAGCGACGACGCCATCGACGTCTTCGAGCTCGCGCGCGTCTGCATGGACGCGTGGGGCCTCAAGGACGTGGAGCTTGTCGCGACCGGCGGCGTCGAGGGCGGGCGCGGCTGGAAGGGCGACGTCAAGCGCATGGGGCTCGCGACGGAGAAGATCAAGTCCACCGGTTGGCGCCCGAAGCACACGAGCGCCGAGGCCATCCGCCAGACGGCGCTCGCCCTCGTGCGCGAGTTCGGCCCCATCCGCGGGTGACGCCGTGCGCCCGTGGGAGACGGTGTCGTCGCGCGTCGTGCTCGACGGCTCGCCGTGGCTCAAGGTGTGGGAGGAGCGCGTGCGCCTCCCGAGCGGGCGCGAGCTCTCGCCCTTCTACCGCTACGAGAAGAGCGACTTCGCCACCATCTTCGCGCTCGACACGGAGGGGCGCGTGCCCCTCGAGCGCCGCTACCGGCACGGCCCGCGCGCGATGACGCTCGACCTCCCCGCGGGCTACGTCGAGCGCGGCGAGGAGCCGCTCGCGACGGCGAAGCGCGAGCTTCTCGAGGAGACCGGCTACGAGGCGGCCGAGTGGCACGCGCTCGGCAGCGTGCACACGGACGGCAACTCGGGCGGCAGCCGCTGCCACTTCTTCCTCTGCACGGGCGCCCGCCGCGTCGCCGCGCCCGCCGAGGACGACACGGAGGAGGCGGAGGTGCTCCTCCTCCCGCCGGCGGAGCTTCGCGCGGCGCTCGACGCCGGCGGCTTCGCGACGCTTGTCGCGACGGCGTGCGCCGCGCGTGGCCTCCTCCACCTCGCGGGTCGCGCGCCATGAACGTCGACCGCCTCGCCCTTCTCGCCATCGCGCTCGGCGTCGCCTCGTGGCTCGCCGCGCCCGCCGTCATGGACATCGGCTACGACGGCAACACGTACGTCGCGACGGGCCACGGCTGGGCGCGCACGCACGAGCTCGTCCTCGAGTGGGGCGACGTGCTCACGTTCCACCCGACGCCGCCGGGGCACAGCCACCACTTCCCGCCCGCGTACCCGTTCTACCTGGGGCTCGTCTTCACCGCGTTCGGCTACGGCTACGCGCAGGCGAAGCTCGCGAGCGTCGCGGCGTCGCTCCTCGCGCTCGGCGTCGTCTACCTCACCTCGCGCGACCTCTACGGCCCACGCCGCGCGCTCCTCGTCGCGGCGACGTTCGCGCTCTCGCCGTGGATCCTGTGGATCACCGGGATGGGCTTCAGCGAGTCGCTCGCGACGCTCTTCTTCGTCCTCACGATGTGGGCCATCGTCCGCAGCCTCACGGACGAGCGCTTCATCGTCCTCGCCGGCCTCTTCGCCGGGCTCGCGTACCTCTCGCGCGCGAGCATGGGCGCGTTCTTCGTCATCGCGGGGCTTGGCGGCCTCACGTGGCGCCTCTACCATCGCGGGTGGCGCGCGACGCTCACGAGCCCCTGGTACGGCGCCGCCATCCTCGTCTTCGGCGCCATCCTCGCCGCCTGGGCGTGGCGCAACGTGCACCTCTTCGGCTGGCCCAACTGGGAGACCTCGCCCGGCTCGCGCGGCATCCCGCGCTGGATCTGGACGCACAAGGCCGAGTTCCTCGCGGGCATCCTCGTGCGCCTGCCGCTCCTCACGCTCCCCTTCCTCCCCGCGCTCGTCCTCCTCTGGCCCGAGGCGAAGCGCTCGCTCGCGCGCATCCGCGACGAGCACACGAGCGGGCTCTGGCTCTCCGTCTTCCTCATCTGGGTCCTCGGCCTCCTCTTCGCCGCCGCGTACTTCTCGATGGGCCCGTCGCGCCACGAGGCGCTGCGGCTCGACAACGCGCGCTACGTGCTCGTGGGCGTCGTCCCCCTCACGTGGGCGCTCGTGCGCGAGGTCGACCTCGACAGCCGACGCTTCCGCCGCGCCTTCGCGTCGCTCCTCGGCGTCCTCGTCGTCGGCATGCTCCTTGTCGCGACGTTCCCCGCGCAGTACCTCCCCTCGCAGGCCGCGCGCGCCCTCGACCCGCACCTGCAGGAAGGCGACGTCATCGCCGTCTCGGGTGCCGGCAAGTACCCGTTCTACGGCTACCTCAGCGAGCCGACGAAGGTGCAGGTCTACACGCTCGGCAACGCCGGCGGCGACGAGCGCCCCGAGTTCATCTTCGGCTTCTGGCCGCAGGAGCGCCCCGGCTACGTCCTCCTCGTCGAGGCGCGCCAGTCGCACTGGTGGTGGATCGCGAACGACGAGTACCTCGGCGTCTGGGCGCGCGAGGACGTCGCGCGCGACCGCGGCATCGAGCTCGCGCCCCTCCGCGCCGGCTGGTGACCCGCCATCGACGACGCGGCCGCAACAGTCGTGGTGCCGGGCGGCCAGCCGAGCCCTATGCGACGAAGCATCCTGCTCCTCGCCACCCTGACCATGCTCGCGCTCCCCCTCGCGGCGGCGCAGAACACCACGGGCGGCGACGACGGCGACACGAACATCGACATCGACCCGCCCGAGAACATCGACGTCGACATCACCGACAACGACCGCGGCGGCGACGTCGACGAGAGCGTCGGCATCGGGTGGAGCGCCACCACGATTCTGATCGTGCTCGTCGTCGCCGTGCTCCTCATCGCGCTCATCGTCGCGATGGCCGGGCGCGACCGCTGGGGCCCGCCCCGCTACTAGGCGGACCACCCCTCGCCGCCGGCCCTCGGCCGGCGGCCTCCTTCCTCTTCAGTGCGCCATGCCCGCGCTGTCGGTCGCGGTGTGCACGAAGCGTCCGTGGTTGTGGTACGACACGCTCGTGCCGACCGTCACCTCGAGCGCCGCCGGCTCGTAGCGGTACTCCTCCCGCGCCGTGCCGTCGTGCATGTGCACGTGGACGGGCTCCCCCGCGTCCCCCTCGACGACCGTCACCATCTGCTTCATGAACGGGTGCAGGTGGCAATGGATCTCGTAGGTGCCGGCGCGGTCGAACACGAGGTCCTTGCTCTCCTCCGGCGCGACGTCGCCCGTGTCGAGCCTCGCGTGGTGCGGCGAGGCGCAGCCCGCGAGGGCGACGACGAGGGCGAGAAGAAGCGGCAAGCGCATGACGCGCGGCAGCGTGCGCGCGCCGCTTAAGCCTCGCGCGCGCCGCGAAAGGGATTTCCGCGCCCCGCCCGCTCCCCGCGCGTCTCCATGGACTTCCGCCCCTCCGCGCGCTCCGAAAGCTACCGCGCGCGCGTGGCCGCGTTCGTGCGAGAGCACGTCCTCCCGCTCGAGGAGCGCCTCTTCCGCGAGCACGACCGCGAGCCGCGCTCGGCGGACTGGCGCACCTGGCGCGTGCACCCCGAGGTGGAGGCGCTCAAGGAGCGCGCGCGCTCGGAAGGCCTCTGGAACCTTTTCCTGGCGGACGAGAAGCTCGGCGCCGGCCTCACGACGCTGGAGTACGCGCCCGTCGCGGAGGAGATGGGGCGAAGCCTGCTTGCGCCCGAGATCTTCAACTGCAACGCGCCCGACACGGGGAACATGGAGGTGCTCTGGATGCACGGCTCGGAGGAGCAGAAGGCGCGCTGGCTCCAGCCGCTCCTCGATGGGAGCATCCGCAGCGGCTTCTGCATGAGCGAGCCCGACGTCGCCTCGTCGGACGCGACGAACGTGCGCGCGACGGCGCGCATCGAAGGCGACGAGGTCGTCCTCAACGGCACGAAGTGGTGGACGACGGGGCTCGGGCACCCGCGCTGCCGCTTCGTCATCTTCATGGGCGTCACGGACCCCGACGCGCCGCGCCACCAGCGCCACAGCATGGTCCTCGTGCCGCTCGACACGCCCGGCGTCCGCATCGAACGCATGCTCCCCGTCTTCGGCGACTTCGACGAGCCGTTCGGACACGGCGAGGTCTCGTTCCGCGACGTGCGCCTGCCCGTCTCGAGCATCCTCGGCGGGCCCGGCCTGGGCTTCCCCATCGCGCAGGAGCGCCTCGGCCCGGGGCGCATCCACCACTGCATGCGCTGCATCGGCGGCGCCGAGCGCGCGCTCGAGCTCATGGTGCGGCGCGGCCTCGCGCGCGAGGCGTTCGGGAAGCCGCTCGTGAACCTCGGCGGGAACCGCGAGCGCATCGCGGACCTGCGCGTCGCCATCGACCAGGCGCGCCTCCTCACGCTCTACGCGGCGTGGAAGCTCGACGAGGAGGGGGCGCTGGGCGCGATGCAGGAGGTGAGCGCCATCAAGCTCGTGGCGCCCAACGTCCTCCAGCAGGCGGCCGACGCGGCCATCCAGATGCACGGCGGCGCCGGCCTCTCCCGCGACACGCCGCTCCCGGCGCTCTTCGCGCTCGCGCGCGTCCTCCGCATCGCCGACGGCCCCGACGAGGTCCACCGCGGCCTCCTCGCGCGCTATGAGATCCGCAAGCACCAGCCGGACGCCTGATGGCGAGGCCGACGCCGACGCCGAGGCCGAGGGAGGACGAGGACGAGGACGAGGACGAGGGAGGACGAGGACGAGGGAGGACGAGGACGAGGG
>DASRYU010000123.1:0-4338 GCA_035687045.1 Thermoplasmatota archaeon | reverse complement strand
GTCCCTTTCCCTCCCCTCGCTCCCTCTCTCCCTCGCTCCCTCCGCCCTTCCCCGCACGGGCTTGTAGACCCTTCCGCAGAGCGTGTCGCACCCTGCGGTGACAGACACCCTCTCGCCAGAGAGAATATCCCCCTCCGCGTTGTGTGTCACCGTGGTGAGTCACAACTCTCGCCCTTCCGTGTCGCGCGGCAACGCGACGCGGGCGCGCCGGCAAGCGCGTGCGGGCCGGGAGGCGTGACCGGCGCCGGCCCCGCCGGCTCCGGGCGCTCGCCAGGGGAACACGCCCATGATCACTCTGCGCATGCTTGGGATAGCGGTAGCTATCCTTGTCGGACTGCCTATCGGACTCGGTCTTGCGGACCACGCCATCGGACACTTCGCGGTGCCCGGCGGCGAGCTGGTGAACGCGGGGCTCGAGGCCGCCGCCACCGTCACGGACATCGTCCTTCTCGACACCTTCACCACCTACGACCGGGTCGCCGTGCACAACGCGCCCGAGCAGCTCGTCGAGGGCCACACCGTCTTCGTCACGCTCGACACGCTCCTGCTGCCCAACATCACCAACTGGACGGCCGACATCGTCGGCAACGTCGAGTGCGCGACGCACGTGAACGGCGAGGGGAGCTTCTTCGCCGGCCTTCCCATCATCCCGCGCCGCATCAACGAGGCGCACGTGGAGTGCAAGGCCGCCGGCATCGTCTTCGTGACGCCTGACCCGTTCTACAACTCGAGCCAGAGCTACTCCTCGCCGATGGAGCCCACCGGCGTCGAGATCCCGTTCGTGGCGCCCAACGGCGTCCGCGGCGTCGCCACCGAGTACAGCTACAACGTCGTGCGCGTCGACCCGTGGACGCTCCAGCAGACGTCGACCACGTGGTACGCGTGGTCCGTGCCGCTCCTCGAGCCCTGGACGCACGTCGACGGCTCGACGAAGCGCTGGTACTGCCCCATCCCGGTCGCGCGCATCCACGAGATGGACGTGACGCACTTCACGGGCTGGGTGCAGGACACGCCGCCGCACGACCTCTTCGCGATGAACTAGTCCTCTCGACGCGCCCTTGCCGGGGCGCCCGATGGGGAAGATGGGCAACGGGCCCCGCCTCTGCAGAGTGGCGGGGCCCCCTCCCGCTCTTTTCTGCACGTCGTGGCTCCCTTCCTGGGACGGGAGCCGTGTCCCTCCCGGCCGTGAGTGTCACAAAACTTAAGCCCGGACCGAAGGGGTCCACGCCACCACTTGGGAGTGGTGCTATCATGAGGCTTCACCGAGTTCCTTCAGCGGCAGCTATCATCCTTCTCGTGCTCGCGGCGCAGGGCCCCGCGGCGCTCGCTTCCACGGCCCCCACCGCCACCCTCGTCTCCCCCGGCGATGGCGCGACGGTCGGGCCCGAGGAGCGGGTGCGCATCGCCTACTCCGGCTTCTCGCCGCTCGCGCGCAACGCCTCGGGCTACCTGATGCTCGACGGCCAGCCCGCGGGCACCTTCATCGTGCCGATCCCCAACACGACGACCGGCACGATCACGATCAACGCGACGCTCGCCGCCGGCGGCTTCTCGTCCGGCGCGCACGCCCTCTCCGCGCGCGTCTTCACCGACCGCGACGCGCCCGTCGACACCCAGGCCATCACCGTCCTTCTCGACCACCCGCCGAAGGTCTCGAACCTCTCGTGGAGCTACGACCTCGACGCGCGGACGCTGCGCGTGCACGCCGAGATCGGCGACGAAGGCGCGACGCTGGTGCACCTCTCGAGCGGCGGCAACAACACGACCGCGACCGCGAACGGCGTCGTCGAGCTCGCGCTCCACGCGCCGCGGCCCGTAGGCAACTACACCGCCGTCCTCGGCGCGACGGACGCGCGGAACCAGACGACGCGCGTGAGCTTCCTCTACGAGGTCGCCGACCGCGAGGCGGACATCGTGATCACGAGCGCGAACGTCTCCGACGGCCGCCTCCGCGTCGCCGGCACGCTCGCCGACCCCGACGGGCTCGGCTGGCTCTACCTCGAGTCCCTCCCCGGGAGCGGGAGCGGCCCGGCGAACGCGTCGTTCCTGCTCGACGTGCCGGCCTACGCCTACACCGGCACGTGGAACGCGACGCTCCACCACAAGGACCCGTGGAACGGCCACACCGCGGTGCACTTCACGATCACGATCGTGAACCCGCGCGTGACCGTGTTCGAGCGCACCATCGACACGAGCACCGGCGCCTACGCCGACCGCAGCAACGTCACGATCCCGCCCCTCCAGCGTGGCGTCATCGAGATCTGCATCGACGGCTGCGGCGCCGACGACGAGCTCTCGGCGTCGCGCCTCGTCTCGTCGCTCCTGTGCCCGCCTTCCGCGAACGAGACCGTCCCCTGCCGCGCCGTCACCGGTCGCCCGGTGGCCGCCGGCGCGCTGGAGCTCTGCCGGGACTCACCGCCCCCGAACTTCCCCCTGCGGCCCCTCCTCGGGGAGCCCGTCTGGCAGGCGAGGCGCGCGGTGGAGACGGCGAGCCCCGTCGGCCCCTGCACGTCGCTCCTGGACACGCTGGCGAGCGCCGAGAGGGCGCTGCCCGGCGCGCCCCAGGGCGTCGTCGTCTCGCTCCGCCAGGGCAGCGCCGACGTGTGCACGGCCGCCGGCGGCGACCGCGAGTGCTCGTTCGCGACGCACGGCCCGACGGTGCTCGACCTCACGTGGCTGCAGTCCCCGCACCACAGCGTGACGGTGCGCATCACGGGCGAGCGCCTGTGAGGTCCTGAGCGCGGGAGGCGAGGACCGTGGCGCGAGCGTCAGCCGAAGCGCTTCGCGACCTGCGCGACGGCGTCCGCGAGCGGGACGTCGCTCTGCTCGCCGCTCGCGAGGTCGCGCAGCGTGACGGTGCCGGCGGCGAGCCCCTTGTCGCCGACGATGAGCGCGCTGCGGGCGCCGAGCTTCGCGGCGTGCTGGAGCGCCTTCCCGAGGCCGCGCCCCATGGTGTCGACGTCGACGGCGAGCCCCTTCTCGCGCAGCTCGGCCGCGAGCCCCAGCGCGACCGCGCGCGCCTGCGAGCCGAGCGTGCAGACGTAGACGTCGGCGGCGGCGCGCAGCGGCGGGACGGCGCCCTCCTTCTTGAGCGCGAGAAGGATGCGGTCGAAGCCGAGGCCGAAGCCGCAGCTTCCGACCTTCTCGCCGCCGAAAAGCTCGGCGAGCGAGTACGCGCCGCCCCCGCCGATCTGCGACTGGGAGCCGAGCGTGTCGGCGTGGAACTCGAAGACGGTGCCCGTGTAGTAGTCGAGGCCGCGCGCGACGCCGAGGTCGAGGTCGAGCTTCGGCACGCCGTGGGCGCGCAGGAGGAGCGCGGTCTCCTGGACGTCCGTGAGCGCCTTCTCGATGGCGGCGGCGACGCCGTCGGGTAGCTCCGCCGGAGCGATCGCCGCGCGCGCCTGCGCGAAGTACGCGCCGATGGCGGCGTCGTCCGCGAGCTCGAGCGTGCGCCGGTGCGTCGCGGTGGAGAGGAGCGCGCTCGCAAGCCGCGGCGGGACGCCCTGCGCGCCGAGGAACGCGGGCAGCTCCGGGTCGTCCTTGTCGATGCGGCGGAACACTTCGGCCGTCCTCGCCTCGTCGAGCCCGAGCGCGTTCACGAGCGCGCGGAGCACGCCGATGTGGCCGACGTAGAGCGTGAAGCCGGCGAGGCCGGCGTTGCGGAGCGCGCGGTGCGCGACGGCGATGACCTCCGCGTCGGCGGCGGGCCCTTCGGGGCCGAGGAGCTCGAGGCCGAACTGCCAGAACTCGCGGTAGCGCCCCTCCTGCGGCTCCTCGTAGCGATAGCAGGGGCCGAAGTAGTAGACCTTGAGCGGCTTGGGCTCGTGCGAGAGCTCGTTCACGTAGAAGCGTAGCACGGGCGCGGTGAGCTCGGGGCGCAGGCAGATCTCGCGCGCGCCCTTGTCCTGGAACGTGTAGATCTCCTTCACGACGTTGGGCCCGCTCTTCGCGGTGAAGAGCGCCGTGTGCTCGAACGTCGGCGTCTGGATCTCGCGGTAGCCGTGGCGGCGGAACGTCTCGCGGAAGCTCGCCTCGAGCCAGCGCCGCTCCTCCATCTCCTCGGGGCGGAAGTCGCGCGTGCCGCGCGGGCGCTCGAAGGCGTTGGCCACCCTACTTCCTCCGCAGGAGACGGCCGAGGCCGCGCTCCGCCTTCACACCCGTCGCCTCGTCCACGTCGCGCATGCTCGCGGGCTCCTCGCGCACGACGTTCCCGTTCTCGTCGAGCACGCGGCGCACGACGTGCACGGGCGTGTCGGGCACGACGCGCACCCACGCGTCCCCCTCCTGGCGCCAGTGGGTGAGGTCGAAGCGAGGGAGCGAGGGAGCGGGGGAGGAGGG
>DASRYU010000122.1:0-6651 GCA_035687045.1 Thermoplasmatota archaeon | reverse complement strand
TTATCACAGGGCCCCCCATCGCGCGCGCATGTCCCCGCCCCCCGAGAACGAGAACACCATCTTCCGCATGGCGCAGGCCGGCAAGACGGCGGAGCTTGACCGCGAGTTCGAGGAGGCGTACCAGGACCTCCGCAAGCGCGTCGGGCGCACCTTCCCCATGCTCATCGGCGGGAAGGAGGTCACCTCGTCGCGCACCTTCGACGACCTCGACCCCTCGACCGGCGAGGTCATCGCGCGCTTCCCGAAGGGCACGGAGGCCGACGTCGACGCGGCCGTGAAGGCGGCGAAGGGCGCGCAGTTCGCGTGGGAGCAGATGGGCTGGGAGAAGCGCGTCGCCATCTTCGAGCGCGCGGCCGAGATCATGCGCGAGCGCCGCCCGATGCTCGCGGCCCTCATGGCCATCGAGAACGGCAAGAACCGCATCGAGGCCTACTACGACGTCGACGAGGCCATCGACTTCCTCAAGTTCTACGCGTGGCACATGCGCCAGAACAACGGGTTCGTCGTCCAGCTCGGGAAGCCCTTCCCGGACGAGACGTGCGTCTCCGTCATGCGCCCGTGGGGCGTCTTCGCGGTCGTCGGGCCGTTCAACTTCCCCGTGGCCATCCCGACGGGCATGACGACGGGCGCCCTCATCACGGGGAACGCGGCCGTCCTCAAGCCCGCGAGCGACACGCCCTGGACGGCCTACGAGGTCGTGCGCATCCTCCACGACGCCGGCGTCCCGAAGGACGTCCTGAACTTCGTCACGGGTGGGGGCCGCGAGGTCGGACAGACGCTCATCGACCACCCCGACACGGGCGGCCTCGTGTTCACCGGCAGCCGCGAGGTCGGCATGCGCAACTACCAGAGCTTCGTCGCCCGCAAGCCGCGCCCCTACATCGCCGAGATGGGCGGCAAGAACGCGACGGTCGTCACGAAGAACGCGGACCTCGAGATCGCGGCCACGGGCGCCGTGAAGAGCGCGTTCGGCTTCGGCGGCCAGAAGTGCAGCGCGACGAGCCGCATCTACGTGCACGAGTCGGTGTACGACGCCTTCATGGAGAAGCTCGTCGAGAAGGCGAAGAAGCTCCGCGTCGACCTCCCGTGGAAGAAGGAGGCCGACCTCGGGCCCCTCATCAACAAGGCGGCGGTCGAGACGTTCGAGAACGCCGTCGCCGAGGCGAAGAAGGCGGGCTGCCAGGTGCTCGTGGGCGGCAGCGTCCTCAAGGACGGCGAGTTCGCGAACGGGAACTTCGTCCAGCCGACGGTCGTGGCCGGCCTTCCGAACAGCAACAACGCGTTCCGCACCGAGTACTTCGTGCCCTTCGTCGCCGTCGGCACGTTCCGCGACAATGAGGAGGTCGTGCGCGAGGTCAACAGCGCGGACTACGGCCTCACCTTCGGCGTCGTCTCGAACGACCCGCAGGAGGTCGACTGGTTCTTCGCGCGCATCGAGGCGGGCGTCGTCTACGCGAACCGCGACCGCGGCACCTCCACGGGCGCGATGGTGGGCGGCCAGAGCTTCGGCGGCTGGAAGTTCAGCGCCACGACCGACCGCGGCGCGGGCGGCCCCTGGTACCTCCAGCAGTTCCTGCGCGAGCAGAGCCGGACCTACGCGTCGGGAATGCGTCCGCCGACGCGTTCCTGAGCCCGCAGGGACGTGCGAAGCGGGCCACGCTGCTGAGCGCCGCGAGCGCGCGTGACGCCGCGCGCCGCGCCGCCGGGCGGCGGCGACGGTGAGATTGATGACGGGTGAGGACGTCCGCGGCCGGGACGAGGCCATGCGGTTCCCATGACCACGCCGGCGTACACGCCCGAGCAGCAGCGCAGCGGCCAGCGGCTGATGATCCTCGAGGGGCTCTTCTCGCGGGCGATGGAGTCCGTGACGACGGGCATCATCCTCACGGGGTTCGCGCTGGCGCTGGGCGCGAGCGACGCCGAGATCGGCCTTATCGCCGCCATCCCGTTCCTCGCGCACCTCGTGCACCTGCCCGGCGTCGTCCTCCTTGCCCGCACGCGCGACCGCCGCGCGGTGGCCGTCACGGCCGCCGTCGCCGCGCGCGCGACGCTCCTCCTCATCGCGCTCATCCCGTTCGCGATGGGCGGCCTGGAGCTCCGGCCGCTCCACGCGCTCATCCCGCTCCTTGTCGTGTACTCCGTCTTCGCCAACGTCGGCGGCGCCGCGTGGCAGGTGTGGGTGCGCGACCTCGTGCCCCGCGAGGAGCTCGGCCGCTACTTCGGGCGCCGCATGGCCGTCCTCGCGACGGTGGGCGTCGTCGTGACGCTCGCCGCGGGCCAGTTCGTGTCGTGGTGGCGCCGCGCGTTCCCCGAGCGCGAGCTCGAGGCGTTCGGCATCCTGTTCCTCGTGGGCGGCCTCGCGGGGTTCGTGAGCGCGGCCATCGTGCGCCGCGCGCCCGTCGCGCTCGCGACGCCGACGCAGGTGCACATCCGCTCGATGCTCCGCCGCCCCATCTCGGACACGAACTACCGCCGCGTCGTCATCTTTCTCGCCTCGTGGGGTTTCGCCGCGAACTTCTCCCTCCCGTTCGTCGCGGTCGTCCTCCTCGGGCCGCTGGGCTACAGCGTCGGCACCGTCGTGGCCTTCTCCGCCTTCTCCACCGCGGTCAACGTGCTGAGCCTCAAGGTGTGGGCGCCGGTCACAGACCGGTTCGGCAACAAGCCCGTCCTCGCGATGGGCGCGAGCGTCTTCGTCCTCGCCATCGCCACGTGGGCCTTCACGCCCAAGGAGACGGGCTGGCTCGTCCTCGCGAGCGCCACGACGACGTACGGCCTGCTCGGCCTAGGCGCGGGTGCCATCGACCTCGCCTCGAACGGCCTCATCCTCAAGCTCGCGCCCGACGAGGACGCGCCGGCGTACCTTGCCACCGCGAGCGTCGCGCGCTCCGTCGCCGCCGGTGTGGCGCCGCTTCTCGCGGGCGCGGCCGCGACGCTTCTCGCGGGGCGCGCCTTCGTCGTCCGCTTCGCGTGGGTCGACCCTGCGGGCGAGCGCGGCATCACGGCGCTCCAGTTCGTCCACTACGACTTCCTCTTCCTCACGAGCATCGCGCTGGGCCTCTACGCCGTCCACCGCCTCCTCGGCTTCGAGGAGCACGGCGAGGCGTCGCCGGGCGTCGTCGTCCGGTCGCTCCGGCACGACGTCGGCCAGTTCGGAGGCCTCGCGGGGCTTCGCGGCTTCGCCCACCTCGCGAGCTACATCGTCGAAGGCGCGTACGGGCTCCAGCGGACGATGGACCCGCGCCGCGTGCGCGACGCCTTCGACCTCGACGACGACGAGCACGGCCCGCGACGGCCGCCCCCGTAGGTCGTGGCGGATCGGCCGGAGCGTCGCCCGCGATTATGAAGAATGGGCCATTCGCTCATAGTATCTTATGAGCTTCTTGCACGATGTTCATAATCTTCTTGAAGTCGGTCCGGCGCCTCGCGGCCGCGTGAGCGACGAGCCGGCGACGATGGACGTGCGCGAGGGGCGCGCGCTGCTCCGTCTCCCGCGGGCGGAGCGCTCGACGCGCGGCCCGGAGTCGAAGGGCACCGCGGATGTGTTCTACAACCCCGCGATGGCGCTCAACCGCGACCTGTCGTCGCTGCTTCTCGCGACGCGCGCCGAGGACGGCTGGACGGTGCTCGACGGGCTCGCGGCGAGCGGCGCGCGCGGCATCCGGTACGCGCGCGAGTCGGAGCGCGACCTCCACGTGGAGTTCAACGACTGGAACCCGGTGGCGGCGCGCCTCATCGAGGAGAACTGCCGGCTCAACGGCGTGGAGCCGCACGTGACGCAGCGCAACCTCGCCGCGCTCCTCACCGAGAGCGTGTGGCACGTCATCGACGTCGACCCCTTCGGAAGCCCCGCGCCCTTCCTCGATGGCGCCGCGCGCGGCATGCGCGACAAGGGCGTCCTGGGCATCACGGCGACGGACGCGACGGCGCTCGCGGGCGTCTACCCGAACGTGTGCCTGCGGCGCTACCTCGCCGAGCCGATGCACAACGAGCTCATGCACGAGATCGCGCTGCGCATCCTCGCCGGGAGCGCCGTGCGGCAGGCGGCGAAGCACGACCTGGCCCTCGCGCCCCTTCTCGCGCACGCGACCGACCACTACTACCGCGTCATCCTCGGCGCGCGGCGCGGCGCGGCCCGCGCGGACGCGTCCATGGCGCGCATCGGGATGGCGTTCTTCTGCCGCGCGTGCGGCGAGCGCGGCTTCGACGCGCCGCGCGCGTGCCCCGGCTGCGGCGGCGATGTGGAACGCGCGGGGCCGCTCTGGACGGGGCCGCTCGTCGACCGCGACGCCGCGCAGGCGATGCTCGCGCGCGCGGGCGACTTCCCGTTCGCCGACGCCGAGGCGCCGCGCCTGCTGGACCTTCTCGCGCAGGAGGCGGAGGCGCCGGGCCTCTTCTTCGACATCCACGAGGCGGGCAGCCGCGCGCGCGTCGGCTCTCCGCCCACCGAGCGCGTGGTGGAGGCGCTGCGCGCGAGCGGCCACGGCGTGTGGCCCGTCCACTTCAACCGGCTCGCGCTGCGCACGACGGCGAGCGCGAAGGAAGTGGCGAGCATCGTCCGCGACGCGTCCCGCGCATGATGCGGATTGATGTAGCGCGCGATGCGTGCGCTCCGCGTGGACCTCGTCGTCGTGGGCGGAGGCCTCATGGGGCTCTCGACCGCGTGGGCGGCGGCGAAGCGCGGCGCGCGCGTGACGCTCGTCGACCCGCGGCCGCTCCTCAACGAGCACAACGCGTCGAACGACGAGTCGAAGGTGTTCCGCTTCGCGTACGGCGCGCAGCGGCGCTACGTGCAGCTCGCCAAGCGCGCCCTCGCCGGCTGGCGGCAGCTCGAGGACGAGAGCGGCCGGCAGCTCCTGCACCAGACGGGCCTCCTCATGTTCGGCCCGCCCGGCGGCTTCCACCAGCAGAGCGCGCGCACCCTTCTCGAGATGGGTGAGCGCGTGCAGATCATGCCGGGCCCCATCCCCGGCTTCGCGAACGTGGACGAGGCCGTGGTCGACCCGCAGGGGGGCTGGCTCGACGCGCGCGCGTGCCTGCGCGCCCTCGAGGAGCGGGCCCTCGCGCACGGCGCCGAGGTGCGGCGCGGCGTGGCGGCGACAAGCGCGCGCGGGGGCGAGGTGGCGCTCGACGACGGCACGCTGCTCCGGGCGCGCGCGGTCGTCGTGGCGGCCGGCTTCCACGCGCCGCGCCTCGTGCCGAGCCTGCGGGGGCGCATCCGCGTGACCCGCCAGCCCGAGCTCTTCTTCGACCCGCCGGGCGACTTCCCCGAGACGATGACGTTCGCCGCCTTCGAGGAGGGGTTCTACGGGTTCCCGCGCATGCACGGCGCGGTCAAGGTGGCCGACCACTCGAAGGGGCCCGCGGTGACGGACTTCGAGCGCCGCCCGCCGGTGGCGAGGAAGGAGGTCGACAAGGCGCGCGCGTGGCTTCGCAGGCGCATGCCGCAGCTCGCGGAGCGGCCGCTCGCGCGCTCGCGCGTCTGCCTCTACGACAACGCGCCGAACGACGACTTCGTCCTCGGCAAGGCCGACGGCGTCGTCGTGGGCGCGGGCTTCAGCGGCCACGGCTTCAAGTTCGGCCCGGCGCTCGGCGAGGAGCTCGCGAGCCTCGCGCTCTGACTACAGGAGGCGCCACGCGGCGAGGCCCGCCGCGGCGAGGGCGAACGCGGCCTCCGCGCCGAAGAAGCGCGGATCGCGGAAGTAGCGGCGCAGGTACTCGCCGAAGGGCGCGTTCTCGACGCCGGGCAGGAGGCGGAACCCGTAGATGCGTCGCTCGAACGGGTTCAGCCGGATGCCGTACTCCCAGATGTCGAGGCTGAAGTGGAGGAGCGAGCCGAGGAGCACCCACCACGCGAGCGGCTGCCAGAGGCCGAGCGGGCCCAGCACCGCGAGGTAGACGAGCGGCGAGTGGGTGACGAACTCGCGGTGGTTGCGCCCGGTGAGGAGCTGGAACGCGTAGTCCCAGTCGGTGAAGACGCTCGCGAGGACGACGCACGCGAGGGGCCACCCCTCGAGCCCCAGCGCGAGGCCCAGGGCGACGCCGCTCGTGAGGTGCGCGGTGGAGAACATCCGGCGCCGCGAGACGGCGCATCAGCATTATCATTGTCGGCGTCCGTGCGCGCGCGATGTGGCCGCGCCGCCTCCTCGCGCTGGGCGCGCTCCTCGCGCTCCTCGCGGCGCCGCACGCTGGCGCGCACGGGGGGCGCGCGCAGCCGGGCGACACGCTCGAGCGCGCCACGCTCGTGGCGGCGCCGGCGCGGCTGTTCGAGGAGGGCGTCGTCCTCCACTACTACCGCGTGGAGCTCGGGGCGCCCACGACGCTCCGCGTCCGCCTCGCCGCGCCCCCGCACGCGCCCCCCGGCGAGGCGCCGATGCTCCTCGTCTTCGGACCCGGGCTTCCCGAGGAGGGCGTCGTGCCTGCCGGCGTCCAACGCCCCGGCGAGGGCGGCGTCGTCTCCTTCCTCGCGGCGGGCGGCGAGGAGCGGGTGGACGCGCGCCTGGGCGTGCGGTGGCTCGTCCTTCTCGAGCGCGAGCTGCCGCTCGAGGCGGGAACGCACCACGTCGTCGTCCACGCGGCGCAGGCGACGCCGCTCGCGCTCCTTCTCGACGCGCCCGCCGCGAGGAAGGAGACGACGCCGCCCTCGCCGGGGCG
>DASRYU010000121.1:0-7166 GCA_035687045.1 Thermoplasmatota archaeon | reverse complement strand
GAGAACCCCCAGTTCCTCAAGACCGGGGACATCGCCATCGTGAAGATCCGCCCGAGCCGCCCCCTCGCGATCGAGCGCTCCAAGGAGATCCCCCACATGTCGCGCTTCGCCATCCGCGACATGGGCACGACGGTGGCCGCGGGCCTCTGCCTGGACATCGAGGAGCGCTGAAGGGCTCGCACCTTCACGCCTGATGGCGTGAAGACGCCCGCCGCGTGCGAGAACGCGGCACCTTCCTTTTTCTCAAGACGATCGCAGCAGCCTGAGGCTCATCGCGCGGACGCACGGGCCCGCAGCCCACTCCTCACCCAAGGGTGAAGGTCGCCGTGAGGGTCCCGGTCGTCACGGGCCCGGGGGTGGCGCAACCTCCGCCGATGGCGCCGAAAGGCATGTGGATGCGAGGCAGGTGGGTGACGGCTACGGTCACGGGGGCCCCAGGCACGAACCCCTCCGCGACGGTGAGGCTCACGGACCCGCAGCCGAGCGCATGGACCGCGCATGCGTTGTTGGCCACGGGCTGGCACACCTCCATCGACACCGGGAGGGCCGCGCTGTCGGTCGCAACGATCGTCACCGCGACGTCGGTGGCGTGCGATCCGAAGCTGGCGCACCCCTTGTTGATCTCCATGAGGAACGAGAGGCCGCAGATCGCGACCGGATCGGCGGAGCCGATGTAGGTCTTGGTCTCCGCGCGTGTTCCGGCAGCGCCGACGAGGCTCGGCGTGGCGATGATGGCAAGGACGAAGAGGCCGCAGATCAGGGCCGCGCGCATGATGCGCAGGCACAGCCTGCCGCGAGGGGATAACCGCTCTCGGCGATTCATATGCGCATGGCGATCTCTTTCTCTCTTTTTGTTCAGCGCGCGCTCCGCCAGCCGCCGCGCGTCCGCGCGCGCGTGGGGGTGCCGCCGGACGCGCGCTCCCTCTCCTCGCGCCCACGGACGCGCAGCACGGTGAGCGCGGCGGCCAGGACGAGCGCGGCCAGGCCGATGCCGACGATCGTCCACGCGCCCAGCGCTCCGAGGTGGTAGGCCGATTGCAGCAGGAACGTGCCCGCCAGGAGCGCGATCGACGCGCCCTTGGACCAGCTCCACACCGCGCGGCCCGGCAGGGGCGCGATGGGGAGGCTGGAGACGAAGACGCCGCCCAGCGCCAGCGCGACGGCGACCTCCGCGAACGCGAAGCGCGTGAACGCGCCGATGGCGAGGAAGAGGGGCGCCGCCGCGACGCCGAGGCAGATGGCGGCGATCGCGCCAAGCCCCTTCTGGCGCGGCGTCTCGACGGGCGCGCCGGGGGCGGCGTCGCGCGAGAGGTTGCCGGCGAAGCCGAACGGGATGCCGAAGGCGAGCGTGGAGACGGCGAGCGAGAGGGCGCCGGCGACCCAGAGGCGATAGCGCGGCGTCGCGTGCTCCGCGCGCGCGATGGCGACCTGCGCGCCGGTCATGGCGATGGTGAACGCGATGGCCGCAAGGCCGGCGACGGCGAACACGGCGACGAAGGCGCCCTGGAGCACGTTCTCGAGGCGACGGCCCGCGCTCAGGATGATGCTCATGAGGGCGATGGCGACGAGCGCGGCGCTGATGCTTCCGAGGCGGACGCGCTTCTCGAGGCGCGCTTCCTTGGTGGCGGAATAGAAGCGGTCCTGCGCGCGCCCGAGCGTGATCCCGCGGAGGAGCTCCCACAGGTCGACGCCGCGCGCGGCGAGCGCGGCCGAGAGGCCGACGACGGCGGTGGCCGCGAGCGCGGCGAGCGCGATGTCGGCGGGCGCGCGCGGGGCGGGCATCGCGAGCGCCGTGTCCGAGGCGAGGACGGTGTAGGAGCCGTCGGCGCCGTAGTCACGCGCCTCGAAGCGGTAGCGGCCCGCCTGGGGCGCGAGCCAGGAGAAGGCCGTCGCGCCGGCGCCCAGCTCGTGCTCGGCGCCGGCCTCGTCGATGGCGACGATGGTGGCGCCGCTCGCGCCGTCGAAGGCGACCTCGAAGCGGATGGCGCCCTCGGTGGACGAGGAGGTCGCGTCGAGCTGCGCGCCATCGGAGTTCGCGGCCTCGCCTCGGGCCGGCGCTCGCGTCGCCGCGTCGGAGAGGCCGCCCTGGTCGATCCAGATGCCGGCGAGGTCGCCTGCGAAGGCGTGCGCCACTGCGCCCGCATCGCTGGCGACGCCGCCGACGTGATAGCGTCCGCGCGCGCCTGCGGACGTCGCGTCCTCGACGAGCGCGGTCTCGGTGTGGGCCGCCTGCTCCGCCGCGACCGAGAGCCCGACCGACGAGAGCTCCAGCGAGATGCGATCGTTTTCGCCTCCAGCGCCGGCCAGCACGTGGTGCCATGCTGTGACCTGGTGCCATTCGCCGTCCGTGATCGGGTCCGCCATCGTGACGCTCAGCTCAGGCCGCGTCGGATCGAGCGAGAAGACGGGTCGCCCCTCGGGGTCGAGGGCGAGCTGCGTCCCTTGTCGCGGCTCGCCGGCCCCGGCCGCGTTCGAGACGAAAGTCGCGAGCACGCGGTACGCGTCGCTGGGCGCGGCGCGGACGATGACCGTGATGGACGTGTGCCTCTGCGCCGTCGTGGCCGGCTCGATGACGAGCACGTCGTCGACGCCGTCGAAACGGAGATGGAACGGGTGCGGATAGGGGCCATCGTCCCGATAGCCGCTCTCGGGCGCGACCATGTTCCGCGGCACGGCCTGGGCGCCACCCGTCTCGCCCGACGGAAGCCCCGCGCCGTGCGCTGCCGTGTAGGCGACGGAGGGCCAGGGCGCGACGGCCTCGCCTTCCGGCGTCGGCTCGGGCATCGAGGCGGCGAGGAACGTCTCCAGGAACGCCGCCTCGCCTCCGCCGCCACCCTGCGCGCTCGTCCCGCTCGCGGTGAAGAGGAGCGCGAGGCCGACGATCGCCGCCACGCGCGGGCAATGGCGCACCGATCGGCCGCGCATAGGCCCGTGTCTCAGGTGTGCAAGCGGTATATCCTCTCGCACGCGCTCCCCGGTGGCGGCCCCGTGCACCCGTTGCCCGGCTGACCGACCGTCGCGTCCGCATGGCCGTTCGCCGCGCTGGCGCTTCGGCGCGCTGCGCTTATTCGACGAGCCCGCGCTCGCAGCGGCGATGATGCGGTTCGCGGATGTCGCGGTGAGCGTGTCGGACGCGAAGGCGGCCGTCGCGTTCTGGACGGAGAAGGTGGGCTTCCGCACGGCGAACGTCCCCGGCAACGAGCACGCGGTCCTTGTCGCGCCGCCGGGCGACCGGTTCGTGCTGCACCTGTGCGAAGGGTACGAGCGCGTCGAGCCCGGGAACACCGGCGTCGCGTTCCTCACGGACGACCTCGAGGCGGACGTCGCGCGCCTCCGGGCGCGCGGGGTCGAGTTCGAGCCGCGCGCGAAGGAGGGGCACGAAGCGGGGATGGCGAAGTTCCGCGACCCCGACGGGAACGTCTTCTGGCTCATCGGCGCGCCCGCGCCCGCCGTCGAGGCCCTGACGTCCATGCGCGCGCCCGAATAGCGGCGCGCCGCGCGAGACGTGGCTTGCCGCGCCTCACGCGCCCGTCGCGCCCAGCTCGCGCTCGACGTCCTGGCGCACCGCGAGCGCCTCGGTGTGCCGCAGGCCCAGCTCCTCGGCGAGCTGCGCGAGGTGCTGCTCCTCCGCGCGCGTGAGCGCCCCGTCGCTGAGCGCCATCGTGACGGCGAGGCGGTAGAAGCGCATGCGCCGGTCCGCCGGCAGGTCCTCGCGCACGTCCGGGAGCGCGGCGGCGGCCACGCGGTCCGCCATGCGCTGCAGCGGCGCGATGGCGAAGAGGAGGAGGCCGGCGATGAGGCCGCCCATCGCCCACCCGAGCGTGTCCTCGAGGAAGCTCTGCGCGATCTGCGATGCGGCGAAGAAGACGGCGACGAAGACGGCGACGACGGTGCCGCGCTTGATGGTCCACTTCAGCTTCAGGTCGATGTCGAACAGCCGGTGCCTGAGCAGCGCGTAGACGAGGATGGGCAGCGCGACCAGGGCGCTCGCGCCGTCGAGGACCTCCTGGGGGTCCGAGAGCCATCGCCTGCCCGGCGCGGGCGGCGTCGCGAAGGTGACGACGGCGGTGACGGCGAACGCGACGGTGCACAACGCCAGAAGCCCCGCCGCCTCGCGGCGGTACGTGCGGTCGCGCGAGCGCAGCGCGTGCACGACGACGATGGCAAGCGAGGCGAGCGCGCAGAGGCCGGCGGCCTCGACGATGAGGTACGTCTGCCGCGAGAAGGGCGCGTCGAAGGCGCCCGGCTGGAGGCGCGCGCCGAGGTCGTTGAGCACGAGCATGCCTCCGTAGACGGACGCCTGCAGGAGGCCGGAGGCGAGGACGAGGATGAGCGCCCGCCGGAGCGGGCCGGGGGGCGCGCGCGTCGCGTCAAGGGCGAACATGACGAAGAACAGCGCGGCGGTCGCGGCCCACAGGCTGTCGATGACGACGAGCGGGCCGTCGGTGTAGAGCGAGGGCCGCAGCACGAGGAGGAGCGCGAGAGAGGCGCCGGCTCCCGTGACGGCCCACGCGCCCCACCGGGAGCGGCCGATCCAGCCTCGCGGCCGGGGGTAGACGCAGAGGAAGTAGATGGTCGAGAGCCCGATGGCGACGTAGACGACCGCCTCGAGCGCGCTGCTGTGCGTCCGCCACCACGCGAGGCGCTCCTCGAGAAGCGGGAGGAGGAAGGCGATGCCCGTGCTCGCCGTCGCGACCACGAAGGCCCGCGTCGCGCGCTGGTGCGGGCTGAGGTAGAGCAGCCACGCGCCGAAGAGCAGCCCCGCGACGCCGGCGAGCTGGTACACGATCGTCGCAAGCGACAGCGGCGCAGCCTCCCAGGGGGTCAGGCGTTCGGCGCTCTGATGAACGTTCCTGGGCGATGGCACGCCCGCGCGGCCGCTCCGCCGCGAAGGCGTTATCACGGGGTGCTGAGGTGACGCGGCGCCAGGTGCGCCTTTTGCGGATCGCGCTCGTCCCCCTCGTCTGCCTCGGACTCCTCTTCTTCCTTCCCGCGGCGGCGCTCGCGCAGGGCTCGCCCCCCGCTGACTACGCGGCCGGCTGCGAGTCGCGCGGCGGGACCGTGTACGCGACGGAGGGCGGCTGGGACTGCCGGCCGCCCCCCGGCAGCTGCGGCGACGGCACGGACCCGTACCAGAAGAACGGCGCGTGGATGTGCACGGGCGACACGCACTACATGTGGGCCGGCCAGACGTGCCCCGAGGGGATGAGGCCGACGACGACGCCGGAAGGCAACCGCACGTGCGAGATGGTGTGCGCCGACGGAAGCGCGCCCATCCGCGAGCCGGACCCCGACGGCACGTCCTCCGACGGCTACCGCTACCGCTGCTCCTCCGGCAGCGGCTCCATGGGCCAGACGTCCGACACGCCTCCGCCGCACGCGTGCCCCGAGGGCGGCGAGTGGGGCCGTCACCCGCAGCACGGTTGGGTGTGCTATCAGCCGTGTCCTGAGGGGACGACGCAGGGCACGACGCCGAGCGGCGAGCGCGCGTGCTTCCACGGCGACGCGCCGGCGCCCGGCTTCGGCAGCGCGCAGCCGACGTGCCCCACGGGCGAGGCCGCGACGCGCGGCGACGACGGCGCCTGGCGCTGCGGCGACGCCGAGTTCCGCGAGGGCGCCGACGGGACGCTGAGCCTCTACTGCGGCGACAGGCCGTGCACGCCGGAGGACTTCGGCATGACGCACGCCGACGACGCCGAGGCGGCGGGCGACGCGGGCGCTCCTGCGGGGCCCGGCGCGGACGCCATGCCCGGCGACACCGCGAACGAGACGCCCGTGGGCGCGCTTGTCCCGCTCGCCGCGCTCGCGCTCGCCGCGTTCGCCGCCGCGCGCCGGCGTTGAGCGGCCGCGCGCTCCGTCACGCTGGCGCGAGGAAGCACCAGAGGGGCTTGTCGCCTTCGCGCGCGGACGCCCCCTCGAGGCACCAGCCCTCGACGACGGCGTCGCCAGGGAGCCGGAAGAGGACGTTGCCCGCGGTGAAGTCGCCGGGCGCGAGCCGCGTGCGCTCCAAGGCGTTGTCTCCCGCGGGGGTGCCGTCGGGGCGGAAGACGCCGTGGTCGCGCGTGAGGAGCGCCACGCTCGAGGGGCCCACCTCCACCGTCGCCTTTCCCGTGTTCATGATGCCGAGGACCGCCGCGTAGTACCTCGTGTCCGGATCGCAGGCGCCGCGATAGCAATTCGACGTGGCGTACGTCCCGCCGACCTTCAGGCACGCCCCGAGGAGGCTGCACCCTTCCACGTACGCCGCCTTCTTCGGGTCCGACGACAGGCGCGCGTGGACGTAGAGGTCCTCCTCGTCCGACCTCGTGGCGGTGGGGGAGGCGGGCGCCGTCGGAGCCCGGGGAGCCGGCGCCTTCGTCGTCGTCGTCGCCTTCGGGACGCACACCGCCTGCAGCGTGGGCGTCTTCTCCTGGAGCGCCGTCACGAGCTTGTCGCCGGTCTCGCTCCACGCGCCCCAGGCGACGACGGAGACGCTGAAGTCGTCGTCGCGCAGCACGGCGACCTTCCCCTCGCGGCAATGGCCGATCTGCTTCTGCATCTCGGCCTCGGAGGACCCGTTGAGGCGCCAGACCGCGACGAAGGTCGGCCACTCGCCGGCTCCGGCGTTCGGGTCGTGCAGGGCGACCATCGCGTAGTCCTCCGCCGTCATGCCTCCCTCCTCGAGGATGCTGCGGAACAGCGGATCGGACGAGGCGCTCCCGGCGGGCTCGAGCGGCGCGGGCCACTCGTCGTCCTCGAGAAGGTAGTCGTCCGCCACCTTCGGCTCGCGGGAGCTCTCGGGCGTCGCGCAGCCTGCGACGAGGAGCGCGAGCGCGCAGGCGCCCACGCGGAGCGTTCGAAGAAACCCCGTTCCCGCCACTCGCCCACCTGTGCGGGCCTCGGCGGGGGGACAGGATGATGGATGCGGCTCCGGCGTCGATAGCGACGCGGGTCCCGGGTTTATGCATGCGCGCCGGGCTCCTGCCGCATGCGCTGGCCTTCGCTCCGCGTCACCCGGCTCCTCGCGCTCGCCGCCGTGGAGGCCAGCGAAGGCGACGGCGAAGAGGGCGACCGCGGCGGCGGTGAGCTTGCCGAACATGAGGTAGACGCCGTACGCGTCGCCGTCGTAGAGGCCGGGGAAGGCGCCGCGCACCGCGCTCCCCCACGCCTCCTGGTGCGGCATGAGG
>DASRYU010000120.1:0-4894 GCA_035687045.1 Thermoplasmatota archaeon | reverse complement strand
GCCTCGTCCTCGTCCTCGTCCTCGTCCTCGTCCCCGCCCCCGCGCCTCGGCCTCGGCCTCGGCCTCGGCCTGCGAGCGGCGCGAAGCGCCGCGAGCTTGGGCAAAGGCTTTTTGGGGAGGCGGCGGACATGCTCGCCAATGACCTCGCCTTCCGACGTCGTCCTCGCCGCGGCCTGCCGCACCCCCATCGGGAAGTTCGGCGGCGCGTACAAGGACCTCAAGGCGACGGAGCTGGGCGCCCTGGTCATCAAGGAGACGCTCGCCCGCAGCGGCCTGCGTCCCGACGCCGTCGAGGAGGTCATCATGGGCCAGGTCGTCCAGGCGGGCGCCGGCCAGAACCCCGCGCGCCAGGCGGCGCTCGCGGCGGGCATCCCGGACAAGGTGTCCGCGTTCACGGTCAACAAGGTGTGCGGCAGCGGCCTGAAGTCCGTCGCGCTCGCCGCGCAGGCCATCCGCTCGGGCGACGCGCAGATCATCGTCGCCGGCGGCATGGAGTCGATGTCGAACGCGCCCTACCTTCTCCCGAAGGGGCGCTTCGGCTACCGCTACGGCAACGGCGAGCTCGTGGACGCTCTTTTCCACGACGGCCTCATGGACGCCTACTCGCGCGTCGCGATGGGCGAGACGGGCGAGGTCGTCGCCGAGGAGTTCGGCGTCACGCGGCAGGACGCGGACGCGTTCTCCGCGCGCTCGCACCGGCTGGCGCAGAAGGCCACGGAGTCCGGCTGGTTCAAGAAGGAGATCGTCCCCGTCGAGGTCTCCGTGGGCAAGCAGAAGGTCCTCGTCGAGCAGGACGAGGGGATCCGCACCGACACGACGCCCGAGTCGCTCGCGAAGCTGCGCCCCGCCTTCCGCCCCACCGGCCTTGTCACGGCTGGCAACTCCTCGCAGCTCTCCGACGGCGCGAGCGCGATGATCGTCGCGAGCCGCAAGGCCGCCGAGGAGCACGGCCTCGAGATCATGGGCACCTTCGTCGCCTCCGGCACCGCGGGCGTCGCGCCCATGCGCGTCATGGCCGCGCCCATCCCCAGCGTGCAGGCGCTCCTCCTCAGGACGCGCCACGCGATGGACGAGATCGACCTCGTCGAGCACAACGAGGCCTTCGCCTCCGCGAGCTGCGCGGTGCGCGCCGCGCTCGAGATCCCCGAGGAGAAGTTCAACGTCACCGGCGGCGCGGTCGCGCTCGGCCACCCCATCGGCGCGTCGGGCGCGCGCGTCCTCACCACGCTTCTCCACAACCTCCAGCGCACGGGCGGGCGCCGCGGCGTCGCCACCCTCTGCCTGGGCGGGGGGAACGCCATTTCAGCGCTCGTAGAGCGGTGAAATGGCGTGAGCACGCGGCCGCGAGGTCGCATGTTCTCGCGCGGGGGCCTTTGCGCGCACAATCCTTGAAGACGGGCCAGCCCCCTCTTCGCGGGAGGAGGGGCGCGCCATCGCAGGATTCGACGCGTACGTGAAGGCGTTCGCCGCCGTCGCGTGCATCGCCTTCGCGCTTGTGGTCCTCGCGGGCGGGCGTCGCCGCGGCGGGCCGCTCTACCTCGCCGTCTTTCTCCTGCTCATCGCCGGCAACCAGGCGGCGGAGACGCTGCGCGCGCTCGTCGACACGGCGGAGGCGCGCACGCTCTGGTACCGCGTCGCCACCGTGTTCGCGGCGCTCGACCCGCTTGCGCTCTACCTCTTCGCGGCCGCGACGGTGCCCGAGCCGCGGCGCGTGTGGCCGGCCCGCCTCTTCGCGACGGCGAGCCTCGCCCTGGCGGTCGCCGCCGTGCAGCTAGGCATCGACCCGACCTACGACCGGCTCGCGCTCCTTGCGCTTCTCGCCTTCACCGCCGTCGCCTACGCGACGGTCCTCACGCGCTTCCTGCGCGCCGTCGCGCGCGACCCTCACGACCCGCGCCCGCGCATCCTGCTCGTGGCGGCCGGCATCGCCACCGTCCTGCCCTGGGTGCAGCTCTTCTTCCCCGGGGGCTACTTCGTCCGCACCGACATCCTCGGCATCACGAAGGCGCACCCGTGGACCGACATGCACCTCCTCGCCGGCGCCCTGTCGTGGCCGGTGACGCTCCTCGTCATCGTCGGCGTCGTGGCGCTCGTGCACCGCCGGATGGGCGCGCCGACGGCGCGCGCCGCGGCCCTCGCGCTTGGCGCGGGCTACCTCGCCGCCGCGGCGCTCAACAGCGCGAGCTTCGCGACCGCGTTCCGCCTCGGGCAGCCGTTCGTCCCTGAGCCTGCGTGGATGGAGGGCGTCTCCATCCTCGGCCGCGCCTCCGCCGCCGTCCGGTGGATCCTTTTCGGCGCGCTGGTGTCGGGCGCCATCCTTCGCCAGGACCTTCTCGGCCTCAGCCTCGCGCGCCGCCGCACCGCCGCGCGCGCCGTCGTCGCGCTCGCGATGGTCGGCGGCCTCGGCCTCGCGTACGCCGCGCTCGCCATCGTCTTCGGCCCCGAGAGCGTCGAGTTCCGCCCCCTCGACTGGCTTCTTCTCGGCCTCGTCCTCATCGCGACGCAGGGCTTCCGCCCGCTCATCGACCGCGTCTCGGCGCGCGTGTACGGCGTGCCCATGCCGGCGGACCGCATCGCGGCGCACGATGCGTACCGCCGCGCCGTGCAGCAGGCGGTGACCGAGGGGCGGGACGTGCACAGCGACCCTGAGCTTGCCCGCCTCCGCGCGGAGCTTGGCCTCGACGCGGCGGAGGCGAGCGTGCTCGAGCGCGTCGCGGAGGAGGTCGCCTCCGGGCCTCTCGTCGCCGGCCAGCGCGTGGGCGGACGCTACCTCGTGCGCCACCTCCTCGGGCGCGGCGGCGCGGGGCGCGTCTTTCTCGCGCACGACGAGATGCTCCACCGCGACGTCGTCCTCAAGGAGGTCCTCCACGACCATCCAGGCGACGAGGACGCGCTGCGCGAGGCGCGCGCGGCGGGCGGCCTCCAGCACCCCAACGTCGTCATCGTCCACGACGTGCTGCGCCGCTCCGGCGCCTCGCTTCTTGTGGCCGAGTACGTCCCGCACGGGTCGCTCGCCGACCGCGTCCGCGCCGGGGGCCCGCTCCCGCTCGCCGAGGGGCTCCCCCTCCTCGACGGCGTCCTCGCGGGCCTGGAGGCCGTCCACGCGCGCGGGCTCGTGCATCGCGACCTCAAGCCCGAGAACATCCTTCTCCACGGCGGCGTCCCGAAGATCGCGGACTTCGGCATCGCGCGCGCCCGGCGCGGCGTGACGGCGCGTTTCGACGAGCCGGACGTCTTCGCCGGAACGCCCGAGTTCATGGCGCCCGAGCAGCAGGCGGGCGCACGCGCCACGGCCGCGAGCGACGTCTACGCCGTCGGCCGCATCGCGCGCTCGTGCCTCGCGCAGCCGCTGCCCCCGCCCATCGAGGCCGTCATCGCGAGGGCGATGGAGGAGCGGCCCGAGGCGCGCTACGAGCACGCGGGCGCCATGCGCGAGGCGCTGCGCGACGCCGCGGGCGGCGTGCGCGTGAGCGTGCTCTGAGCGCTACGTGCGGAACAGGAGGAGCGTGCGCCCCACGCCGATGACGTCGCTTGTGCGAAGCTCGCGGCGCTCCCCCTTCGCGAGCGGCTGGAAGTTGAGCGTCGTGCCGTTGCGCGAGTCGGGCAGGTCCTGGACGAAGTAGCGCCCGCCCTCCCAGAGCACGAGGGCGTTCTCGGTGGAGACGAAGGGGTCGAAGTCGAGCGAGACGTCGAGCCCGCGCCGGCGCCCGATGGTCCACTGGCGGCGCCCCCCGGGCGGGGGCGGCAGCGGGAACGCGCGCCCCTCGTCGAGCCCCTTGACGAGCACGAGGGAGGGGCCCTCCGCGCGCGCCGGCTCGGCCGCGCCCGGGCGCCGCTCGACGGTCGCCACCACGGGCTCGGTGGCCGGGCGCAGGCGCGCGAGGCCGCGGAACTCCTCCGCGATGGCGAAGAGCGCCTGGTGGTTGAGCGAGTACTCCGTCGTCTCGCCGTACTCGCGGTGCGCCTCACGCGCGTGCACGACGCCGATGGCGAGGAGCCGGTCGAGGTGCTCGCGCACCGCCTGCCGCGAGATGCTGCGCTCCCCCTCGTCCGAGGCCTGCGACCGCAGCTGGATCTCGCGGAGCGTCTTGGGCGTCCGCAGCTGGCGAAGAAGCGCGAGCCGCGACGGGTGCGCGAGCGCGTTCAGGGAGCGCGACAGCGCGTCGTCCTGCGGCGCGGCGGCCTCGATGTGCACGACGCGCGCATGGCGGAAGGCGGCGATGAAGGTTGGCGCGCGTCGTCCGCCCGGCGGAACGCTCATGACGCGCCGCGCGGCTCCGCGTGCCGATGGGACGCCGACGACGCAAGAGCCGCGGCAAGCTCGGGCTCCTTCTTCTCGTGCTCGCGATGGCCGCCGCGGCCGCGTACGCGTACGCCTACGCGCAGCAGGCGGAGCCTCGCGCGCCGCCCATGCGCGCCGCGCCCGCGGGGACGCTGCGGGTGCACTATGTCGACGTCGGACAGGGCGACGCGACGGTCTGGGAGATGCCCGACGGATCCCTCGTGCTCTACGACTGCGGCCCGCCGGCGCGCGACGCGCAGAGCAACCGGCTGGTGCGCTATCTTCGGGACACGCTCGGACGCGCGCCAGGCTCGCGGATCGACGCGCTCATCGCGTCGCACGGCCACCTCGACCACATCGGCGGATGCGAGGAGGTCTTCACGACGTACGAGGTGGCCGAGGTGTTCGAGGCGTGGTACGAGGGCGCCGACGCGCCCGCGAGCTATCGACGCTTGCTCGCCGAGGTGGAGGCCGAGGGCGCGCGGGTGCGCACGCTCGCGGACCTCCGCGTGGGCGCGCCGCTCGACCGTCGCCACCACGGGCTCGGTGGCCGGGCGCAGGCGCGCGAGGCCGCGGAACTCCTCCGCGATGGCGAAGAGCGCCTGGTGGTTG
>DASRYU010000119.1:0-5381 GCA_035687045.1 Thermoplasmatota archaeon | reverse complement strand
CCTCCCCTTCTCCCTCGCTCCCTCGCTCCCTCGCTCCCTCGAAAGTTTAGGTTTGCCGCAATCCGCACTTCGATGAGCCTCCCGGCGTTCGCCGCCTCGTTAGGTGAGCCAAAATCGGGCTTCCGCTCCGATTTTAGGCATTCCTAAAGGACTTCGAGACCCATGCGGATCCTGCGTTTCGCCCTCCTCGCCCTCGCGCTCCTCCTCGCCGGCTGCGCGACCCCCACGAGCACCGTCGACACCCGCAGCGACCCCGTCCTGGGTGGCGAGCTCGGCGCGCTCCCGAAGACCACGATCACCCTCGCCATCCAGCCGACGGACAACGCCGCGTCCCTTCAGGACAAGGCGACCGAGCTTGAGCGCTTCCTGGAGGCGTCGATGCGCCAGAAGGGCTTCGACGCGGACATCGAGATCTACGTCCCGCTCAGCCACATGGGCACGGTCGAGGCGCTGCGCTTCGGCCACGCCGACGCCGCGTTCCTCGGCAGCTGGCAGTCCTCCATCGCGAACGCGCGCGCGGGCGCCGAGGTCGTGCTCGCCGAGCGCCGCGAGGTCATCATCGGCGAGACGCCCAGCGTCGAGCCGTACTACTTCAGCTACTACGTCGTGATGAAGGACTCGCCCTACCAGACGCTCGAGGACGTGCGCGGCAAGAGCGTCGCGTACGCGAGCCCGACGTCGGGCAGCGGCTACGTCTTCCCGCTCGCGAAGCTCGTCCAGGACGGCCTCATCCCGCCCGCGGCCGACGGCAAGGAGGCCGACGCGAAGAAGTTCTTCGGCAACGTCGTCTTCGCCGGCGGCTACGCGCAGGCGTGGGAGTCGCTCAAGCGCGGCGACGTGGACGTCGCGGTCACTGCGGGCGACATCAACGCGCAGCTCTACAACACCGTGCTCGAGAACACGCGCATCATCGCCGAGCAGGGCCCCGTCCCGAGCCACGCGGTCGTCTTCTCGAAGAGCTTCCAGGGGACGCCCGAGGCGGCGGCGTTCCAGGAGTCGCTCCTCGAGCTCAAGGGCGAGCAGCGCGACCTCATGCGCAAGTTCGTGAGCGGCATCTTCGTCGAGTTCGAGCCCACGACGACGCAGGAGCACATCGCCGGCCTCACGAGCGCCCTCTCCGCCACGGGCATCAAGTTCAGCGACAAGCTGTGAGACCTTGAGCCAGCCCGCCCTGCTGCTGCGCGACGTCGGCTTCGCCTACCCAGGCAAGCCGCCGGCGCTGCGGCACGTGACGCTCACCGTCCCTCGACGCAACATCAGCGTCGTGATGGGGCCCAACGGCAGCGGCAAGACCACCCTGCTGCGCATCGCGGCGGGGCTCACCGCGCCGCAGCAGGGCGAGGCGACGACGGGCGACGGCACGCCCACGACGCTCGCGATGCGTCGAGGCCGCATCGGCTACATCCCGCAGCACCTCGGCATCATCCGCAGCGCCTCCGTCATGGAGAACGTGCTTCTCGGGGGCCTGCGCGAGTCGGGCCTCCTCTCCCTGTTCGGCGTCCAGCCGCGCGAGGTGCGCGACCGCGCGGAGGCGGCGCTCGACCTCGTGCGCCTGCGCGAGAAGGCGCAGCAGCCGGCGAAGAACCTCTCGGGCGGCGAGCGCCAGCGCGTGGCCATCGCGCGGACACTCGTGCAGAAGCCGGACGTCGTCATCGCGGACGAGCTCATCGCGAGCCTGGACGCGGTGCACCAGCACGCGATCATGGAGATCGCGCGCGACCTGCGCAAGCAGGGGACGTCCCTCCTGATGGCGCTCCACCAGATCGACGTGGCGCTCGCGAACGCGGACCAGGTGGTCTTCCTCGTGCGGGGAGGTCTTTCGAACCCGCGTCGGCCGCAGGACATGACGCCGGAGGAAGCCCGATTCGCGCTCACCGCCTGATCCTCGCGCTGGCGCTCGTCGCGAGCGTGCTGTGGATCCTTCTCGACGCGCAGATCCTCGAGCGCGGCGGCCGCGGCGCGCGCAACCTCGTCATCTTCGTCTCCGACATGATCCCGCCCGCCTACGAGGACGGCATCGTCTGGACGCTGCTGGGCTCGCTCTGGCTCACCGTCCAGATGGCGTGGGCGGGCACGATCCTCGGCGCGCTCTTCGCGCTCCCGCTCGCCATCCTCGCCGCGGCGAACCTCGCGCCCTGGTGGCTCGCCTACCCCGTGCGCTCCTTCCTCGCCGCGGTGCGCACCATCCCGAGCCTCCTCTGGGCGGTCTTCATGGTCGTTATCGTCGGGCTGGGCCCGCTCGCGGGCATCCTCGCGCTCACCGCGTACACGACGGGCTACCTCGGGAAGCTCTTCTACGAGGCCATCGAGGCGGTGGACCCGGAGACGCTCGACGCGGCGCGGGCGACGGGCGCGCGTCGCCTGCAGGTCGCGCGCCACGCGGCGCTCCCGGAGGCGGGGAACGCGCTCCTGTCGCAGTCGCTCTACGCGTTCGAGTACAACGTGCGCGCCTCGAGCGTGCTGGGCCTCGTGGGCGCCGGCGGCATCGGCTTCTACCTGCTGCGCGGCATCGAGCTTGGCCACTACCGCGTCCTCTCGACGGCGCTCCTCATGCTCTTCCTCCTCGTCATCGCCGTTGACACCGCGAGCCGGCTCGTGCGCAAGCGCTTCATCGCGCAGCGCTGATACCTTCGGGCGGCCATCGCGCGGCGTTGGCGCCGCCCGTCTGGTACGTGCTGCCGTTCATCCTCGTCGGCGCGCTCCTCTACACGAGCGTCGGCCACGGGGGCGCCACGGCGTACCTCGCGGTGCTCACGCTCGCCGGATATGCGGTGGGCGACCTCGTCACGACGGTGCTCGTGCTGAACATCCTGGCCGCCGGCATCGCGTTCGTGCACTTCCAGCAGGCCGGGCACCTGCGCCTGCGCCTCCTGCTGCCTTTTGTCATCACGAGCGTCCCCGCCGCCTACCTCGGCGGACGCCTCCCCCTCTCGGGCCGCGCGCAGGCGATCATCCTCGGCGTCGCGCTCCTCGTGGGCGCCGCGCGCTTCCTCCTGTTCGAGCGCCCGCCCGACCTCCGCGCCCCGCGCCAAGGCGTCGCGTTCTACATGGGGGCGCCGCTCCTGGGCGCGCTCCTCGGCTTCCTCGCCGGCGCGACCGGCATCGGCGGCGGCATCTTCCTCTCGCCCGTGCTCCTCGCGCTCGGCTGGGCGGACATCAAGGAGACGGGGAGCGTCGCGAGCGCGTTCATCGTGCTCAACTCGGCCGCGGGGCTCGCCGCCAAGCTCCCGACGGCGCCGGTGGACGTCGCGCTCCTCGCGCCGCTCGCGGCCGTGGTGGTCCTGGGCGCGCTCGTGGGCGCGTGGGCCGGCGCGCGGCGGCTCCGCACGCGCGCGATGCAGGTGATGCTCGGGCTCGTGTTGGCCGTCGCGGGCGTGAAGGCGCTGCTGGGCTGAGCGCACGGTTCTTGCTGCCGCGCAGGCATTCCGGCGCGTTGGAGCTCCTCGTCGCGGGCCTCATCATGGCCTCCTTCTTCCAGCTCATCGGCGCGTTGGTCCTCGCCTCCGCGCGCGCGGCGGTGCCACGGGTCCACTGGCTCGCCTCGCTCCTCGGGCTCAACGCCGCGGTCTCGTTCCTCAGCGCCTTGGAGGGGACCGGCGCCACCGCTGCGCGATCGTGGGTCGCTGCGGTCGACGCGCTCACGCTGCCGCTCCTGGTCGGAGCGCACCCTGCGCTCGCCGGGCGGACGCGGGTGCTTCTGCTTGGCGCGGCCGCTGCCTTGGCGCTGGTGGATGCTGCCGCTCATGCGCTCTGGCCGGCGGTCGCGCGCGCGTTCAGCTTCGACGTCGTCGTCCGCGCAGTCCCCTACTACCTCGCACTCGCCGCGCTCATCGCCCACTCCGCTCTCCGCGCCGGCGCCGCCGGCTGGGTGGCCCTCGCGTTCCTTCCGCGCGCGTTGTACTTCGGCCTCACCGGGCTCGCGCCCCGCGCGACCGCGTGGGAGTGGGCGGACGGGGCGGGGAAGCTTGTGCTCCTCGCGGCCAGCTTGTGGGCGCTCGCGCGGCTCCTGCGCCGCGGGACGGGCCCCCCTCGCGTCGTGGTCGCCGCGGTCGGCATGATGGGCCCGTTGTTCTGGCTGGCCGTCCAGCTGCAGGGTGCGTGGAACCTCACCACCGTGTTCTTCGACCTCGCGACGCTGGCCATCGCGCGACCGCTCCTCCTCTACGTCGGGCTCTGTCCTGGCGATCTGCCGCGGATCGTCCGCCGGACCGCGGAAGGAGGTCTGGCCGCCGTCCTCGTGCTGGCCGCGTCCTCCTTGTGGACCGATGCGCGCGCGCCCGCTGCCGTCGCGTTCAGCGGGGGGATCGGCCTGGCTGTCATCGCAGCGCTCGAAGCGGTCTCGCCCCGCGCCGCGGCTTCGGGCGCCGAGGGGATCGGCGCCCCCCTCTGGCAACGCGCGCTCCCAGAGCTCCTCGGTTCGGAGCGGCCGGAGGCAGCCCCGCGGGCGGAATGGACCCAGCAGGAGCTTGCGCGGCGGCTGCGGGTGAGCCCGCGCCGGATCTCCGAGCTCGCGCGCCTGAACGAGCGCTGCGAGGGGAAGCTCGACCGGTGGGTGCCCGAGTGGAGGGCCGCGGGGGCGTCGCGGCCGGTCGTGATCGAGGCGCACCAAGGAGCCGTCGCCGGCAAACCGGGCGTGTGGCGCTACTACCGCCTGACCCCCCTGGGGGCGCGACTCGCGCAGGCGGTCTCACGAGACAGATCCGACGATTTTGACGATCTGGCCGTGCGGAGTGAGGCGGAACCGGCCTCATGATTGACTTCGCGGAAGGCATTCCCGCCCCCGACGCGCATGCGACGTTCCTTCATCTCCAGCAGCCTGGCGCTCCTGCTCCTCGTTCCCGTCCTGCTCCCGGGCGCGACAACGGCCGCGGCGCCGTCTTGCGAGGCTGGAGGCGACGCCCCTGCCTCCTGGGCGGTCGCGCCGCTGCTGGCGCCGGGCGTCGAGTGCCATGGCGCCGTCGACCCCGCGGGCGGCGATGCGCTAGACACTTTCCTCATCCCCGTCGCGCCCGGTGAGCACGCGCGCGTGCGGCTCGTGCCCGCTGCCGGCCAGGCGACGCGGCTTTGCGCCGCGGCGGCGGGTGGCCTCGAGGGTCCGACCTGCGCCCAGCGTCCAGCCGGCCTCCCGCAGAGCGTCACGTTCACCGCCGCGAACGGCGCGCTCTGGCATGTGACGGTGGCAGGGCTCGCGGGAGCGGGCGCCTACGCGCTCGCGCTCGACATCCATTCTGCCGACGGTTGGTCGTACGTCGGGCGACCGGAGTACGCGAAGATGGGCGCGGTGCTTGCGGTGCGCGACACGCTGCATTTCGTGGGCGGTGACGCATCCGGCGTCTACACGGGAGACGGCCGGAACAGCATCCCGACCGACCTCGTGCTCT
>DASRYU010000118.1:0-2388 GCA_035687045.1 Thermoplasmatota archaeon | reverse complement strand
CGGCGCCCACGCGAGGAGCCGCTCGAGCGCCGGCGCAAGGGCGACAAGGAGCCACACGCTGCCGGTGACGGCGGCGATGGCGCGCGCGTGGCTCGACGTCGCCAGCAGGCGCCCGCCCTCGCCCACGTGGAGGAGCGGCGTGAGCGCGTAGAGCGCGAGGTACGCGCCGAAGATGGCCGTGCCCACGAGCCACGGGCGGCGCACGAGCGTCGCGAGGTGCATCCACCCCGCGACGGCGGCGATGGTGAAGAGGGGGATGAGGGCGGCGAAGTAGCGGACGCTGCGCACGAGCGGGTAGATCCACACGAACGTGAGGAAGGTCACGACGAGCGCGATGGGCAGGAACCACCACTCGCGGCGCCGCATGGCGGTGAACGCGGCCACGAGCGAGAGCGCGACGAGCAGAGGCGTGAGCGCGCTCTCCTCCTGGGGGCTTCCGACCCACGCGCCGCCCTCGGTCGTCCACGGCGGGTAGCGCCCGCTCCCGAAGAGGTCGAAGACCTGCCACGCGATGCTCTGCGCGAGCCGCTCCGCCGCCTGGGCGAGCGAATGCGTCGCGAAGTAGTCGCGCATGGTCTCGCGCGGGATGCGCTCGCCGGCGAACTCGGCCTGCCACCAGGGGTCCTGCAGGTCCCACAGGTCGGCGGCCCAGAAGCGCTGGTTGGTGCCGTAATCGAGCGCGCCGTGCCCCCCGACCTCGCGCCAGACGAGATACGGCGACGCGACAAGGAGGAACGTCGCGACGCTCGCGCCCCCCCAGGCGAGGAGGCGGCGGTCTCGCAGGAGCGCCTGCGTCCACGCGAGCGCGCGCCGCGCGCGCCCCTGCGTCGCGTCGAGGAGGGGGCGATGAAGCAGCGCGAGCGCGAAGAGGCCGAGCGCGCCGTACATGACGAGCCCCGTCACGCGCATGACGTGCGCGAGCGCCATGAGCGCGCCCGTCGCGACGAGCCACGCCGGATGCCGGCGCGCGCGAAGGACCGTCATCACGCCGAGAACGAAGAGGGGCACGTAGAGCGGCTCGCTCATCGCGCTCGTGCTGCTGCGCAGAAGGAACGGGTCGAACGCGATGAGCGTCGCCGCGAGGAGCGCGGCCGGGCGCGGCACGAGCTCGCGCGCGAGGAGGAGCGTCGCCGCCACGGCGCCCGCCGCAAGGGAAGCGCTGAGCGTGTGCGCGACGAGCGCGGCGTTGGCGGCGTCGCCCGTCATCGCCTGCTGGTAGCCGGTCCAACCCTCGCCCGCCTCGAAGCCGAGCGCGTGCAGCGTCGCGAAGAGGAGGAGCTGCCAGCCGCTGCCGCGGTGGTCGTCCGGGAAGACGTTCCCGCCGAGGTACTCCACGTACGCCTGGTGGAAAAAGACCCAGCTGTCGGGGTGCCCGTGCGAGACGTCCGTCGCGTGCGCGGCGAGCGCGAGGCGCACGAGGAGCGCGAGGACGACGAGCGCGGCCGCCACCGCGTGGTAGGGCGCGGGCCGCTCCAGCGCGCGCCCCGCCCGCGCGAGCGCGGCCTCCACGCGGTCCAGGGCGCTCATCGCTCGCGGGACGCGGGGGGCGCTGATGAAGGTTGCCGGACCCGAGGGGCGAGGTAGACGGCGAGCGCGCCCAGCGCGTCGGCCGCGAGGTCGAGAAGCTCGAAGTGCCGGCCCACGCGCGCCTGGGCGAGCTCGATGCAGGCGCCGTAGAAGACGAGCGCGACGGCGATGCCCCAGCGCGGCTTGTCGGCGTAGGCGCGGGAGGCGACGAGCGCGAGGCCGGCGAACAGGACGAGGTGCTGCAGCTTGTCCACGAAGGGGAAGCTGGGGCCGACGGCGGGCGCGTCGGGCGCGAGGAGGACGACGGTCGCCGCGAGAAGGAGCGCGAAGAGCGCGAGCTTCCACAGGCGGTCGCGCCAGCGTGGGCTCATCCGACCTCCACGCGCGGCGCCTCCCAGCCGCTCTCGTTCCACCACGACCAGTCGCGGCGGCGGCACGCGTCGACGTAGAGGAGCGCGAGCGGGTCGAAGAGGCCGCGATCCAGGCCGATGCGCTCGGCGCCGCCGGCGTGCATGCGGAGAAGGTAGAGCCCTTCCGCCATCTGCCGCTTGAAGCCCTCCTCCTTCCCGCGCGTCGCGTTCTCGAGCGCGGCGGCGCAGAGGATGAGCCCGTGGAGATACTCCGAGGCTTCCGCCTCGCCCGCGGCGCGCAGCGCGTGCCACGCCTCCTCCCACGACTCGTGCGCGTGCCAGAAGCGGCGCGCGTTCCACTCGGCAGCCCCCTCGCTCAGGAGGCGAGGCACCTCCGAGAGGGGCGCGGGGCTCGCGCGCGGGTCCGGCCCTTTCGCCACGCGTGCGGCACGCTGCGGGGGCGCTTGAGGGCTGCCATGCGGTGGCGCCGACGCCGAGGCCGAGGTAGGCC
>DASRYU010000117.1:0-24303 GCA_035687045.1 Thermoplasmatota archaeon | reverse complement strand
ACTCCAACGGCAAGCTCACCGGCGAGTTCCTCACCGGCGTCATCCCCGACGGGCACGCGACCCTCCTCGGCTTCACGGCGCTCGCCTCGCGCACCGAGATCTTCCAGCGTGTCGCCATCGACGGCGGCGCGCAGGCCAGCTTCCACAGCGCAGGCGTGGACGAGATGCGCATCCAGACGCCGAAGGCGGACCTCACCCTCGTCGACGACGTCCACGCGACGCTCCTCGTCCGGGCGAAGGCCCCGAGCGAAGCCGTCCTCGAGCTCGCCAGCGGCATCGTCGCGCGCGCCGACGGCTCGCGGATCCTTCTCCTCGACGGCCCGCGCGGCCCCGCGGGCGCGCTCGTCCTCATCGGCGACGGGCGGCTCGCGAGCGACGCGAGCGGCCGCATCGTCGCGAGCCTCCAGCACGGCGCGCGCCTCGTCTACCGCGGCGCCTCCGACGCGCACCCGAGCGAGCCGACGGTCCTCCGCGCCATCGCGGACGGCAGCATCGGGGCGCAGCTTCTCGCGGGCAGCCACGAGGGCGCGCTCGCCACGAAGGTCACGAGCTACGCCGAGGACGTCACCGCGACGCTGCGCCCGAGCGGCCGCGGCATCCTCTCGGTGAGCTACACCGCGCGGACGGAGGACGCGCCCCGCAGCTTCGTCCTCGACGTGCGCGGCGCGAGCCTCGCCGCGAAGGCCGCCTCCGACATCCGCGTGAGCGTCAACGGCCAGGACGCCCTCAGCGTGTCCTCCCCCGAGGACGTGCTCGATGCGGGCGGCGTGCCGCGCTACCACACGATGACGAGCCTCGACGGCGCGCTGCGCATCCTCGTCAACACCGCCGCGACGACCACCGGCGCCGTCGGCGTCACCGTCTCCAGCGTCGTCGAGAGCGCCGCGCGCGCCAACGCCCGCACGGACTCCTTCGGCGCCTTCCGCGTCTACCATGACGGCACCGCCGTCGGCAACTTCGTGACGCTCAAGGTGGACCAGGCCGCGGGCGCCGTGAGCGGGTTCACGATGCTCGCGAGCGAGCGCCCCATCCTCGCGAGCCTCGCCGCCGGGCGCTCCCCCTTCGTCTCCACCTCCGGCGACGGCGCCACCGTCCTCAAGCTCGAGAACCGCGAGTCGCGCGCCGAGTTCAGCGACACGACGAGCGGCTTCGCGAAGGTGACGGCGCTCGCCGACACCGAGGCCGCCATCCGGCTCGCCGCGGGGCTTCGCGCGCAGGAGCGCGGCTCGAGCGTCATCGAGATCCTCGACGAACGCGGCGACCAGGTCGGCAGCCTCATCGTCGTCGGCGCCGGCGCTGCGGGCCGCCTCGAGAGCCGCGGCGAGCGCGAGGTGCGCGCGCAGCTCTCGAAGGGCGCCGAGCTCCTCTTCCGCGCCCACGCCGGCATCGAGAGCGAGCTCTCGAACGCGCAGCGGACGATGATGAACGAGGCCATCGCGAGCGGACGCGTCGCCGGGCAGGTCATCGTGCAGTCGCAGGCGGAGCTCACCGCGGACGGCGCGGCGCTCGTGCAGACGGCGCGCCACGACACCGACGCGGTGAGCATCGCGGCGCTCAAGGCGTTCGGCGAGCTCACCTCCAGCGTCACCGCGAGCTACGGCGCCGTGAGCGTCGTGACCGCCGCGACGAAGGAGCGCGTGGAGATCACCATCGCGAGCGCGACGCGCGAAGGCAAGACGCTCATCGTGAGCCTCGACCCCGACACCATCCCCGGCATGGCGCGCGGCAAGGCCGTAATCAAGTTCGACGGCCACGTCACGAGCCAGGCCTCCAGCTACGCCGACATCCTCGACCCGAGCGACGACGGCGGGCTCGCCGAATACTTCGTCCTCGCGGGCGAGGCCGGGACGCAGGTCCTGGTGAGCATCCCGCACTTCAGCGTCCACACCGTGACGCTCGAGCAGCAGGACTCGGAAGGCGCGAACTCCCTCTACATGTACGCGACCCTGTTCCTCGGGCTGCTCGTCGTCGTCGAGAGCGTCCTGCTGGCACGGGGCCGCCGCGCAGACAAGATCACCAACACCAGGAGACCCTAAGACATGACCGCGAAGCTGACGAACGCCGACTCCCCGCAGTGGGGCCTGTACGCGAAGACGCCCAACCGCAAGAACATGGACGCCCGCAAGAGCATCAAGGTCAAGCTCCCGCTGCGCCAGCACATCAAGCTGCACGCGCTGAAGCTCTTCACGGAGAAGAACATCAGCGAGACGGTGGAGAAGGCGCTCGACGCGTACTTCAAGGAGATGAAGGACGCCGACCAGGAGGCGATGGGCCGCATGGAAGCCAACATCGCCTCGCGCCCCGAGCTCTTCGTCGAAGAGGAGTGAGCGGCGACGGGCGCGGGCCGAGGCGAGGGCGGGGGCGTGGGCCTCGCGCCCGCGCCTCGGCCTCCGCCCGCGCCCTTCGCCCGGGGCGGCGGTGTGGCAACCCGCCGCACCGCCCCGCACCTCCGGCGCCAAATGGGGGAGTCGCGTTCGAAGGGAGGTGCAGCTCCCCGCGCCCATCCAGGTCCGTCTGAACTGGCGAGCCGGCGCCGAAACCTCCACCCCGCTTCGCCAGCGCGTGTCGGAGGAGCTTGATTCCCTCGCGTGGGAGCTTTCCCAGGCGGAAGCGCTTCTCCACGACGTCGTGCGCGTCGCAGGACACGAGCGCGCGTACCTCATGCCGCGCATCGAGCTGCGGCTCCCCCTCTACGACGAGCACCGTCGCCTGAGGATCGTCTTCTCGCACGTCGACGCGCCGCGCATCCACCTCGTGGACGAGGACGGGAAGCGGCTGGCCGACGTCGTGCTGCTCTGACGCACCGCCGCTGCGGCGGCGCGCCTACGGGCAGCCGAACCAGATGGAGAAGCCCGGCGCCGGCTCCTTGCACTCGGTGAACCCGAGGAGGCCGATGCGGAGGATGATGTCGAGGATCATGATGACGTTCAGCCCCACGATGCCGCCGATGGCGATGTGGTCCTCCTTCGACCAGAAGCCGAAGACCATCGACGCGATCGCGAGCAGGTAGAGCCAGATCCCCGTGCTCTCGCCGGTGGCGAGGGAGACGATCAGCACGCCCACCATGGCGACGAAGCTGGCGAGCCCCAGGATGCTCTTCCAGTTCCCATGGATGCTCAGCTGGGCCATCGAGGCGGCCAAGAGAAAGGCCGTATTTGAAGCTTCACAGGTACTTCGAGCGGAGCCGCTCAGAGGTACATCGTCGGTTCCTGCGTCGCGAACGCCTTCCCCATGCGCTCGGGCGTCATCGCCTCGATGCCGCGGTACTCGACGTCCACGATCTGGCCGGCGGCGCCGAGGAACTTGACCTCGTAGCCGAACCGGTTGGCGACCGCCTTGAAGAGGACGAACTTCGAGGTGTTCGCGTTGATGCCGGCCCACTTGGCCTCGACGACGTGCGGCGGGCCCGACACGATGAGGTGGGTTGTAGAGCGGGCGGTTGCGGCCGCGCGTCGCGACGAGGCGCTCGAAGTTGTACACCTCGTTCACCTGCGGGTTGAGGTAGCGGTTCACCTCGTCCTTCGACAGGCCGCTCTTGTCCGCGATGGCGCGCAGCGTCTGCTTCTCCCCCGCCTTCGCCATCTCCGAAAGCGTCTCGAGAAGGCGAAGGACGTCCCGCTCCAGCTTCTCGATGGCCGGATTGGCG
This sequence comes from Thermoplasmatota archaeon, assembly GCA_035687045.1. Lineage (GTDB taxonomy): Archaea > Thermoplasmatota > SW-10-69-26 > JACQPN01 > JAJPHT01 > JAJPHT01. The sequence continues at coordinate 20,657 of DASRYU010000117.1, read as the reverse complement.
GGGCGCTGCGTCTGACCGTTCTGCGAGGGCGGCGCGTCAGCCATCGTCGCTGAGCCTTACGTCCAGCGGCTGATAAAGACTCCTCCTTTGCGCCCTTCAGGGCGGGCAGCAGTCGCCGCGAGGGATCTCCTCGCCCTTGAGCGACTCCCGAGGATGACCCAGAAGCTCGCACACCCAGCGCTCCATCACGGGCGGCACCGCGTGCTCCATGTGGCACGCGTCCTCCTCCGCCGTCGCCGGGTCCGCCTTCACGATCTCGACAAGGAAGCGCTCAAGCAGCCGGTGCTTGCGGATGACCGAGCGGCCGATGACGAGCCCCTCGGGCGTGAGGCTCGCGCCGCGGTAGGGCTCGTAGTGGAGGTAGCCCTGCAGGGCGAGCTTCTGCACCATCTCGGTGGCCGATGGCTGGCTCACCCTCCATTCGGCCGCGATGTCCTTCGTGCGGGCGAGCGCGCCCTTCTCCGTGAGGACGTAGATCGTCTCGAGATACATCTCGACGTTCTCCGAGAGACGATGCGCCACGAGGGGCCGAGGAGGCACCTCGCGAAGAAGGTTGGCCCGGGCGTCGCCGCGGGGGGAGGAACGTTCGGCGCGAACGTTCGGCGGGAACGACCGGCGCGAACGTTCGGGTCGAACGAGCGGCGCGAACGTTCGAACCCGACCCGCCCGCGCGTGGCGCCGCAACGGCTAAATACACCTTTTCCGCCGCCTCGTCCTGTCTCGGATAGGGTCTTTGCCGCGCGCGCTTCGGGCGCGGCCTTCTCGCAGCGCCTTCTTCCCCGAGCCCGGGCCCTCAGGGCCCCGCGTCGGCGGGCTTCTGCGCAGCCTCTTCCGATCCAGCCCCGAGCTTCGCGCGGATGGCGGCCTTGAGCTCCTCGCCGGTTCGCCCCGCCGTGGGGAGCCCGAGCTCCTCGGCGGCGCGCACGAGCGCCTGGTGGTCCGGATTCGCCTCGAGGATCTTGCGCTCGCGCTCGCGCTCGAACGCGAGCTGCTCGTCCCACGCGCGCTCCTCCTCCGTCTTGATGGCCTCGGTGAACTGGCCTCGCGCGCGTTCGAGCTTGGCGCGCGCGTTGCCGAGGCTGCGCGCGAGCTGAGGGGCCTTGTCGGCGCCGAAGAGGATGAGGACGACGAGGAGGATGAGGACGATCTCCGAGGCGCCGAGGTTGAGGAACGCGAGGAACATCGTCGTCGTCACCACCACGCGTGGACCGTGACGCGGCTGCCGGCGGGGAGCCGCGCGCCCTCGGGGACGCCGATCCAGCCGTCGCTCGCGGCGATGCTCGTGAGCGCGCCGCTCCCCTTGAAGGTGGGCGTGGCGCGACCATCCTGCAGCTTCACGGGGAGGAAGAGGAAGCGCTCGCCTTCGCCGACGACCTCGCGCGCGAGCTCCGCGTCGGCCGCGGCGGGCGCTGCAGGCGGGAGCCCCGCCATCTGCCGCAGGGCGGGCGCGAGGAAAAGGCACGCGTTCGAGAGCGCGCTCGTGGGGTTCCCGGGCAGCCCGACGACGAGGCAGCTGCCGACGCGCGCCGCGAGGAGCGGCTTGCCGGGCTTCACGCGCACGCCGTGGAAGAGGACGTCGCCGAGCTTCGCGAGCGCGTCGACGACGAGGTCCTTGGCGCCCGCGGAGGCGCCCCCGGAGACGACGATGCAGTCGTGCCCGCGCGCGGCTCCCGCGAGCGCGTGCGTGAGCGCGTCGAGCGTGTCCGGGAGCGAGGGCAGGCGCGTCACCTCCGCCCCCTGCGCCTCGCAAAGCGCGGCGAGCGTCGTCGAGTTGCTGTCGTAGATGCGCAGCGGATGCGGCGCGTCGCCGGGCCGCAGCAGCTCGTCGCCGCTCGAGACGACGGCGACGCGCGGCCGCGCGCGCACGCGCACCTCGTTCGTGCCGATGCTCGCAAGGAGGCCCAGCCGCGCCGGCGTCAGCACGTCGCCCGCGCGCAGGACGGCGTCGCCGCGGCGCAGGTCGGCCCCCGCGGACTCGACGAACTGGCCTGCTCGCGGCGCGGCGCGCAGCGCCACGCGGCCGTCGCGCTCGCTCGTGTCCTCCACGCGCGCGACGGCGTCCGCCCCCGGCGGAAGAGGCGCGCCCGTCGCGATGCGCGCGGCCTCGCCTGCTCCCAGCGTCGGCAGCGCCGTCGCCCCCGCGAAGACGTCGCCCACGAGGCTGCGCTCGCCGGCGTCGGCGCTGCGGACGGCGTAGCCGTCCATCGTGCTGCGCGCGAACGGCGGCACGTCGAAGGGCGCGCGCACGTCGTCGGCCGCGACGCGCCCCGCGGCGCGCGCGAGCGGGAGCGTCTCGACGCGCGCGACGGGCGCGGCGGCGGCGAGCAGCTTCGCGAGCGCCTCCTCCTTCGGGAGAAGCGCGCCGAAGGGGCGCATGCCGTGCATCGACGGGCCATCCTGGCGCGGAGTCTTTAACTAGCCGAAGGCGGGTCGGCGCGGCGTCATGCCTGCCGAAGACCCCCCGAGCGCGGTCACCGCCGCCTGCCCCGGCTGCGGCGAGGAGACGCTCCAGACGGTCCTGCGCGGGCGCCAGAGCCGCACCACCGCGATGACGACCATCGACGCCACCGTCCAGTGCACGGAGTGCGAGCGCGTCCACCACGTCATCCTGAAGGAGCCGGCGCCCGTCGACGTGCCGGTCGTCATCAGCCGCGGGCAGGACTCGCGCCGCACGCGCGCGCAGCTGTACGCGGACGACGAGCTCGACGTGGGCGAGGTCATCATCGTCGACGGCATGAACTGCAAGGTCACCGGCATCGACGACAAGAACGGCAGGCGCGTGGACGCGGCGGCCGTGAAGGACATCGCGACGCTCTGGACAAAAGAGTTCGAGGAGCTCGCCATCAAGTTCGCGATCAACCTCCGCCAGAAGACCATCACGAAGGTCGTCGAGGCGAAGCCGGAGGACGAGTTCACCGTCGGCACGGAGCAGGTGTTCGGCCGCCTGCGCGTCACCATCCACGCGATCAAGACGGAGGAGCGCCTCCTCAAGCGCGGCAGCGCGGAGGCAGGCGAGATCATCCGCATCTTCGCGGCGCCCACGCCCCTTGGCGAGCGCACGCACCGCCCCGACAAGCGCGCGCGACAGGCGCTGCGCGAGCAGGAGGAGCACCGCCGGTGAGCGGCGCGCGCATCCTCGACGGAAAGGCGACGGCCGCCGCGCTGCGCGCCGAGGTCGCGGACGCCGCGAAGCGCGAGGGGCTCGTGCCGGGCCTCGCGGTCATCCTCGTGGGCGACGACCCCGCGAGCCAGGTGTACGTCAACAGCAAGGAGAAGGCCGCGCGCGAGTGCGGCTTCCACAGCGTCGTCGACCGCCTGCCGGCCGACATCACGGAGGCGCAGCTTCTCGCGCGCATCGAGGAGCTCAACCGCGACCCCTCCATCCACGGCTTCTTCGTGCAGCTCCCGCTGCCGCGCCACATCGATCCCGACAAGGTCACGCGCGCGATCGACCCGCGCAAGGACGTCGACGGCTTCCACCCCGAGAACCAGGGGCTCCTTCTCCTGGGCGCGCCGCGCTTCGTGCCGGCGACGCCGCGCGGCGTCCTCGAGCTTCTCGCGCGCTCCGGCATCTCCCCCGCCGGCCGCCGCGTCGTCATCGTCGGGCGCAGCACCATCGTCGGCAAGCCCCTCGCGGCCGCCTTCCTCCTCAAGGGGGAGCGGGGCGACGCGACCGTGACGGTGGCCCACTCGCGCACGAAGGACCTCGCCGCCACCTGCCGCGAGGCCGACATCCTCGTCGCCGCCATCGGCCAGCCGCGCTTCATCACGCGCGACATGGTGAAGCCGGGCGCCACGGTCATCGACGTGGGCATCAACCGCGTGCACGAGAAGCTCGTGGGCGACGTCGACTTCGAGAACGTGAAGGAGGTCGCCGGCGCCATCACGCCCGTCCCCGGCGGCGCGGGTCCCATGACCATCGCGTGCCTCCTGCAGAACACGCTTGATGGCGCGCGCATGCAGCGCCGCTGAGTCAAACGCTTCATCCAAGCGCTTCAAGAGGGCCGCGCCGCACCGGGACGCATGCGCCTGGGGATCGTTGCCGCCCTCGCCCTGATCGCCTCCACGCCTCCTGTTTCCGCGCAGGCCCCCGAGCCCGACGCGCTCGTGGAAGCCGCCTGCGCGACCGTCGGCGCGGCCGATCCCCAGGCGCGTGCCCTTCTTCCCCTCTGCCCGCGCGACGAGCCCGCGGCCGCCGCGCCCGCCGAGGCGCAAGCGGAAGCCCCCGCGGCGCCCGCGCCGGCAAGCCCCGAGGGCGTGCAGGAGCTCGTGGGCGAGATCGTCGAGGACGTGCAGGCCATCCCGGAGGATCCCGCCGGCGCGCCCGAGCGCCTTCTCGCGATCGTGGCCACGCTCGTCCAGTTCGCGAAGGACGTTCTCGGCCTTCCCGCGCAGGCGACGGACGCCGCGCGCGCGAGCGCCGTGTCGTTCGCGGCCGAGGTCGGCGCGGGCATCGACGCGACGCGCGAAGCCGCCGCGGGCGCGCTCGATGCGCTCCGCTCCCTCTTCGCCACCTCGCGCGCCGCCGCCGACGCGGCGCCCGCGCCCGCCGCGCCGAAGGTGGAGCTTCCGGTCTCCGCGTCGCTCGTGGGCGAGCTGCAGGCGAAGCTCGCGCTGTAGCTAGAGGACCTTCCGCAGGCGCGCGTAGTGGTTGTCGCGCTGCGAGATGTCGAAGTCGAGGAGCTTCCAGTAGCGCGTCGTGTAGAACGCGTGGCTTCCGCCCTTCTCGAAGTAGAACTCGAAGGTCGGCTTCACGACCTGACGCGTGTGCGTCGGGTCGATGTAGTTGTTCTTGTGCTGGAAGGCGGGGAAGCGCGCCTCGAGGACGCCGCCGGGCTTCAGGATGCGCCAGAGCTCGTCCATCACGACGATGAAGCCGTCCCCCTTCACGGCGCGGCGGTCCTTGTCGAAGACGGTGTGCGGCACGTGCTCGAGGAAATCGTATGCCTTCACGAGGTCGAACTCGTTGTCCTGGAGGGGCCAGGGGAGCTCGAAGGCGTCGAAGTAGACGTCCGCCTTCACCGTCGTCGCGATGTCGGCGTTGACCCACACGCGTTCGGACGTCGAGGGCATGTAGTCGTTGCCGCACCCGAGGTTGAGGCAGCGCCAGACGGCGCTTCCGGTCTCGACCGGCGGCGTCGTGTGCGCCATCGCGGCGCGCGGCGGGCGCGGCTTCGGCCTCACGGCCTCCCACATGCGCGAGAGGGTGTAGGAGCCGGGAAAGCGATGGTACACGGGTGGCACACCTCCGGCCGCATCATAAGCGCTGCGAGAGCGTGCGGTAGACGGCCAGCGTCTCGCGCGCGCACTTCTCCCACGTGAAGCGGCGCGCGTGCGCGAGGCGCTCCTCGCGCGGCGGGAACCCGGCGTCGCGCGCGCGGCTCCCGTCCCACGACGCCTCCAGCGCGCGCGTCACGCCCTCCAGCGTCGGCTCGAAGAAGCGCGCGGCCCCCGCAAGCACCTCGCGCTGCGGCGGGATGTCGCTCGCCCACACGCGCGCGCCGCACGCGAGCGCCTCGAGCGGCGGGTAGCCGAAGCCTTCCGCGAGGCTCGGGTGCACGACGACGTCCGCCTCCGCGTAGAGGCTCGCGAGCGTCGCGTCGTCCACGCGCCCGAGCGCCAGGTAGCGCCCCTCCTTCTCCAGCGCGGCGGCGTTGCGCGCCATCTGTCCCACGACGCCCTCGAGCTCGGGCGAGCGGTTGGGCGCGCCCACGTGCAGGATGCGCACGAACGGCAGGCGCGTGGCCGCGTCCAGCAGGAGGTCCACGCGCTTGCGCGGCTCCCAGTTCATCGTGACGGCGACGTTCAGCTTCGCGCGGTCGATGAGCGTCGCCGCCGGGCCGCCGCTCGTGGGGCGGAACGTGGCGAGGTCGAGCCCGAGGTGGATGGCGTGCACGCGGTGCTCGCGCGCGCCGAAGCGCTCGAGGAGGATGTCCTTCGTCGCCTGCGTGTCGGCGAGCACGACGCTCCGCAGTGCGCGCCGCACCGCGCGCTCGTGCGTCGCGCGCTCCTTCTCCGCCATCGGCACGATGTGCGCGTGCGAGAGCGGGATGACGTCGTGGACGGTGACGACGTCGGCGCGCCGGAAGGTCGGGTTCGAGAGGTAGTCGGCCGTGTGGAGGAGCCTGCCGCCGAGGACGGGCCAATGGTTGCGAAGCTTCCGCGTGACGATGCCGCCGACGCCGCGCCCGGCGATGCGCAGCTCGCCCGCGCGGCTCGCGCGAAGCCGGACGTCCACGCCCAGCGCGCGAAGGGCGGGCGCGAGCTCGAGCGCGTACCGCTTGATGCCGTACATCCCGCCGAACTCGGGGTAGTTGAGCACGACGTCGGCCATCGGGGCCTCAGCGGCGCGAGAGCGCCTCGACGTCCGCCTTGACCATGATCTTCACGAGGTCCGGGACGCGCGTCTTCGCCTCCCACCCGAGGAGGCGCTTCGCCTTCGACGGGTCTCCCTGCAGGAGGTGCACCTCGGCCGGGCGGTGGTGGCGCACGTCGGTGACGACGTAGCGCTCCCAGTCCGTGATGCCGACCTCCTTGAACGCGAGGCGCACGAACTCGCGCACGCTCCACGTCTCTCCCGTCGCGAGCACGAAGTCGTCGCCCTCGTCCTTCTGCATCATGCGCCACATGCCCTCGACGTACTCGGGCGCATAGCCCCAGTCGCGCTGCGCGTCGAGGTTGCCAAGCGTGAGCGTCTTGTCGAGGCCGAGGTGGATGCGCGCCACGCCGTGCGTGATCTTGCGCGTGACGAACTCGATGCCGCGGCGCGGCGACTCGTGGTTGAACAGGATGCCGTTCCACGCCTTCATGCCGTAGCTCTCGCGGTAGTTGACGGTCGCCCAGTAGCCGAAGATCTTGGCCACGCCGTAGGGCGAGCGCGGGTGGAAGGGCGTCGTCTCGCTCTGCGGCGTCTCGCGCACCTGCCCGTACAGCTCGGAGGTGGAGGCCTGGTAGAAGCGCGCGTCGGGGACGCGGTTGCGCACCGCCTCGAGGAGGCGCATCACGCCGAGGCCGGAGACGTCGCCGGTGAGGATCGGCTGCTTGAACGACGTCTGGACGAAGCTCTGCGCGGCGAGGTTGTAGACCTCGTCGGGTTGCGACTCGCGAACGGCGCGGTCGAGGGAGCTCGAGTCGGTGAGGTCCGCGTCGATGAGCGTCACGCGGTCGAGGATGCCGGCCATGTTGGACGTGTTCGGCACCGAGAGACGCCGCACGACGCCGTACACCTGATAGCCCTTCGAAAGCAGGAGCTCCGCGAGGTACGAGCCGTCCTGCCCCGTGATGCCGGTGATGAGCGCGCGGCGCGACATCGCGTGGCCACCCTTCGACCCGCTCTTAAGCGTGCCGAACCCAAGCACAGGGTTTTTTGAGCTGGCGCCGGAGTGGGGGCGCGTGCGGGTCGCGGTCACGGGCGCCACGGGGTTCGTGGGACGCCACCTCGTGCGCGAGCTGTCGCGCTCGCACGAGGTCGTCGAGATCCGCGGCGACATCCGGAGCGCGTCCACCTTCGAGGCGCACGCTCGTGCGGACGTCGTGTTCCACCTCGCCGCGCAGAGCAACGTCCCGCAGAGCCAGCGCGACCCCGTCGGCACGTGGGACGTGAACGCGGGCGGGACACTGACGCTTCTGGAGTGGGCCCGCGCCCGCGACGTCGGCCGCGTGGTGCTCGTCTCCACGGCGCACGTCTACGGCAAGGCCCAGTACTCGCCCATCGACGAGCGGCACCCGCGCCACCCCGGCTCCCCCTACGGCGCCTCGAAGCTCGCGGCGGAGGCGCTCCTCGAGAGCTATCAGTCCAGCTACGGGCTCGAGGGCGTCATCGTCCGCCCGTTCAACATCTACGGCCCGGGGCAGGCGCGCGGTTTCCTCGTCCCCGACGTGCTCCACCAGATCCGCGAGGGGCGCGAGCTGCGCGTCGGCGACACGCGCCCCGTGCGCGACTTCACCTACGTCGACGACGCCGTCGCGATGCTCGCGCAGGCGGGCACGGTGGCCACCGCGAAGGGTGCGTCGCTCAACCTGGGGAGCGGCCAGGGCCACGCGGTGGGGGAGGTCATCGACCTCGCGCTCAAGGTGTCCGGCTCGCCGCTGCGCCCGCAGGTCGACGACAGCCGCTTCCGCGCGGCCGACGTGAGCGAGCTCGTCGTCGACAACCGGCGCGCGAAGGAGCTTCTCGGGTGGGCGCCGCGCGTGCCGCTCGAGGAGGGGCTGCGGCGCACGTGGGAGGCTCTCGCGTCGTGAAGGTCGGGCTCCTCTACGGCCGCAACGTGTTCGTCACGGGCATCCGCCGCTACGCCGAGTGCGTGGAGGAGGGGCTGCGCGCGGCGGGCGACACGGCCGAGCGCGTCGAGATCGCGCGGCGCGAGTGGCGCATCGGCAAGCGCCGCGTCGGCGGCTTCGTGAGCTTCTGGGCGGCGCGCTTCCGCCACGCGCCGCGCGGCTACGACGTCGTGCACGCGCTCGACCCCGCGCTCGCGCTCCCGGGGACGGACGTCGTCACCATCCACGACCTCGTGCTGGAGGAGTACCCGGAGTGGTACCAGCGCGACCTCGGCTCGCGCGTCGACATCCGCATCAACCGCGCGCTCGGGCGCCGCGTGCCGTTCCTCATCGCGGTGAGCGAGGCGACGAAGCGCGCGGTGGTCGAGCGCTGGCGCGTGGACCCGGAGCGCGTCGTCGTCGTGCCGCACGGGGTCGACCACGACACGTTCCGCCCGGTGGAGCGGCGGTCGAAGCACCTGGCGGAGGGGAAGCGCAACCTCGTCTTCCTCGGGGTGAACAACCCGCGCAAGAACATCCTCTACGCGGTGAAGGTCGTCGAGGCGCTCGCGCGCGAGCACGGCGTCCAGGCGCGCCTCCTGCGGCTCGGGCCGGACCAGTTCCCCGACGTCGCGCGCGAGTACCGCGCGTACGCGGCGCAGGCGGGCGTCGAGCTTGCCGAGCCGGGCTTCCTCGACGACGAGGAGCTCGCCTCCATCCTCACGCACGCGGACGCGTTCCTCTGGCCGCCCGTCGCCGAAGGCTTCGGCATCCCGGTCCTCGAGGCGATGGCGTGCGGGCTTCCGGTGGTCGCGCGCGACCTCCCCATCAACCGCGAGGTGTGCGGCGAGCTCGCCTTCTACCACGGCGACGCGGTGCGCGAGGGCGCGGAGGCCCTCGTGCGATGCCTCGAGGCGCGCCCCGACCCCGCGCCGCTGCGCGCGCACGCCCGCCAGTTCACGTGGGAGCGCACCGTCCGCGAGACGCGCGCCGTCTACGAGCGGGCGAGGGAGGCTCGCCGATGAAGGTCCTTCTCGCGACGCTCGACTCCGTGCGCACGCTCCAGGGGGGCGTCGAGTGGTACGTCCACCGCCTCGCGAAGGCGCTCGCGGACGAGGGGCACGACGTGACGGTGGCGACCCGGCGCGGCGGCGAGCACGACGGCGTGCGCTACGAGGGGACGAGGCTCCCGCCGCTCCCGTCGTCGCACCGCACGCGCCTCCTGCTCGAGCGCCCCTTCGCGCTCCACGTCCGCAAGCTCGCGAAGGCCGCCGACGTCGTGCACGGCCAGAACGCGGACGGGATGGGGGCGCTGGGCGTGGCGCCGCTCGTCGCGACGGTGCACACGACGCCCCTGGACGAGTGGGCCTCCTCGCGCCTGGGCGGGTGGCGCGAGGCGCTCTACCAGCGCCCCATCCAGGACGCCACCGTCGCGCGCTGGCGCCGCTTCGCCCAACGGGCCGCGCACGTGTGGACGCCGGGCGAGCACGTCGCGCGCAGCCTCCGCGAGCTGGGCGCGCGCCGCGTGGAGGTCCTGCCCAACCCCGTGCCGCCGCTGCCGCGCCACGACCCGCGCGAGGCGCGCGCGAAGCTCGGGCTTCCGGAGGGCCCGCTCGTCCTCTACCTCGGCCGGCTCGCGCGCGTGAAGCGCGTCGACCGCCTGCTCGAGGCCGTGCGCCAGATGCGCGACACGCACCTCGTCATCGCGGGCGAAGGACCGGAAGAGGCGGAGCTCCGCAAGGCCGCGGGCGAGCGGGTGCGCTTCCTCGGGCGCGTCGACGAGCCGACGAAGGCGATGCTTCTCCAGGCGGCGGACGTCCTCTGCCTCCCGAGCGAGCACGAGGGGCAGCCGCTCGTCCTGCTCGAGGCGATGTCCGTGGGCACGCCCGTCGTCGCGACGGACGCCGCGTGGGTGCCGCCGGAGCTGCGCGAGTACGGGCTCTGGGGCGACGCGCTCCCGCACCTGCTCAAGACGGCGATGTCGCGCAAGCGCGGCGCCGCCGCGCCCGTGATGGGCTATCGCGAGACGGCGCGGCGGATGTCGCGCGTGTACGAGGAGGTGGCGCGCCGGTGAAGCTCCTCCTCACCGCGCACCGCTTCTGGCCGCACGTGGGCGGGACCGAGATCGCGGTCGAGCAGCTCGCCACGCACTACGCGCGCCGCGGGCACGACGTCACCGTCGCCACGAGCGCGGAGCCGGGAGCGCCGCTCGAGGAGGAGCGCGGGGGCTATCGCGTGCGCCGCTTCGAGATGCGCATGCGCGCGGGCTTCCGCGTGCCGCCGCCCGAATACCGGCGCTTCGTCCTCGACGAGCGCTGGGACGTTGTCCACATGCACGGCCAGCGCATCTGGTCGAGCGACTTCCTCTACCCGCACCTGCGCCGCTCGCGCTCGCCCATCGTCTTCACCGCGCACGGCTTCGCGCAGTGGCACCGCGAGGATCGCAAGCCCGTCATCGACCACGCCTACTACCACGTCGTGCTCCCGCGCGCGCTGCGCCGCGTCTCGGCGGTGACGGCGCTCACGCAGGCGGAGAAGGCGGACCTGCTCCTCTTCGGCGTGCCGGCGGACCAGATCGTCGTCATCGGCGACGGGTACGACCCGGCCGAGTTCGTCTCGCTGCCGTCGGGCTTCCGCGAGCGGCACGGCTTCGCGCGCGACGAGCGGCTCCTCCTCTACGTCGGCGGCTTCTACCGCAACAAGCGCGTCGACCGGCTCGTCGAAGCGGCCGCCGGCGTGGACGCGACGCTCGTCGTGCTGGGGAAGGACGCGCACGGGCTGCAGCCGGAGGTCGAGGCGCTGGCGAAGGAGCGGGGCGCGCGGCTTCGCGTGCTCGGCCGCATCCCGCGCGAGGACGTCCTGAGCGCGTACCGCGAATCCGACCTGTTCCTTCTCGGCTCCGACTTCGAGGGGTACGGCCTCGTCCTTCTCGAGGCGATGGCGGCGGGGCTTCCGTTCGTCGCCACGCCGTGCGGCGCCGCGCCCGACCTCGCCGCGAGCGGCGCGGGCGTCCTCGTGAGCGACGCCGACACGATGCGCGGGGAGGTGCGGCGCCTCCTCGCCGACGACGACGAGCGCCGCGAGATGGGGCGACGCGGCGTCGAGGCGGCGAAGCGCTACACATGGGAAAGCGTCGCCGACGAGTACCTCGAGCTCTTCGCGGAGGTCGCGCGGCCGTGAGGGTCACCGTCCTCGTCACGCAGTTCAACGACCCCCGCGTCGAGCGCACGCTGCGCTCGCTCGCGCAGCAGACGCGCGCGCCCGACGACGTGCTCATCGCGGACGGCGGCTCGCGCCCGGAGCTTCTCGAGGTCATGCGACGCTGGGGCGGCGCGAACGTGCGCGTCGAGAGCCACCCCGGGAGCGTCGCCGCGACGCGCGCGTCCGCGCTTCGCTCGCTGTACGGAAAGACGGACGCGGTCGTCTTCCTCGACACCGACCAGGTGGCGCCGCCCACCTGGCTCGGCGCGCTCGTCGCGCCCATCGAGGAGGAGCGCGCGGACGTCACGGGGGGACCGACGCGGCCGCTCGCCCCGCCGACGACGGAGGGGGAGCGGTACCTCAACGACTTCGAGGAGTGGTTCTACCCGAACGTCGTCGCGCACGACATGACGAAGCTCCCGATGGGCAACAGCGCGTGGCGCGTGGAGCTCCTCGAGCGCATCGGCGGCTTCGACGAGCGGCTCCGCTGGGGCGGCGAGGACTACGACGTGAACCTGCGCGCGGCCAAGGCGGGCGCGCGGGCGACGTACGTGCCCGAGGCGTGGGTGCACCACGACCAGTCCGGCCGCAACGACCTCCGCAGCATCCTCCGCCGCAAGTACCGCTACAACGTGGGCGCCGCGCTCGCGTACATGAAGAACGGCGTGCTGGGCGAGCGCATGCGCGCCTCCACCTCGGCGCGCTTCCGCCACCCGTGGGAGCGCTGGAACCTCGTCGTCCAGCCGCTCGCGCTCGCGCGCGCGATGACGCTCCGGAGGCGCGTGCGGTGAGGGTCGCGCTTGTCGGCGCGGGCATGCTCGAGATCCCGCCGCGCGACTACGGCGCCGTCGAGAAGCACATCTGGAACCTCGCGCAGGCGCTCGAGCGGCGCGGGCACGAGGTGCGCATCGTCAACAAGGTGTTCGGCCCCGCGTCGAAGGACGAGTACCGCTTCGCGCTCTGGGCGCGCAAGGAGGCCACGCGCGAGCCGCACGACGTCCTCCACGTGCACACGCCGGGCGTGGCCGCCGTCTTCCAGGCGCTCGGGCCGCGCGGCTTCGTCTACACCACGCACAGCCGGCACTGGGCGGGCGCGAGCTCGCCGGGGGAACGCATCGGCTTCTTCCTCGAGCGGCGGGCGGTGTCGGCCGCGCGCGAGACCATCGCGGTCTCGCGGTTCGTGGCGCAGCAGATCCCGCGCGCGACGCACGTCGTCCCGAACGGCGTCGATGTGGAGCGCTACGCGCCTCGCCCGAACCGACGCGGGCGCGTCGTCGTCGGCGTGGGAGAGGTCGCCGAGCACAAGCAGTGGCACGTCGCGGCCGCCGCCGTGCGCGACCTGGACGCGGAGCTGCGCGTCGCGGGCCCCATCCGCGACATCGCGTACGCGAACCGCGTCGAGGAGCTCGGCGGCGGCAAGGCGCGCCTCCTTGGGCCGCTGAGCGAGGCGGAGCTCGCGCGCGAGCTGGGCGAGGCGGACGTCCTCGCGCACCCGAGCGTGAGCGAGAGCTTCGGCATGGCCGTCGTCGAAGGCATGAGCGCGGGCCTGCCCGTCGTCGTGAGCGACCTCCTCTCGTTCCTCGTCCAGCACGGGCAGCAGGGCTACCTCATCCCGACGAAGGGGAGCGACGAGGAGCGCGTGCGGTCCATGCGCGAGCGCCTCGGAGCGCTCTTGGCGGACCCGCAAGCGCGCGCGCGGATGGGCGCGGCGGCGCGCGACACCGCCGTGCGCGAATACTCCTGGGACAGCGTCGCGGCGCGCGTCGAGGCGGTCTACCGGAAGGCGGTGACCCCGTGATCGGCCGCAAGTCGACGCTCGCGATGGTGAACGTCGTCCTCGGCTCGGCGCTGGGCATCGTCGCGCTCTTCCTCGCCGGCCGCTTCTTCGGGGACGAGGCCATCGGCGAGATGACGCTCGCCTTCTCCATCCTCGGCATCCTGTTCTTCGTCACGGACCTCGGCATGGGCCAGGCGCACGTGAAGCGCGTGAGCGAAGGGCGTCACGCAGGCGACTGCTTCGCCACGTACACCGTGTTCAAGGTGGCGGCGACGGGCGTGTTCCTCCTCCTCGTCGGCGCCTCCATCGCGCTCTACACGCTCGTGCTCGGGCGCACCATCGAGGACACCACACCCGCCGCCATCGTCTTCGCGCTCGTCTACTACGTGGCGAAGGCGCTGCAGGACATCGCGCAGTCAAGCTTCGAGGCGCGCGTCGAGACGGCGAAGGCGCAGCTCTCCATCTTTCTCGACACCATCGTCCGCGTCGGCGTCACGGCGGTCTTCGCCGGCATCATCGCCGCGACCGTGAGCGGCATCGGCCCTCTCGCCGGCCGCATCGACCCGGACGCGCCCCTCGTGCAGTGGGCGCGGGAGAACCGCGGCTCCGCGCTCTCGCTCGCGACGACCCTTGGCGGCATTACCGCCGCCGGCGCGGCGCTCCTCATGCTCATGCGCGCGCGCGAGAAGGGGCGCTTCCGCCTCGAGCTCCTGCGCGACTACTGGACGTTCGCGCTCCCGCTCTTCATCACGAGCACGGCCGGCATCGTCGCGACGCACATCGACGGCGCCGCGCTCGGCGTCTTCCTCGGCAAGGCCGACGCGGGCGTGTGGGGCGCCATCCGGCGCATCCCGCTCGTCCTCCTCGGCGTGGGCACCGCCGTCGCCATCGTCCTCTTCCCGAGCATCAGCGCGATGGGCGCGCGGGGGGAGCGCCGCGAGATCCAGGACGCGATGGACAAGGCGCTGCGCTACCTCTCGATGCTTCTCGTGCCCATCGTCACCTTCGTCGTGCTCTTCGCGGAGCCCGTCATCCGCATCGCCATCGGCGCCGACTTCGTGACGGGCGCGAACGCGCTGCGCATCATGTGCATCTACGTCCTCGTCGCCACCTTCGCCTACGCGCACGGAACGCTCCTCATGGGGCTCGGGAAGCCCGGCGCCGCGGCGCGCATGGGGCTTCTCTACTCGGTCCTCGTCGTCGTCCTCGACCTCGTCCTCATCCCGTACGACATCCAGTCGCTGGGCATCCGGCTCGCGGGCCTCGGGCTCCTTGGCGCCGCGGTCGGAACGCTCACGGCGGGCCTCGTCTGGTACGCCGGCCTTCGCTACGCCAGCTATCGCAAGGTAGGCTACCGCGAGCGCGCGCACGTCGTGCGCCACGTGCTTGGCGCCGCCGCGATGTCCGCCGCTCTCCTCGGGCTCGACCGCATCGTGCCCTTCGAGCGCTGGTTCCACGCCCCGCTCTTCGCGCTCCTCGGCGTCACCGTCTACGCCCTCGCGCTCTTCGCGCTCCGCGAGCTCCGCCGGGAGGACGTGCGCCTCATCCTCGACAACGTCCACCCGGGAGAGATGGTCCGCTACGTGCGCACCGAGCTGTTCCACCGCCGGCGCTGACGGCGACGCCGCGAAGGTTTAAAGGAGGCGGGCGGCCTCGCGCGGCCGTGAGCGCGGCCCCGGACGTCGTCACCGGCAGCCCGGCCGCTCGCGAGCTCCACCCGACGGCGAGCATCATCGTCACCGTCCGGAACGAGGCGCGCCACATCGCGGACCTTCTCGACAGCCTCGTCGTCCAGGAGCCACCCTTCGAGATCGTCGTCGTGGATGCCGAATCCACCGACGAGACGACGGCCATCGTCCGCCATTATCAGGAGTCGTACCCCAACATCCGCCTCATCGTCCGCGCCTGCACGCGCGGCGGCGGCCGCAACCTCGGCGTCGCGGAGGCGAAAGGCGAGATCGTCTGCTTCATCGACGGCGACTGCATCGCCAACCCCTTCTGGCTCGCGAAGCTTCGCCGGACGCTGATGGACGCCGACATCGCCGCCGGCCGCACGATCCAGATCGGCTACTGGGCGTTCGAGGCGCTCGCGCGCGTCGAGCTCGACCACAAGGGGTTCGACGTCACCTACCCCAGCTGCAACCTCGCGTACTGGAAGCCCCTCTTCGAGAAGGTGGGCGGCTTCGACGACGTGTTCATCACGGCCGAGGACATCGACCTCAACTACCGCGCCGTCGACGTCGGCGCGCGGCTCGTCTCGAACGACGAGGCCATCGTCTATCACCGCGCCCGCGACACCATCACCAAGTTCCTGAAGCAGGCCTTCTGGAACGGCTACGGGCGCAAGCAGCTCACGCTCAAGCACGGCAACCTCTGGGGCCGGTACTCGTTCCGGCGCATGCTCCGCCAGCAAGCCTCCTTCTGGGGGCTCGCGCGGCTGGGCAGCGCGACGATGGGCTACCTCGTGGCCAAAGCGAAGGAGAAGAAACGCGCATGACGGAAGTGTCCGCCACCAAGCCTCGCCTCTCGATCGTCATCCCCGCCATGAACGAGGAGGAGGGCATCGGAGAGGTCCTCGACGAGATCCCGCGCAAGGAGCTCGAGGAGATGGGCTACCCATGCGAGATCATCGTCGTCGACGGCGAGAGCGTCGACCGCACCCGCGACATCAGCCGCGAGAAGGGCGCGCGCGTCGTCATCGAGCCGCGCCGCGGCTACGGGCGCGCGTACAAGACGGGCTTCGAGGTCGCGCAGGGCGAGCTCATCGCCACGGGCGACGCGGACACGACCTACCCGTTCGACAAGCTCCCGGAGTACATCCGCCTCTTCGAGCGCGAAGGGCTCGACTTCCTCACCGGCAACCGCTTCGGCAAGCTCCAGCCGGGGGCCATGAGCGCGAAGCACAAGTTCGGCAACTGGGTCCTCAGCACGACGGGGCGCGTCCTCTTCCTCGCGAACATCCAGGACTCGCAGTCGGGCATGTGGATCTTCAAGCGCAGCATCCTGCCCAAGCTCACCCTCACCTCCGACGGGATGCCCCTCTCGGAGGAGATCAAGATCGAGGCGTTCACGCAGCCCGACCTCAAGTGCAAGGAGATCCCCATCGAGTATCGCCAGCGCGTGGGCGACGTCAAGCTCTCCTCGTGGAAGGACGGCTGGCGCAACATGAGCTTCCTGTTCAAGAAGCGCTTCGGGCTCGCCGAGCCGGAGTCGTGAGGGGGGGCGGCGCGCGCACGTGGGTCGCACCTGAGACGCACCTGCGAGCCACCTGCGTCTCACCTGAGACGCACCTGCGTGTCACCTGCACCTTACCTGAGATGCACCTGCGTCTCACCTGCGTCCCACCTGCGCCTCACCCGCGACCCGGCCGGGCGCTCCGCCCGCGCCCTTTCGGTCCGCGTCGCGCGTCGCGAGGCCAGGCATCGTTGCGCGCCGTCTCGACTTCACAGGGTTCTTAACCGACGCCCGCGTCATCACGTTCCGAGGACGCGCGGCGCGCGCGAATCCGGCCTTCACGAACTCGGACAACCTTCCTTGACGTGACTGCTCATCCCAGGCTGCCCGGCCCGTGAGGCCGGCGAAATCTGGAGACTGGTACGCGCGCACCGTGCATCCCTCTCCGCCCTCCAGGCGCCGCCGCATTCCCACCAAGCGCACCCCTCCCGCGGGTCGCGCATCCTGTCCCAACTGCGACCTGGAGGGTCACTCTCCTCGTCGGAGGGCGACGCACGCCCCCGACCGCTTCCGCGCCACGAGTGGACGCGTTCACCCCCGCGCGGGTCCGCGCTCGGCGACACCTTGATGCTCGGCTCCCCTTCATCGTCGCGACGATGTCGGCGCCGGGCGGCCTCTTCTGCGAGCACAAGCGACTTCGGACAGGCTGCCCCCAGTGCAAGCCGAGCGCGCTCCCCCCGGCCGCGGCGAACGTGACGCCCTTCGTGACGGCGGAGGAGCGCGAGAAGAAGGAGGCGCGCCGCGCCGCGCGCGAGGCGAAGCCGGAGGCGGCCTGCGAGGCGCCCGCGGCCGAGAAGAAGCCGGCGGGCCCCCGCGGGCCCGGCAAGCCGCTGATGCCCACGCGCGCGAAGAAGCGCGGAGTCAGCGCCGACGAGGCCGCGGCCGCGAAGCCGTGGTGGGTGAAGAAGTAGCGCGTCAGCCGTGACGGCGTCGCAGCATGAGCGCGGCGCCGGCGAGGGCGCCCCCGAGGAGGAGCGCGCCGGGCGCGGGCGTCTCGCTCGCCTCGCGCCGCTGGGCGGCGGTGAGGATGCCGCTCTCGTCGGGGTGCACGTCCGCCGCGCCGCTCTTGGCGACGAGCGTCTTCGTGCGCGCGATGGCGCTCTTCGACGGGTCCGACTGCGCGTGGGCGAAGACGAGCACCTCGAGCTCCTCGCCATCGTTGCTCTCGAAGGGGATGGCGACGGCGACGGTGATCTCGCGGCTCTCCTTCGCGCCGAGGCGGATGGCGCCTGCGGGGACAAGCGTGCCGAGGGCGGCGTCGGTGCCCGCGAGGTCGACCTTGATGATCTCCTGCGTGTGGCCGCGGTTCGTGAGCGTGAAGCGGTACGTCATCGTGGAGCCGGGAACGCCCGCCTTCTCGACGGGCCCTTGCGCGCGAAGCTCGAGGAGGTCCCCCGCCTCCGCGAGGCCGCTCAGCTTGTCGTGGTACTCGTTGAGCGGCAGCGTGAGCTTGAAGTCCTCCGTTCGGAGGCCCGGCGTCGCGCCCGGAAGGCAGCAGATGGTGCCGACGCCCTCCTCGGCCGGCTCGTAGTAGAGGTAGAGCACGAGGTTCTGGCCGCGGGCGTACGGGATGTAGTCCGCCTCCTGCGTCGGCATGAACGCGACCTTGAACGGCGTCGGGTTCGAGAGGTCGAGCGTGACCTCCGCCGCGGTCGTGTCGCCAAGGAGCACCCCGTCGTCGCCTTCCGGCGTGACGAGCACAAGCTCGGCGTGGACGGTGCCGGTGGAGCGCATGCGGCCGACGATGCTGCCGACAAGCTCGCCCGTGCGCGTGAGGTCGAAATCGAGCCCCATGCGGAGCGCGGGGTCGAGCGGGATGCGCCAGGTGATGCGGTCGCCGCCGCGCCACGGGCTCGCCTCCGCCGTGTCGGCGGAATGGTCGGCCTCCGTGTTCATGGTCGCGCCCGTCCAGGGGAACACCTGGCCGAAGATGCCGCTGTTGAAGCTGCGCGCGTGGAGGTAGAGGTCCGCGTGGTGGCCCGCGGGCTGCGGGATGGGCGTGTGGAGGACGCCCATGCGGATGCTCGCGCGGCTCGCCGCGTCGTCGCGGCTCTGGATGCTGACGTTGAAGCTGCTGAAGCCGCCGTGGTCGTGCGCGAAGGGCACGCTCATGAGGACGGCGATGCGCCGCTCCGCGTCGGCGGGCACGCGCACGGGCGATTGGACGGTGCCGTTCCAGCCCGCGGGCAGGTCCGTGAGAGCGATGTCGACCTCGTGGTCGGCGTCCCCGCGGTTCGCGATGGTGACCTGGTACACGAAGGTGGTCGAGCCGCCGTTCGACACGCGCACGCGCTCCGTCGCGTCGAGGCGCAGGTCGCCGGTCACGAGGTCGCCGAACTGGAACGCGTAGCGCAGCGCGTCCTTGTCCGGCAGGCGATCGTACGCATCGGCGCTGAAGGAGAAGAGCATCCCGCGCGAGTACGCTTCGACGACGATGTCCTGCAGCGTGTCGCCCAGCAGCGGGTACTTGCCGTTCTCGCTGAGGATGTACGCCTTCGGCACGTGCACCATGATGGTCCCGGCGTCGACGTCGATCATGTGCTCGAGGTTCGCGATGGCGTTCCAGCGCCCCTCGCGCTCATCGTAGAGGTAGGCGTTGCTCTCGTCGTCGATGACGCCCTGCGCGACCTCGCGCCACACGCGCACGCCGTACTCCGTCTTCGCCCACGTGAAGGAGATCTCGTACTCGGCGAAGCTGACGCTCTGCTTGAGGTTCTGGAGCTTCATCGTGAAGACGATCTCCTCGGCCGTCTCGGCGATGTCGAGCGCCAGGAGGTCTGCCGCCTCGCCCACGCCCGCGGGCGCCGGCGCGAGGCCGCTCCCGAAGAGGGTGACCTGCGCGTCCCCCGCGGGGTCCTCCGCGAACGCCTTGGCGGCGGCTCCGGGAAGGGGGACGAGGGTCAGCATCAGCAGCGCGACGACGAGGAGGGACCGCATGCGCGTCTCCGTCGCCGCCGACGCCGGGTGGTATAAAAACCAGTTTGGACCGGCCATTGAACGGAACGGAGCGTTCCGCCCCGGAAGCTTCATCGCCGGCGCCCCGGCTCGCCCGCCGATGGCGTTCTGGCGGCGGCTGGAGGACCACCTCCTCGCGCTGCAGAAGGACCGCCCCCGCCTCGCGCGCTACCTCGCCATCGCGTGGTGGGTCTCCAACGCGTTCCTCCTCCTCGGGTTCGTGTTCATGCTCCTCATCGCCACGGGGACGTGGGACCCGTGAGGCTCGTCGCGCTCCTCGCGCTCGCGCTCGCCCTCCTCGCGCCCACCGCGGCCGCCGCGAGCGCGTTCGTGACGCTCGAGCGCGTCGGCGACGCCTGGAACGGAGAGTCGCGCGTCGAGCTGGACGCCGCCGCCACAAGGCCGGTCGACGTGTGGGTGCCGGCGAACGCGCGCATCCAGAGCGTGACGTTCCGAAGCGGCGACGAGAGCGCGCCCGCCGCCTGGACCGCCGCGGGAGCCGACACGCTGCGCGTCGCCGCGCCGGCGGACGCCACCTCCGTCTCCGTGCGCTTCGACGTTCCGGAGCGCCGCCCCTACCTCGCGCAGTTCCGCGCGCCCGCCGGCATCGACGACGTGACGCTCCACGTGCGCACCGCCGGCGGCGCGCGCGCCGAGAGCCCCGACGTGCAGTTCGCCGACGGCCGCGCCAGCGCCTCCGTCGCGCCCGGCGACACCATCGCCATCCGCGTCGTCGACGCCGGCCGCGTCGGCGAGCTCCCCCTCCTCCTCACCGTGGGCGGCCTCTCGCTCGCCGTGCTCGTCGGCACCCTCGCATGGCACCGCCTGCGCCCGCCGCTCGGAGGGCGCGAGCCGCAGCGCTTCCTCGACCACCTCTCCGAGCTCCAGGCGCGCCTCCTCCCGCCGGCCGTCCTCTTCGCCCTCCTCAACCTCTTCTACTTCGCAAGCGGCCTCCGCGCCCTCGACGCGTTCCCCTACCTCCTGCCCACGTGGGGCGTCGACGCGAGCATCGCCGCGCGCGCCTTCGACGCCGTCGCCGAACGCCTCGTGCCCCCCGACGTCACGCTCATCGTCCTCCGCCCCGCCGACGCCGTCCTCGCCCAGGTCGGCATGTGCCTCTTCCTCAGCCTCGCCACCGTCCTCCCCCTCCTCCTCTACGAGCTCGCCGCCTTCATCGCGCCCGGGCTCGAGCCGCGCGAACGCACCATCGCCATCCGCACGCTCCCCATCG
>DASRYU010000116.1:0-11092 GCA_035687045.1 Thermoplasmatota archaeon | reverse complement strand
GCTCTACTTCGCCACGTTCTCGCTGGCGCCGGCCGCCGCCGCCAGCGAGAACGTGGCGAAGTAGAGCCCCGCGTGCGACGCGTTCCCGGTGAGCGTCACGAGCGCGCTCGGGCCGGGCCCCGCGGTCATCGAGATGGCGGCCCAGGCGAAGGCGTACGAGCCGGCGAGAAGAAGCATCGCGCGGCGGACGACGGGGTGGAGCGGCGCGCCCACGCGCGGCGAAGCGCCGGCCGGGGTTTGAACCCGCGGGGCGGGAAGCTCACGCTTTGCGCGCGATGATGCGCATCGTGTAGTCGATGTCGTAGGTGGCGCCGTCGGTGAAGCCGACGGGGCCGAACGAGGGCACGTCCGCGCCGATGGCCGCGACGAGGCGGAAGCCCCAGCGCGACTCGGGCTGGTACGGGCCGTCCATGTCCGTCGCGTTCACGGGCACCTGGAAGTGGTACGTCACGAGGTCGTTGTTCCCGTGCGCGTCGTCGTACGCTTGGTACTCGCAGCACACGTAGCCAAGCTGCGTCGCGTTGTGCACGTAGAGGAAGTAGCCCGCCGGGTCCATGGGCGGCGTCGACGAGAAGCCGGTGACGTTCACGTACACGTCGAGAAGCCCCGTGCCGTAGCTGATGAGCTTGGTGGGCTTCGTCCAGCTGTCCTGCCCTTCGTAGAACGCGTTCTCGGGGAAGCCGTACTGGTGGGTCGTGACGGCGCCGTCGAAGACGATGCGCTCGGTCGTCTCGGCGTAGAACTCGGGGTGGCCGGGCCAGTCGACGACGTCGCGGCCGCGCGTCACGGTGATGGTGAGGTTCAGGCTCTCGAAGGTGGGCGGCCGCTCGGAGAGGATGCGGAAGTTCCAGAGGCTCACCTCGCTGTGCGGCATGTCGGTCTCGCGCGCCTCGATGGGGATCACGAGCTCTGTCCCGTACTCGAGGGGCACGGGCTGCGACCACTGCGAGCTTGCGGCCGTGAGCCACTGGAGCGTGACGGCGGAGGGGGACGGGTTCGCGAGCCCGCGCACGGTGGGGTTCGCGGCGAGCACGCGCACCGTGTCGGCGCCCTCGTAGACGAGCTTGCCCGGCGGGAGCTTCACGTACGCGACGCCCGCAGGCATGCTCCCCTCGCCTTTCGGGAAGAACGGGAGGGCGCTCAGGCGCACGTCGCGCTGGAGAAGGACGACCGTCTCGGCGCCGTTCCAGTAGTCGTGCTTGTGCTCGACGCCGCCAACGCCCTCCTCCGTGCGGTTCGTCTCGTTCGCGGCCGCCGACACGCCGCGGTCGTCGGGAAGGGCGAAGCTTGGCGTCCCGCCGCGGCGCTCGTCCGCCGTCGCGTTCTGGATGGGCTCCTCCTCGCCGCCGCGGCCCATGCAGCCGGCGGAGAGGAGGGCGAGGACGAGCAGGAGGGGCGCGACGCGCACGCCCCATCCACGCCTTCCGCCCCCTCTTAAGGATTGTCGGCGTGACCTTGCACGTCGACGTTTTGCCACCCTCGCGGAACGTCGCGCCGCGGACGCGAAAGGGGCGTCGCGAGGAGGGTTTTAGGGAAGGGGCGCCCCCTGCCGGAGCGTGCGACGCGCCGCGCTCCTCGTCCTGGCCGCCCTCCTCGCCGGGTGCGCCGGCGAGCCGGCGCCGCGACCTCTCGAGAGCCCGCCGCCCGTCTATCGCGACGGTCCGCCGGGCGCCGCGCCGGGCTTCGGGCTCGCGCCGCTCGAGTGGCGCGTGCTGTGGGGATCGGATGTGGCCGTCTCGCCCGCGACGCCCGTCGAGAGCCGCGTCGCCATCCCGAACGGCACCGTGCAGGTCCTCGTGAACCTCACGACGGATGCGGGCGCCGCGTACGGATTCGCGCTCGAGCTTGGCGAGTGCCACTGGCGCCGCGAGGTGCTCGCGCTCGCGCAGGGGCAGACGTGGGGCGCCGACTGCGGCGGGCTCGTGGAAGGCGAGAGCGCGCTCTTCTTCACCGTGACGGCCGGCGCGCTCGCCGGCCGCGCGGAGGTGGCGGGCATCCTCTGCGACGCGACGCTGGGGCGCTGCCCGCCGCGCCTGCCGCCCACGACGAGCTAACGCCCGTGCGCGCTCGCGCGCTGCGCCGCCGCGCGCAGGAGCTGGAGCTGCTCCGCCGTCTCGCTCGCGCCGCCGGCCTTCCCCTCGATGGCGGCGAGCACCGCACCGACGGTGGTGGCGCGCGGCAGCCCGAGATAGCTCGCGGTGGCCTCGTCGAGCGTCACGTTCGCGGCCGAGGAGACGACGCCGGCGTCGAGGTTGAGGCGGAGCACGAGGAGGCGCGCCTGGAAGCGCACAAGCTCGCACTCGGCGCGCTCGCCGCGTCCGCAGCCGCGCGAGCCGTCCTCGAGGAGCGCGCGGGCGCCGCTCGCGTTCGCGGCGTAGCCCGGCGGCATGAGCCACGCGGAGGCGGCGCTCACGTTCGCGACGCGCTGGTCGAGGAGCGCGCGCGGCACGTGGCGGTCCGCGTTCTTCCAGTAGCCGTAGCCGCCCGCGTCGGCTCCGTCGGCGTCGGCGTGGCCGCCGCCGTGCCCCTTCGCGGGGCGCGCGGGCTTCGTCGCGGGCGGAGGCGTGCCGTTGCGCAGCTCGAACGTGCACGTCGTCGTGCCGCCCGCGCTGATGGCGATGCTGCTCGGGGTGCCCGCGGTGCAGGTGGCGCGGTGGAGATACCAGCCGGGCGCGCCGGCGAAGGCGACGCTGCGGTGAACGCCGGGCTGGAGGTCCACGAACGGCACGGCGCCCTGCCCGTTGTGCACGCCGACCTGGAACGAGGCGGCGAGGCCGGCGCCCGATCCGGCGAAGGAGAACGTCTGGTTCGCGCCGGGCGCGAGGACGTTGACGACGAGGTAGCCGGTGCCGGCGGCCTGCGCGGAGGCGGGCGCGGCCAAGGCTCCGGCGGCGAGGCCGACCGCGAAGAGGAGGGCGAGGGTGGTGCGCATGCTGTGGTCGGGCCGCCGAGCCTGAAGGGCGCGCTTCGCGCTTCCGGGGCGGACGTCGAAGGGTCGCACGCGCGCTATCGTCCGTCCGCCGCTGGCCGCTCGACCGTCGCCACCCGCACGTCCGCCTTCCCCGCGCGCGTGTCGACCCAGACGAACGTGGCGGCGCCGCGGACGCTGTCGGAGTCGCGGTAGTCGCCGAGGAAGACCATGCCGTTCTGGTGGTGCGAGTGCGCCTCGTCGCTCGCGACGGCGCTCACGCGGAGGTTGCGCGAGAAGGTGACGCCGCCGTCCGTGCTGTACGCGTAGTACGTGTGGAAGAGGCGGTTGTGCGCGTCGTCGCGGCGGTCCTGCCAGCTCACGTCGACGGTGCCGTCGGGCCCCACGCTCACGGCCGGCATGAACTGGTCGGCGTCGGCCGCGTCGTCGTTCACCCGCGCGGGCGGCGACCACATCTTGCCGTCGTCGCTCCACGTGAGCATCGCGTCGCCGTGGCCGGCCGCGTGGTCGAAGTACGCGACGTAGAGGCGGCCGCGGTGCTCGCCGTCGCTGCGGTCGATGGCGAGCGAGGCGGTGGGCACGATGCGGAAGCCTGAGCCGCGCAACGTCGGCCAGCCGTACTCGTTGCGCTCGGGGCCGTTGACGAACGACGCGAACTCGACGGGCTCGCTCCACGAGAGGCCGTCGTCGGAGGAGAGGGCGAGGAAGCGCCCCTCCTCGAAGCCTTCCGTGAGGATCATCCACGCGCGCCCGTCCGCGTCGAACTCGACCCACGGGTACGCGCCGCGGCGGCTCGCGACCTCGAAGCGGCTCCACGACTCGCCGCGGTCGCGCGACACGCTGCACACCACGCCGTACTCGGGCTCGACGACGGGCTCGGAGGGCGTCGTGCTCGCGGGGCCCTGGAAGTCCCAGCAGAGAAGCACCGTGCGCGCGTCGGGCGAGACGGCGAGCCACTGCTTGTCGTGCACGAGCCGCGCGCCTTCCGCCACCATGCGCGCCTTCTCCACGGGCCACGTCTCGCCCCCATCGTCGGACACGAGGACGTACATCGCGCTGCAGCTCCACGCCCAGTCGTTGAGCCCGCCCTGCGGGAGCACGCCCCGCCCCGTCTTGCTCCCCGTCGCCGGGTCGCACTGGTAGGGCATGACCGTCCAGTACGCGCGGCCGTCGGGTCCGAAGGCGACGACGGGGTCGGTCACGCACCAGAACTTCGAGAAGGGCGTGGCCGGCGTGGACGGGTCGCGCAGGCGCTTCCACGGCGAGCCGGGCACGTTCTGGTTCTTCCACGTGGCGCCGCCGTCCTTCGTCGTGTAGATGCCCGCCCACGTGCAGTCGCCGGCCTCGTCGGGCGTGTAGTCCTTGCCCGTGGCGATGATGTTGCGCGGGTCGAGCGGATTCACCGCGACGGAGAGCTCGTTGGCCTGCCGTGTCGGCGGGTCCACCGTCGCGAGCACGTCGCAGCGCGCGGGGTCGCACACGGCCGTGGTGAGCGCGCCGCGGTCGGCGCCCGGGAGCGCGACGCAGCCGGCGAGAAGGAGGAGCACGAGGGGCGCGAACGCGCGCATGGGCGCGGATGGCGTGAAGCGCGTTTGAGCCTCGCGGCGCCACAACCGTCTTTCGCCCGCGAGGCGCTGCGCGATGCGTGCGCGCCCACCCGCTCCTCGCGGCGCTCCTCCTCGCCGGCTGCGCCTCCGACGCGCCCGCGCCTGAGCCGGAGACGCAGGAGCTCTACGTGGGCGGCGGCGTCGTGCAGCTCGACGCGGAGCGGCGCGCGGACGCGCTCCCCGTGACGGTGTGGGAGAACCTCACCGCGCTGCGCATGGAGCTCGTCGTGCACGCGGTGGCGTCGCAGGAACCGCGCGTCTTCGGCGTGCCAGGATGCGAGTGGCGCGTCCACACCGTCGTCACCGCGACGGAGACGGTGCGGGTGGACTGCCAGCCGGTGACGCCGGGAAGCCACCTCGCCCAGGTGGAGCACGACGGGGGCGAGCTGCGCGTCGCGGTGCGCTTCCTGGGCATCGTCGCGGCGCCGTGACGGGCGGCGAAAGCGCCTTGAAGGCCTTGCCGCGTCCGCGACGCCGTGGCCGAGGCGTCCGCGCTGTTCCTGGACTTCGGGATCATCCTCCTCGTCGCCGGCGCCGTCGCCCTCCTGTTCTACTACCTCCGCCAGCCCGTCGTCCTCGGCTACCTCGTCGCCGGCTTCTTCGTCGGCCCCTACAGCCCCGGCCCCTCGTTCGTCGAGGACGCCGACGTCATGGCGTTCTTCAGCGAGCTTGGCATCGTCTTCCTCCTCTTCGCGCTCGGCCTCGAGTTCAACCTGAGGAAGCTGCGGAAGGTCGGCATGGCCGTCGTCGTCGCCGGCGTCCTCCAGACCGCCATCATGATCGGCCTGGGCTACCTCCTCGGCCAAGCCTTCGGCTGGACGCCGCTCCAGAGCGTGTACCTCGGCGGCGTGATGAGCATCTCGTCCACCGTCATCATCGTCAAGGTCTTCGCCGAGCTGGGCTACAAGGACGAGGACTGGGCGCAGAGCGCGCTGGGCATCCTCATCGTCGAGGACGTCCTCGCCGTCCTCATCCTCACGGCGCTTGGCAGCGCCGCCACCACCGGGAACTTCGCGCCGGAGCTTCTCGGAAGCCTCGTCTGGAAGCTGGGCATCTTTCTTGGCGCCGCGCTCCTCCTCGGCCTCCTCGCGGGGCCGCGCCTCGTCGACCGGCTCGCGTTCGTGAAGGTCGAGGAGGTCACCGTCCTCGTCGCGTCGGGCGTGGGCATGGGCATGGCCGTCCTCGCGCACGCGCTGGGCTTCAGCGCGGGCCTTGGCGCCTTCATCGCCGGCGCGCTCATGGCCGAGAGCCCGCGCGTCGCCCGCATCACGCACCGCGTCGAGCCCGTCCGCGACATCTTCGCGGCCGTCTTCTTCGTCGCCGTCGGCGCCGCGGTCGACCCCGCGAGCCTCGTCGCCAACTGGCGGCCCATCCTCGTCGTCACCGCGGCCGTCATCCTCGGAAAGATCCTCGGCGTCTCGCTCGCGACCTTCCTCATGGGCACCTCGCCGGGGAAGTCGCTGCGCATCGGCATCGCGCTCGCGCAGATCGGCGAGTTCGCCTTCATCATCGCCGCGCTCGGCGTGAGCCTCGGCGTCGCGGACCCCGACCTCTACGCCATCGCCATCGCCGTCTGCGCCATCACCGCCTTCGTCTCGCCGTTCCTCATCCGCGCGAGCCCGCGGCTCGTCGGCGCCCTCGGCCGCACGCTCCCGAGCGGCGTGCACGCGTACGCGCTCGCCTACAGCACGTGGGTCCGCCGCCTCGGCCGCACCGACCGCGCGAGCCCCGAGTGGCGCCGCATCCGGCTGAACACCCTCACCGCCGCGCTCAACGCGAGCGCATTCATCGCCGTCTTCGCGCTCGGCGCCACGTTCGGCCCCCGCGTGCGCGAGGACGTCGGCCTCTTCGCCGGCGCCGAGTGGCTCGTCGTGAGCCTCGCGCTCACCCCCTTCGCCTACATGTGGTACCGCGAGGTGCAGCACGTCATCCTCGACCTCTCGCGCCTCGCCGTGCCGGCGTGGCTGCGAAGCGGCGCCACCACCGTTCCCGAGCGCCTGCTGCGGCGCACCTTCGGCTTCGTCACGCTCGTCGCGACCGCGTTCTTCTGCGTCACGCTCGCGCAGGTCTTTGTCGACAACGTCGTCCCGGTCCTCCTCATCGCCGGCGTCGGCATCCTCGTCGGCAGCTACGTCCTCGGAAGCTCCCTGCGCCGCTTCCACGACGAGGTCGAGCGCACCATCGAGCGCATGACCGCGGACGACGCCGGCGCGCCCGTCGCCACGAGCCGCGAGGAGGCCATGCACATGCTCCAGCACGCGCACGCCTGGGGGGCCGGCAACCGCGAGGTCCGCATCCCCGCCACGAGCGGCGCCGCGGGGCGCAGCATCGGGCAGCTCCGCCTGCGCGAGCTCACCGGCGCGAGCGTCGTGAGCGTGCAGCGCGACGGGCAGGACACGCTCACGCACCCCGGGCGCGACCTGCGCTTCGAGGCGGAGGACGTCGTCCTTCTCGTGGGGGACGACCTCAGCCTCACGCGCGCGGAGGAGATCCTTCTCGGGCGCGACCTCGGCGTCGAGGGCGGAGCGACAGAGCTTGTCCTCCGCGCCGCCCACTCGGGGCAGCCCCTCGCCGCGCTCGATCTGCCCCGCGGGGTCGAGGTCCTTGTTGTGCGCCGCGGCGCCGAATCGCACCCCGCGCGCCCGGACCTTCGCCTGCTGGAGGGGGACGTCCTCGTCGTCATCGGCTCGGACGTCGAGGTGGCGCGCGCGCAGGAAGCGCTCCGCGGCGCCTGAAACCGGACCGTCGCGGCGCCCGGCTGACGCCTTTCCGACAGGCGCGTGCAGAGGACGCGCAGGCGCCAGTGGAAGCGCCCGTCGGATGCCACAAAGACTCAAGTAGGGGACCCCGAATGAGCGCAAGGTCGGCACCTCTTGGCCAAGCGCACCGACATCCGGAAGATCCTCATCATCGGGTCCGGTCCGATCGTCATCGGCCAGGCCGCGGAATTCGACTTCTCGGGCTCGCAGGCCGCCCTCGCCCTGAAGGAAGAGGGGTACCAGGTCGTCATCGTCAACTCCAACCCCGCGACGATCCAGACCGACCCCGACATGGCCGACGCCGTCTACGTCGAGCCGCTCACCATCGAGACGCTCGAGCGCGTGCTCGCGAAGGAGCGGCCGGACGGCCTGCTCGCGGGCATGGGCGGCCAGACGGCGCTCAACCTCGCCTCCGAGGCGGCCGAGAGCGGGCTTCTCGAGAAGTACAACTGCGAGCTCCTGGGCACGAAGCTCGAGGCCATCCAGAAGGCCGAGGACCGCGACCTCTTCAAGAAGACGATGGAGAGCATCGGCGAGCTCTGCCCCAAGGCCGACGTCGCGCACTCGCTCGCCGAGGCGCACGAGGTCCGCAGGAAGCTCAACCTCGCCTACCCCGTCCTCATCCGCCCCGCGTACACGCTCGGCGGCACGGGCGGGGGCGTCGCGTGGAACGACGAGGAGTTCGAGGCCATCACCGGCCGCGGCCTCGTCTACTCGCGCACGAAGCAGGTGCTCATCGAGGAGAGCGTGCTCGGCTGGAAGGAGTACGAGTACGAGGTCATGCGCGACGGGGTCGACAACTGCCTCATCATCTGCAACATGGAGAACCTCGACGCGATGGGCGTGCACACGGGCGAGAGCATCGTCGTGGCGCCCGCCCAGACGCTCTCCGACGAAGACCACCAGACGCTGCGCAGCGCGGCCATCCGCATCATCCGCGCGCTCAAGATCGCCGGCGGCTGCAACGTGCAGTTCGCCTTCAACCACGACACGGGCGAGTACCGCGTCATCGAGGTGAACCCGCGCGTCTCGCGCAGCTCCGCGCTCGCGTCGAAGGCGACCGGCTACCCCATCGCCCGCGTCGCCGCGAAGATCGCCGTGGGGCTCACGCTCGACGAGATCCCCAACAGCGTCACGAAGACGACGCCCGCCTCGTTCGAGCCCGCGCTCGACTACATCATCACGAAGATCCCGCGCTGGCCCTTCGACAAGTTCCGCACGGTCGACCGCAAGATCGGCACGCAGATGAAGAGCACCGGCGAGGTCATGGCCATCGGCCGCAGCTTCGAGGAGAGCGCGATGAAGGCGATCCGCTCGCTCGAGACCGACCGCTGGGGGCTCGAGATGCCCGAGCTCACCGACGCGCAGATCGAGGAGGAGCTTCGCCGCGCGACGGACAAGCGCTTCTACACCATCGCGCAGGCGTTCCGGCAGGGCTGGTCCATCGAGCGCGTGAAGGCGCTCTCGCACTACGACCCGTGGTTCCTCACGCGCATGCACGGGCTCGTCGAGCTCGAGCGCGAGATCATCGAGCACGGCCGCACGCGCCGCCAGGCGCACGACGCGGCCCCCTCGCCCACGACGACGATGCTCGAGCAGGCGCGCGCCAGTCGCGGCCCGAACTACGAGCGCGACCTTCTCGCGCGGGCGAAGAAGGCGGGCTTCGCGGACGGCCAGATCGCGGAATGGTGGGGCCTCGACGAGAACACGGTCGGCCTCATGCGCCGCGAGTGGGGCATCGTCCCGCGCTTCCGCATGGTCGACACGTGCGCCGCCGAGTTCGAGGCGTACACGCCCTACCTCTACAGCACGTACGAGGACCTCGAGTCGCGCGTGGACGTCACGGAGGCGCCGCGGACGGACCGCAAGAAGATCATCATCGTGGGCGGCGGCCCCATCCGCATCGGGCAGGGCATCGAGTTCGACTACTGCGTCGTCCACGCCGTGCAGGAGCTTCGCGCGCAGGGCATCGAGGCCATCGTCATCAACAACAACCCCGAGACGGTCTCGACCGACGCCCAGACGGCGGACAAGCTCTACTTCGAGCCTCTGAACCTCGAGGACGTCCTCAACATCCTGGAGAGGGAGAACCCGGACGGGATCGTTCTCCAGTTCGGCGGGCAGACCTCCATCCTTCTCGCCGTGCCGCTCGAGAAGGCGCTCAAGACGCGCCCCTGGCTCAAGACGAAGATCCTCGGCACCTCCCCCGACGCGATGGACCTCGCGGAGGACCGCCGCCGCTTCTCGGAGCTCATGGAGCGCCTCAAGGTCCCGCAGCCCGCCTCGGGCACCGGCTTCTCCTACGAAGAGGTGCGCGAGGTCGCCGCGAAGATCGGCTTCCCGGTCCTTGTGCGCCCGAGCTACGTGCTCGGCGGACGCGGCATGGAGATCGTGTACGACGAGAAGGACCTCGAGGACTACATGCGCGAGGCCGTGAAGGCCTCGAAGAAGCACCCCGTCCTCGTCGACAAGTACCTCTCCAACGCCGTCGAGGTGGACGTCGACGCCATCTGCGACGGGAACGACGTCCTCATCTGCGGCGTGCAGGAGCACGTCGAGCAGGCCGGCGTCCACAGCGGCGACGCGACAAGCATCCTCCCGCCCACGTCGCTCCCGCGCGAGGTGCAGGAGACCATCCGCCTCTACACGCGCCGCATCTCGAAGGAGCTCGGCGTCATCGGCCTCGTCAACTTCCAGTTCGCCGTCAAGGACGGCGTCGTGCACATCCTCGAGGCGAACCCGCGCGCGAGCCGCACCGTCCCGTACGTCTCCAAGGCGCTGGGCATCCCCATGGCGAAGGTCGCCACGCGCTGCATCCTCGGGCAGAGCCTCAAGGAGCAGAACGCGACCGAGCCGCGCATGACGCACGTCGCCGTGAAGGCGCCCGTCTTCCCCTTCCTCAAGCTCCCCGGCGTCGACAGCATCCTCGGCCCCGAGATGAAGTCGACCGGCGAGGTCATGGGCATCGACCACAGCGTCGACCGCGCCTACTACAAGGCGATGGAGGCCGCCGGCATGCGCCTCCCCATGAGCGGCGCCATCTACATCAGCGTCCGCGACGAGGACAAGGTGAAGATCCTCCCGCTCGCGAAGCAGCTCGCCGAGATGGGCTTCACGCTCTACGCCACCGTCGGCACCGCGCAGTACCTCCGCGAGTACGAGGTGCCCGTCCAGACCGCGTGGCGCATCGCCGAGAAGAAGAGCCCCGACGCGATCGACCTCATGCGCAAGGGCGAGATCAAGCTCGTCATGAACACGCCCTCGCAAAGCCGCGGCGCCAAGCGCGACGGCGCCATGATGCGCCGCCTCGCCGTCGAGCTCGGCATCCCGTTCCTCACCACGACCGCCGCGTGCACCGCCGCCGTCGCCGCCATCCGCGCCATGCGCGAAGGGCAGCCGGAGACGAACGCGCTGCGGACGTACCACGCGCGCTGACGCGCGAGGCGGAGGCGCGAGGCGAGGGCCGAGGCGCGGGCACCACCCGGTCAGCGCGGGGTCGCGGGGCTCGCGGGGGAGCGGTGCCCTCTTGACGCCGACCGCTCACCGCGGAGGGCGCGGAGCGACGCGGAGATGGCGCGGAGGTTCCATCGGATCGCCGATCCCTCACCGCGGGGTCGCGGGGCTTGCGGGGGAGCGCGGAGGTACGTCTTGGATCAGCGAGCGCCTCACCTCCCGTTCCTACCCCGCGCGTCCCCGCGGTGAGCGTGCACGGCGTCCTTGCCTTCTGCGCGCGCCACGGCCGCTTCGCGGGAAGACCCGAGGACCCAGGGACCCAAGGACCCGAGGAGGACTCCTGT
>DASRYU010000115.1:0-8648 GCA_035687045.1 Thermoplasmatota archaeon | reverse complement strand
GCGCGGGCCTGCGGGAGAAGGGCGCCTGGCGTGGGGTATTAGGGGTGCGCGCGTGGAGGTGGGTGCGACATGACCGATGGGATCACGCTCGTGCCTGGCGACGTGCTGAAGATCGAGCGCCGCTTCTTGGTGGATGGCGTGGTGCAGAAGCAGACGGACCGCGGCGTGTTCGCGGGGGTGCAGGTCGTGGGGAGCGCGGAGCATCTGGTGCTCCACAAGGGTTCGAAGAAGCGGTTGAGCACGCGCCTTGTGCCGCTTCACAGCGTGTCGGAGATCACGCTGGTGAAGGCGATGCCGCGCCGGCCGAAGGTGGTGGCGCCTTCGTTCGATCCTAGCGTGGGTTGAGCTCGAGGACGCGTCGGAGCTCGTAGAGGTCGGCCTGCACCGCGCGGCGGAGCGTTTCGCGGTCGCGTCCGGCGAGCGTGACGGGCGCTTTCTCGTGGCGCGAGTGGTAGATGCGCGTGCCGTCGGAGGCGGCGCGGACGACGTAGGCGCCGGTGGAGGTGTCGATGCGGTCGCCGCGGATGGCGGCGTCGCGCAGGTGGGCGCGGAGGATCTCGAGGACGCGCTCCTTGTCCGCGGGGACGCGGATGCTGCCGGTCTCGCGGATGTCGAGCCGCATGGTCGGCATGTAGCGGCCTGTTCTCTTCAACCTATTCCATGCCGTGGAGAGCCTCGGTGATGCCCGGCTCTCGGGCGGCTTCCACGAGGAGAAGGAGCCTGCTGGGGCCTTCGCGGGCGAGGCGGGCGACGCTCGCGGCGATGTGGCGCTCGCGGGCGGCCTCGACGCGGGCGATCCCCTTGACCTTGCGGATCTGCTTGTCCCAGGCGAGCGTGAAGGCGAGGGGATCGCTCGCGCGCGGTGGCTTCTTGGCGAGCCGGCGCTGGATGCGGCCGTAGCGGAGGAAGCCGAACGTGGAGACCTCTTTCGTGAAGAGGTCCTCGTAGGCCTCTTCGGGAAGGTCGACGCCGTGGATGGGGACCTTGCGCTCCTGCGCCCAGCGGAGGGCGGCGAGGAGGTCGGGCGCGGGGAGCTGGACGTCGCCGAACTCGCGCAGCTTCAGGCTGTACACGTAGTCGTGGTCGGGGAGGTCCTCGATGAGGTCGTCCTCCTCCTTCGGCTCGTAGCTGAGGAGCGAGGCGACGGATTCGGGAGAGAGGCCGAGCGCGAGGACGTCGGGCTTCTCGCGCTGCAGGGCGTCGATGGCGCGCTGCCGCTCCGAGACGAGGCCTTGGATGGTCCCGAGGAGAAGGACCTCGCCCTGGCCGACGCGGAAGCGGCGCATCGTGAGCCCTTAGCGGAACTTGTCGACCGCGTGGTTCTTGCTGTCGATGGCGACGATGGCGCGGTTGGCGGCCATGAGGAGCGCCTCCATACCGACCTCCTGCACGACCTGCGCGGGGAACGTGACGAGGACGGTGAGCTTCTTGCCGTCGACCTTGAACGAGCGCTCGATGCTCACGGGCCCTTCGAACTTCTTTGTCTGCTCCCCCTTGGGGGCGTCGCCCGGCGCGGTCACGAGTGCGCCAGTCAGGGTCCGCGGCTTGAACCTTGGCCTCCCGCCACGAGCCGCTCCGCGCGCGGCCAAAGGTTAAGGTCGGCTCGCGGGCTCGCGCGCCCCATGGTCCAGAAGATCGGCGTCGTCGGCGCGGGGCAGATGGGGCACGGCATCGCGCAGGTCGCGGCGCAGGCCGGCTACACCGTTGTCGTGCGCGACGTCGAGCAGCGCTTCGTCGACAAGGGGCTCGACGGCATCCGGCGCAACCTCGCGCGCGCGGTGGAGAAGGGGAAGCTCGCGCAGGCCGATGCGGACGCGACGCTCGCCCGCGTCTCCGGCACGACGGAGCTCAAGGCGCTCGCGGACTGCGACCTCGTCATCGAAGCCATCGTCGAGAACCTCGACGTGAAGAGGAAGCTCTGGCAGGAGCTCGACGCGCTCGCGAAGCCCGGCTGCATCTTCGCGTCGAACACGTCGAGCATCCCCATCACGCTCCTTGCGTCGCAGACGAAGCGCCAGAAGAGGTTCATCGGCATGCACTTCTTCAACCCCGTGCCGGTGATGAAGCTCGTCGAGCTCATCCGCGGCGTGGACACGTCGGCCGAGACGGTCGCGGCCGTCAAGGAGGCCGGCGAGAAGATGGGCAAGACCGTTCTCGAGGTCAACGACTACCCCGGCTTCGTCAGCAACCGCGTCCTCATGCCCATGATCAACGAGGCGGTGTTCTGCCTCTACGAGGGCGTCGCCACGCGCGAGAGCATCGACGGCGTGATGAAGCTCGGCATGAACCACCCGATGGGTCCCCTCGAGCTCGCGGACTTCATCGGCCTCGACACGTGCCTCGCCATCATGGAGGTCCTCTACGAGGGCTTCAAGGACCCGAAGTACCGCCCGTGCCCCCTCCTCGTGAAGAAGGTGCAGGCCGGCCACCTCGGGCGCAAGTCCGGGAAGGGCTTCTATGACTACGGCGAAGGAAAGATCGGCGTCTGATCCCGCCGCGAGCGCGGGGGTGCGCGTCCCGCCGCCGCTCCTCTTCGCCGGCGGCCTCGGCGCGGCGCTCGCGCTCGACGCCATCCTGCCCTGGCGCTTCGCGGAGGCGCTCCCCGGGCTCTCCCTCCTCGGCTCCGGCACGCCGTGGGGGCCGCGGCTTCTCGCGGGCGGCGTCTTCGTGGCGCTCGGGCTCGCGCTCGCGCTGTGGGCGGCCGCCGCGTTCCGCCGCGCGCGCACCACCGTCCTCCCGTGGGGGCGCGCGAGCTACCTCGTCCCCGAGGGGCCGTACCGCTTCTCGCGCAACCCGATGTACCTGGGGATGGCGCTCGCGTACGCCGGCCTCGCGCTCGTGCTCGGCTCGTGGTGGGCGTGGCCCATGCTCCCCGTCGTCCTTCTCGTCGTCACGCGCCTCGTCATCGCGCGCGAGGAGCGGCACCTCGAGGCGCGCTTCGGCGACGACTACGCGCGCTACCGCGACCGCGTGCGCCGGTGGCTCTGACGCCGCGCCGCCGCGATCCGCCGCCGACGGCTACTGGGCGAAGAAGTACGCCGTCAGCACGATGCCGACGAGGATGACGAACGCGCGCACGTAGCGGCCGTCGACGCCGCGCGCCCAGCGGGCGACGAACCATCCGCCGGCGATGCTTCCGAGCATCATGAGGAGGGCGTACGGCCAGTCGACGATGCCCGCGACGACGAAGGCGACGATGGCGATGCCGTTGAGGCCGACGGCGAGGATGTGCTTGAGCGCGTTCATCGCGTTCATCGAGCCGATGCCCAGCGCGCTGAAGGCGGCGAGCATCATGATGCCCATGCCGCCGCCGAAGTAGCCCCCGTACACGGCGATGACGAGCTGCACGAGCGCGATGACCCAGACGGGCGCGTGGAGGTCGCGCTCGCGGAGCTCCTTCGTGATGCGCGGCCCCGCGGCGAAGATGAGCGTCGCGGCGAGAAGAAGCCACGGCACGAGCGCGGAGAAGCGCCGCTCCGGCGTGAGGATGAGGAGGAGCGCGCCGAGAAGCCCGCCCGCGAGGCTCACGAGGCCGAAGATCCAGAGGACCCGCTTCTCGTGGATGACGTCCTCGCGGAAGGCGAGCGCGCTCGCGATGCTCGCCGGCCACACGGCGGTGGCGCTCGTGGCGTTCGCCGTGACGGGCGGCACGCCGACGAAGACGAGGGCGGGGAAGGTGAGGAAGGACCCGCCGCCCGCGACGGCGTTCATCGCGCCAGCGCCGAAGGCGGCGAGGACGAGGAGCGCGAGGATGAGGGGCTCCACCTCAGGCGGCCTCCGCGTCGAGCGCGCGGCGGATGTCCTCGAGCGCGTGCTCGACGTGCTCGCGGTGCGTCCGGAAGGAGAGGATGCTCACGCGGATGGCGAAGCGGCCGCGCAGCGTGGTGCCGGAGAGGTGCACGCGCTTGGCGGCGTTCACGCGCTGCATGACGCGCATCGTGCGCTCGTCGCCCTCACCGCGCGCGCGGAAGGCGAAGGTCGAGAGCTGCGGCCACGCCACCATCTCGACGCGCGCGTCGCGCGCGAGCTCGTCGGCCGCCCACTGCGCGAGCTCAAGCTTCTCGTCGAGCATCTCGCGGAACGCGCGCGCGCCGTGCATCTGGAGGGGGAGCCACAGGCGCAGGCCGCGGAAGCCGCGCGAGAGCTCGGGCGACAGGTCGGCGAAGGAGGCGGCGGCGTCCTCCTCGCCGTGCTCGCGCGCCGCGTGCATGTAGTCCGCCGTCGCGTGCATCGCCCGGCGCAGCGCCTGCACGTCGCGCACGAGGAGGGCGCCCGTGCCGTAGGGCACGAAGAGCCCCTTGTGCGGGTCGAGCGTCACGCTGTCGGCGCGCTCGATGCCCGGCAGTCGCGCCCGGCCGCGCGCGGTGAGGGCGAAGGCGCCGCCGTAGGCCCCGTCGACGTGGAACCACGCGCCGCGATCCCGCGCGACCTCCGCGAGCGCGCGCATGTCGTCGACCGCGCCGGTGTTCGTGGTGCCGGCGTTCGCGACGACGAGGAAGGGGCGCAGCCCCGCGCGCACGTCCGCGTCCATCCGCTCGCGCAGCGCGTCCACGCGCACGCGGAACGCGTCGTCGCTCTCGATGCTGCGGACGTTCGCGAGCGGGACGCCGCCGATCATCGCGGCGCGCAGCACGCTGTGGTGCGCCTGGTCGGAGACGTACACGGTGGCGCGGGCGAGGTCCTCGCCGGCGCGCTCGCGGCGCGCGGCCACAAGGGCGGTGAGGTTGGCCACCGAGCCGCCCGAGGAGAGGAAGCCGCCCGCGCCCTCGGGGAGGCCGACGGCGTCGCAGAGCCAGCGCACGACCGTCGCCTCGAGCTGCGCGAGCGCGGGCGCGGCGAAGCCGATGCCGACGTAGCGGTTCGTGGTGGCGCTCACGAGGTCGGCGATGGCCGAGTCGGGAAGGCCGCCGCCGGGGATGTAGGCGAGGTAGCCAGGGTGCGCCGTGTTGAGCGAGTGCGGCACGGCCGCGAAGACGCGCTCGAGAAGCTCCTCGAGCGGCCGCCCCTCCTCGGGCATCGGCTCGACGAAGGGCGCGGCCGCGGCCTTCGCGTGCTCCACGTCGGCGGCGGGGGACGCGGCGAGCTCGTCGAGGTGGCGCGCAAGGCGCCGGACCGCGGCGTCGACACGCTGCGCGAACTCCGCGCCCGTCGGCTCGAGCCCCGGCACGCGCGCGCATCTCGCGCGCCGCTCATGAGGATAGCGTCGCGAGGAGCGCGTCCTTGTACCGCGCGTCCTGCAGGAAGCCGAGGTGCGGCGCGTCCACCTCGAGGACGCGCGCCTTCGGGTTGGCGGCCGCCACCTGCTGCGAGAGCTCCGGCCGCGTCACCTCGTCGCGCGGCGAGTACGCGACGAGGAGGCGCTCGGGCGCCGCGTCGGCGAAGTTGCGGTCGGCCTTGATGGAGCGGCCGGAGGCGGGGAAGAGCGCGTCGAAGGCGCGCATGGCGTAGAGGGGCCACCCCTTCCCGTACCACGCGTTGAACGACGGGTAGGGCGCCTCGAGGACCATGGAGCGGACGAAGTCGAGCTTCGGCGACGCGTTGGCGGCGGCGAAGGCGCCCATGCTCACGCCGACGACGTGCACGGGGAAGCCGCCTGCCCAGCGCCGCGCGAAGCGTGCGGCGGCGAGAAGGTCCTCGTGGTAGTACGTCGCGGGCCCGCGGCTCTCGCCGTAGGCCGTGAAGTCGAAGGTGAGGACGTCGAAGCCGTGCGCGAGGAGGAGCTCGACGTAGCCTTCCTTCACGAACCAGTGCTTCGCGTAGCGGCGGTCCGGGTGCGCGAGCACGACGGCGCCGCGCGGCTTCTCCGCCGGGAACCAGACGCCCGCGATGCGCGAGCCGGTGTTCCCCTCGAAGGAGACGGGCGTGTGCTTGAGGTGCGCCGGCGGAAGCCACGGGCCGCCCCGTCGGTCGCGCACGAAGAGGGTCTTCACGAGCGCCCCCGCGAGGCGCCGTTCCATCATGGAGGGAGCTTCCATCGGCACAGCGATTGCACCAAGGAAAGGCTATTTCACTTCGGAAGGATATAGGCAGCAGAGAGCATGGCGAAAGCCACTGTGCCCGCCGACACCGCCGCCTGCGCGCCGCACACGCGCGACTGCCCGATGAGCGAGGCGAGCGTCGAGTCCAGCTTCGAGGCGTCGCTTCGCGCCTCGAAGGCGTTCAGCCGCGACGTCCTCAAGTTCCTCGAGGGGCGCACGCCCGAGTCGCGCGCGAAGTGGGCGGAGGAGAGCGTCGAGGCGGGGCGCTTCATCTTCCAGCCCTGGAACATGGAGATCGTGTTCGTCCTCGCCGTCATGCGCCAGGCGCGATTCGGCGAGCTCCAGCGCCTGCTGGGCGGCATCAGCTCGCGCACGTTGAGCGACAAGCTCCAGACGCTGCGCGAGAACGGGCTCGTCGAGCGCGAGGTCTACGACGAGCAGCCGGTGCGCATCGAGTACCGCCTCACGAAGGAGGGCCTGAAGACGGCCGCCCTCGCGACGCCCCTCTTCGCGCACCTCAACCACCGTTGAGCGGGCGCGGGCGGGGGCGCGGGCGCGGGGCGAAGGCGCGCGAGGGCGTCAGTTCGCCACGACGATGCCCGTCCGGATGCCGCGCTCCGCGATGATATCGTCGCGCGCGAGGAGGTAGGCGGTCATGACGCCGCCGTTCCAGTACGTCTGGCGGAACTCGCCGACGCGCTCGTACTCGTCGCCGTAGTACACCTCCGGCTTGAGCGTCACGATGAAGTCGGGCGAATAGCCGTCGCTTCCCCAGCCGTAGATGCGCACCTGCTCGGGGTGCGTGAGGTACGCGTAGAAGGCGTACTTGATCGTGTTCCCGTCCACGGCGATCTCGTCGCCAGGGCGCAGGTACGGGTCCATGTGCTCGGCGGCGCGCAGGTCGCTGAACTTGACCGGGCTCATGAGCGTCGCGCCGCAGGCGGCGAAGAGCGAGAGCGCGAAGAGGACGTAGCGCAGGCGGAAGCTCGCGCGCTCGGGCCGCGCCTCGCGAAGGATGAGCCAGAGGAGCGGGAGGCAGCCGATGAGGACGTAGCGGCGGTTGTCGAGCCAGTAGAGGCTCGACTGCTCGAACACCCAGAACATGGCCGTGATGGCCCACGCGATGACCCACACCAGGGCCACGGAGAGCCAGAGCGCGCTCGTCCGCTCCTCGCGGAAGCGCGCGGCCGCCTTCCACGACTCCGGGAGCATGGGGAGCGCGTACCAGCCGAAGAAGGCGAGGAAGAAGGGGATCTTCGCGACGAGCGCGTGGCGCCACATGTCGCTCTTCTGGATGGCGAGGTCCTGCACGTAGCGCGTGTAGCTGGACGTCTCCCAGAGCGGGACCATGAGCGTGAGCGAGCGCGCGAAGCCGTCGCCGAGCGCGAGGATGCCCGCCCAGGCGGCGAGCGCGCCCGCCACCGCGAGGAGGACGAGGCCGGGGACGAAGTTGGGCCAGCGTCGAAGCCGCGAGTTGATGGCGAAGGGGAGGAGGAGCGTGAGGGCGAAGGCGCCCAGTGCGCCGGCGGCCAGAAGGAGCGACGGCCCTAGGACGATGACCTCGGGCGCGTAGCCGAAGAGCGAGACGTTCCTGTACGCCCACGCGCCCATGATGCCGAGGAAGAGGACGATGGCGCTCAGGTACCACTTGTTGGCGAGGACGCCCCAGCCGCGGTAGGCGAGGCGCCAGAAGAAGCCGCCCGTGCCGGCGATGACGAAGAAGTAGCCGACACTCGCGCGCGAGAGGTAGGTGAGCCCGGCGAAGAGGCCGGCGAGAACGATGTAGCGGTCGTCCTCGAGGCTCCGCACGATGGCCCACATGGTGAGCGCGAAGAAGAGGAGGACCATGTTCTCCGAGAAGCCCGCGCCCGTGACCCAGAGGAGGTGCGGCTCGAGCGCCATGATGCCGGCGGCGAGGGCGGCGGCGGTGCGCCCGTAGAGGTCGCGCGTCGTGGCGTAGACGGCGACGAGGGCGAGGATGGAGATGAAGACGGCGGCCCACTTCGCCTGCCAGAGTCCGAAGCCGAAGAGGCTGAAGACGATGCCCAGGAAGAACGGGTACGCGGGCGGGTAGTGGTTCGAGTATCCTGGCGGCGTGGCGGCCCAGGTGGTCACGTCGCCGTAGGGCATGATGAACTCGCGGTGCATCGCCCACGCCTGCCCCATCGCGGTGTACGTGTCGCCGTCGGAGCGCAGGTCCATGAAGAACGGCGCGAGGAGCCGCAGCACGACGCCCGCGGCGATGGCGGCGAGGCCGACGCGCTCGAGCGGGTACGACTCGACGTGCGCGACGAGCGAGCGCCAGCGCTCCGCCAGGCGAGCGGAGCTCGTCGCAGGGCGCGCGCTCGTCTCCGCCGCCGGGAAGGCCACGCTGCGCGCGACGAGAAGATGCCCCTTAAGCGTTTTGAGTGGGTGGACGCCCTCGGATGCTTCCCGTGTTCACGTCCGGCCCCGAGGACGCGCACGCGTCGTTCGGCCACCCGGAGCGACCGGACCGGATCCGCGCCGCGCAGAAGGCGCTCGCCGCGTGGGGCCAGGCGAAGTTCCTCGAGCCGGCGCCGGCGCGCGAGGAGGACGTGCTCCGCGTGCACGCGCCCGAGGCGCTCGCGCAGGTGAAGCGCGCCGTGGCGGTGGAGGCCGCGCTCGACGCGGACACGTTCACCACGAAGG
>DASRYU010000114.1:0-4690 GCA_035687045.1 Thermoplasmatota archaeon | reverse complement strand
CACCTGCCACGCCGCGGGGAGGCGCCATGGCCGCTGGAGGGCGCGAACGCGACCTTCCGCTTCACGCGCTGGGACGGGCAGGCGGAAGCGCGGATCCAGGCGACCCTCGCGGACGGGCGCGTGCGCGTCGAGGCGCCGCCGACGCTTCCCGCGGGCCGCTACGGCGGAGAGCTCATCCTCTCGTGGCCCAACGGCACGTCGAGCCAGGCGACGTGGAGCTTCGACGCGGGGCCGTGGGTCGAGGTGGCGCTGGGCGAGCCCACCGTCGAGGGGCGCGTCGCGCACGTCCCCCTGCGCAACGCCGGCGGCGCGCCCGTCTCGCGGCTCGTCGTCGAGACGGAGCCGCGCGCGGGCGTGACGCTTGTGCGTGGCGCGCAGACGCTCGCCCCCTCCGCGAGCGGGAGCCGCGCCGTGTTCGACGCGACCCTCGCGCCCGGCGAGGAAGCGACGCTGCGCGTGGCGCTCCCGGACGGGCCGCTGCGCTCCGGCCAGCACCACGTCCAGCTCCGCGTGCTGGCGAGGGTGACGCTCGGATGAGGCTCGCGCTGCTCCTCGCGCTCCTCGCGCTCCCGGGAGCCGCCGCCGCGGACGTGCTGGCGTCGCAGGAGCCGCTGGGGGCGCACGAGGCGCGCCTCCTCGTGCGGACCCGGTCGGGGGCGGTGCGCGTCGACGCGGAGCCCCCGGTGCGCGTCGCGGGCGTCGCGCCGGGCGCGGACGCCGCGGCGCTCGCGGAGACGCCGGCGACGCTGGAGGCACCTCACACGTGGCGCGGCATCGAGAGGGTCGTCGAGCTCGTCCTCCGCCGCGAGGACCCCTCCGTGGCCGTCGCGCTCATCCTCGACGAGGGGGGCAACACCGGGGTCTGGGTGGAATGGCCCGCCGCGCCGCGCGAGCGCGACGCCGTGCCCTCGCCCGCGGCCCTCGCGCTCGCGGCCGTCGTCGCCGGCGCGCTGGCTGCACGAAAGGTTTTGAGCGGGTCGAGCCACTCCGCGCGCCGATGAGCGCCGTCGACGCCTCCGCCCTCCAGAAGCTGCAGGAGGACCTCGGCGGCGAGCCGGAGGTCATGCGCGAGCTCATCGACACGTTCTTCGGCGAGGCGCCGCGCCTTCTCGAGACGCTGCGCGAGGGGCTCGCGCATGCGCGCGTGGCCGACCTGCACCGCGCCGCCCACTCGCTCAAGTCGACCGCGGGCATGTTCGGCGCGACGACGCTCTCCAGCCTGTGCCGCGAGCTCGAGACGCTCAGCATCCGCGAGATGCCGCGCGACGCGGCCGCGCGCGTCGCCGAGATCGAGAAGGAGTGG
Organism: Thermoplasmatota archaeon; assembly: GCA_035687045.1. GTDB lineage: Archaea > Thermoplasmatota > SW-10-69-26 > JACQPN01 > JAJPHT01 > JAJPHT01. The sequence goes on along the minus strand of DASRYU010000114.1, from coordinate 3,387 downwards.
GCGTCGGTGCGGGCGGCGCTCGAGCGCATGCGTCCTTAGAGCGCGCAGGGGTCGGGGATGCCCACGGCGATCACCGTGCTGCAGCCGCCCACCGCGATATTGCCGTCCGCGCGGCCGATGGCGGAGACCGCGATGCAGAGGCCCACGAGGCTCGAGCTGCAGGTGGCGTCCCCTGTGAGGGCGACGGAGACGCAGGAGTCGGGCCCGTAGCAGCGCGTCGTGGCGTCCCCATCGACGCTCACGGCGAGGCAGGCGTAGCCCCGTCCGGCGGGGTGCTCGACGCATTCGACGCGGCACTCGCCCGTGCAGGTCGCGGAGCTTCCGCTCGGCGTGACGGTGGTGGCGTCGGCGCTCGCCGCCGGAGCCACGGCCAGGAGCGTGAGGGCGAGCAGCGTCGCCAGCGCGCGAAGCATGCGGCGCCGAACCACGCGCGCGTGGAAGTAGCGTGCCGTGGAAGCGTATGGGGCGCGGCGGCGACCTGGCGCGGCCGGCGACGGCGCGGCGGGGCGGAGCGAGCGCCAGCGAGGTCACTTCCAGTAACTGGCCGCCGAGGCTTCATGGAGCGCCCGCGCATGGCGCCACCGAAGGTGGCCAAGATGGTGTACCGCGCGGAAGTCCGGATCGAGCTCAAGCCCGGCGTCGCCGACCCCGAGGGCGCGAACACGAAGAAAGCCCTCGAGCTCCTCGGCTTCAAGGGCGTCAAGGCCGTGAAGTCGGTCCACGCCTTCTCCCTCGACGTCGACGCGGCGAGCGAGACGGAGGCGAAGGCGCAGGTCGACGAGATGTGCAAGCGCCTCCTCGTGAACCCCGTCATCCACATCCCGAAGATCACCATCCAGAAGGCGTGAGACACATGCCGGGAGCACTGGAGAAGCGGAGCGTCCTCGTCCACAAGACGCCCGAGGTCTACCGCGTCGTCCTCAAGGACGCGACGGACGAGGAGCTTGTCGAGATCAGCAAGACGATGGGCATCGGCCTCGACGCGCAGGAGATGCGTCGCGTCGCGCAGTACTTCGAGAGCGAAGGGCGCGACCCGATGGACATCGAGCTGGAGGCGCTGGGCCAGGCGTGGTCCGAGCACTGCTGCTACAAGTCGTCCAAGCCCGTCCTCAAGCGCCACGTCTACGGCATCCACGAGGAGCGCCTCATCGCGCGCGAGGACGCCGGCGTCATGCACTTCGACGGCGACTGGGCCTACGTCGCCAAGATCGAGAGCCACAACCACCCCAGCGCCATCGAGCCGTACGGCGGCGCGGCCACGGGCATCGGCGGCGTCGTGCGCGACGTCGTCTGCATGGGCGCCCAGCCTATCGCTCTGGTCGACCCGCTCTTCTTCGGGCCGCTCGACACGCCCTACGAGTCGCTCCCCCAGGGCACGAAGCACCCCAAGTACCTCTTCGGCGGCGTCGTCGCCGGCATCCGCGACTACGGCAACCGCATCGGCATCCCGACGGTCGCAGGCAGCATCCACTTCCACCCCAAGTTCCTCACGAACTGCCTCGTGAACGTGGGCTGCATTGGCATCATGAAGAAGGAGCACCTCATCCACTCGCGCGTCGGCAACGTCGGCGACGTCTACGTGCTCCTCGGCGGCAAGACCGGCCGCGATGGCATCCACGGCGTCACGTTCGCCTCCGCGGACCTCGCCTCCGACGCCGACGAGACGGGCCGCAGCGCCGTTCAGCTGGGCGACCCCATCACGAAGGAGCCGCTCATCCACGCGTCGCTCGAGCTCAACGAGCGCAAGCTCATCACCGGCATGAAGGACCTCGGCGGCGGCGGGCTCTCCTGCGTGTGCGGCGAGATGGCGCTCGACGCGGGTGTGGGCGCGGAGATCCACCTCGACCAGGTCCACCTCAAGGCCTCGAACATGAAGCCGTGGGAGATCTGGGTCTCGGAGTCGCAGGAGCGCATGATGGTCACGTGCCGCCCGGACCAGGTCAACGCCGTCCTCGACGTCGCCGCCAAGTGGGACGTCGAGGCGCGCGTCGTCGGCCAGGCCATCCCCGACAAGCGCGTGCGCGTGATGTTCAACGGCTTCCTCTGCTTCGACATGGACAGCGAGTTCCTCTACGGCGGCCCCGTCTACCACCGCCCCATGGAGTTCAGCGAGGTGCCGGGCACGACCACGAAGCGCCCCGCGCCGCGCCTGGACTACTCGCCGGTCCTCCTGAAGCTCCTCGGCCACGAGAACATCTGCAGCCGCGAGATGGTCATCCGCCAGTACGACCACGAGGTCCGCGCGGGCACCGTCCTCAAGCCCCTCCAGGGCAAGGTCGGCTTCGCGAGCCACGGCGACGCGGCCGTGCTCAAGCCCGTGAAGGACTCGTGGAAGGGCCTCGCCATCACCACGGACATCAACCCGCACCTCACGGACGTCGACGCGTACCGCGGCACGCTCTCCGGCATCGACGAGCTCGTGCGCAACCTCGCCGCCGTCGGCGCGCGCCTGGACAGCATCGCGGACAACCTCAACCTGCCCAACCCGCAGAAGCCCCTCCAGATGGGCAAGATCGAGAAGGCCGCGATGGCGCTGGGCGACGGTGCGCGGGCGCTCGGCGTCCCGTTCATCTCGGGCAACGTCTCGATGTACAACGAGTCCGCGTACACGCCGGTGCCGGTGACGCCGACGCTCCTGGGTGTGGGCATCGTGAACGACATCCGCAAGTGCGTCACGACCGACCTCAAGCAGGAGAACCACGCCATCTTCCACGTCGGCGCGCTGCGCGACGAGATGGGCGGCAGCCACTACTTCGCCGTCGAAGGCGGCGAGAGCACGCAGGTGCCCACCGTCGAGATCCAGACGACGAAGAAGTACGCGGAAGCGGTCGTCACGGCCATCGAGAAGGGCATCGTCGCGGCCTGCCACGACGTGAGCGTCGGCGGGCTCGCCGTCACGCTCGCCGAGATGTGCATGGGCGGCGACATCGGCGCCCGCGTCGACGTCGGGCCGCTGGGCAACTTCCCGAGCGACGTGAAGCTCTTCAGCGAGAGCAACACGCGCTGGCTCGTCGAGACGCGCGACTCGCTCGCGTTCGAGGCGCACATGAAGGCGGCCGGCGTCCCCTACGTCCGCATCGGCACCGTCGGCGGCCGCAGCATCGACATCAGCGACGGGCGCAACAAGCTCGTGAGCGTCAGCGTCGAGGACGCGCGTCGCGAGCACACCGAGGCCTTCCACAGGAGGATGGCGTAGATGGTCCACAAGAGCGACATCCGGGTGGCGGTCCTCCGCATCGAAGGCACGAACAACGAGCAGGAGATGTACGACGCCTTCGAGGCGCTGGGCGCGAAGCCGGAGCTCGTCCACCTCAACCAGCTCGTGAAGAAGGACCTGCCCGCCGAGGAGAAGCGCACGCTCAGCGACTACCACGTCCTGATGCTGCC
>DASRYU010000113.1:0-12506 GCA_035687045.1 Thermoplasmatota archaeon | reverse complement strand
ACGCGGACCGCCTTCTCGCCCGCGCGGAGGCGCTCGTGCGCGGCGCCGACATCGACCGCGCGAGTGCCCGCACGCAAGGCGGCGCCACCTGGCGGCTCGAGCACACCGGCGCGGGCCTCGGCGCGGTCATCCTCGAGGTCACCGGGGTCTCCGCGACGGGCCCCCTTGCGCAGCCGGCGGGGGACGCGCCCGAGGTGGACCTGGCCGCGCTTCTTCAGAGCACCCTGCCCGCGCGCCCGCACGAGGGGCAGACGATGTCCACCGGCGCGCCCGTCGGCGTGTACGGGATGAGCGTCGCGCACTGAGGGCACTTCGTCGAGGCCCGCACGACCTCCGCGGCTCCGCTTCGCGGCGCCGGCGCCTCCTTCTCCTCCGTCGAGGCGAGGGCGACGTAGCTCGCCGCGAGAAGGGGGACAAGAGGCCCGGTCAGCCACAGGACGAGCGCGGGCGCGAGCTCGGCGAGCCAGCCATCGAGCGCGAGCGAGAGCGCGTACCAGCCGCCGTAGACGCCGATGAGCACGAGCGCGAGGAGCGCCGTGAAGCCGAAGGTGGCGTGCTCGCGGGCGAAGCGGCGGCTCTCGTCGAACGCGGACGTCACGCGCCCGCCGCGCGCGACGAACGCGGGCACGTACGCGAACCAGTGGAGCACGACGAACCACCCGATGAGCAGGAGGAGCGCGCCGGCCATGTAGGCGAGCGTGAGGACGAAGCCGCCCAGGAGCGCCTGCGGCAGGAGGCGCCGCCACGCGACGCGCGGCGCATCGGGCGCGGCGAAGGCGAACACGCGCGCCGCGACGAAGCTCCACGTGGCCAGGCGCGCGCTGAAGAAGAGCAGCAGGAGCGGCATCGCGACGCCCAGGAGCTGCATGTCCTGGCCCGTCGTCGAGGTGCCGTCGTCCGGGATGCCCAGCGCGTCCGAGTAGGCGAGGATGATGGCGCCGGCGGCGAGCTCGACGAGGAGCGCGGGGAGCCAGAGCAGGAGCAGGCGCGGGTACTCGCGCGCCCCCACGCGCGCGGCGAGCGTGATGGCGCCGACCGGATCCGCGGGGATGGCGCGGGGTTCCGCCTCGCGCCGCGGCGCCGCCGCGCCCGTCTCGTGCTCGCAGTGGGGGCAGACCTGGCTGGGCGCGCCCACGACCTCAGGATACAGGCGGCCGCAGCGCTCGCACTCGATCATGCGCGCCGCGCCCCCTTCTCGAAGGTGAGCTCCGCCTGCGCCTCGCGGCCCGCGTCGAGGATGACGCGCTCGAGCGCCGGCTTGCTGGAGAACAAGCCGGCCTTGAGCTTCGCCCGCACCTCGAGCCCCTCGTCCACCCAGCGCGCCTGCAGGAAGGCGCGCGCGCCGAAGCCGCGCAGGATGAGGTCGAAATGCTCGCCAGGCTCGACGTGGATGCCGCGGACGGCGAGGCCGCGCCCGAGGCGCTCGAGGAACTCGTCCGCGGGGGCGCGGATCTCGAAGACCCAGCGCCGCCACGTGGTCACGTCAGTCCTCACCCGCGGTGAGGACAGCAAAGGGTCATGGCCCTTCAAGCCTTCGAGGAGACGCAGGGGCCATGCCGCTCTCCTTCGAACTCGCTCAGGTTCCGTGGAGCCTGGTGATGGCGTTCGCGAGCCTGGCGCTCATCTACTACCTCTTCCGCAGGCGCGCGGACGTCTTCGCCGACTTCGCGTTCAGCGGGAAGGAGGTCGCGCTCCTCGCCCTGGGAAGCATCGCCGGCGGCGCCGTCAACATCCCCCTCGCCATCTTCGGCGGCACCTACCTCGCGGTGAACGTCGGCGGCACCATCGTTCCCATCATCCTCGTCGCCATCTGGATCCGCAAGGGGAAGCTCCGCATCCTCCCGGCCATCGTGGGCACCGCGCTCGTCGCGTTCACCGCCTGGCGCATCGTGCAGTTCCGCCCCGACATCGGCATCGTCGCGAAGTACCCGACGTTCTTCCTTCCCGTCATCGTCGCGCTCGTCTTCGCGCTCGTCGTGAGCCTCCGCCGCCCCATCACCGGCGTCCCCATCGCCTACGCGAGCGGCACCATGGGCGCGCTCATCGGCGCCGACCTCATGAACGTCGACGACATCGGCGCGCACTTCCGCGACGCGCACGACAACACCGTCATCAGCATCGGCGGCGCGGGCGTCTTCGACATGGTGTTCCTCGCCGGCACGTTCGCGATGGCGCTCCACATCGCGCTCGTCGTGCTGCTCCACAAGCCACGCGACGCCGAGGCCACGCTCGTCTACCCCGGCACGCCGCTCTCGCTGCGCGACAGCCGCCGCGTGCACGAGTCGTTCCGCCGCCTCGAGGCGCCCTCCGCGCTCGACCGCGCCATCGAGGGCGTCGCGCTCTCGAACCTCGCCCTCCGCGAGGGGGACTTCACCCGCAGCGTGCGCATGAGCTGGCTCGCCGTCGACTCGCTTCTCGCCCACGCCCCCGTCGAGCTGCCCGCGGCCGCGCGCGACGACGTGCGCCACCTGCAGGCGCAGTACCTCGCCACGCGCGCGCGCGAGGCGACGCTCGCGGAGGCGGGGAACGCGAACCTCGCCGCGAAGCACCTCGTCGCCGCCCTCGCGCAGCGCAACAAGCTCCGCCACGCCCTGGAGGGGATCGCGTAGCCCTCGCCGCGCAGCAGGAAGCCGGCGCGCGCACGTCCTCGGGCACCTACAGCTGGCAGCGCGAGGCGCCGCACACCGCCAGCACGCGCCGCCGCGCCGTCGCGTTCGGCGTCGACGCCGTCATCGTCTTCGTCCTCGCCTGGGTCTTCTCCTTCGTCGTCGCCTCCGCCGGATGGCTGCGCATCCCCGACGTCGACGTGCTCGGCCAGCGCAGCCCCGTCGCGGGCCTCCTGTGGGTCGTGAGCATCTTCGAGCTCCCGATGCTCCTCCTCTACATGACGCTCTTCGAAGGGCTCGGAGCCCGCACGCCCGGCAAGCTCCTCACGGGCTGCCGCGTCGCCCGCGTCGACGGCCAGCCGCCCACCATGGGCGACGCGTTCCTGCGCAACCTCCTGCGCCTCCTCTGGATCACCCCCTTCGGGCCCGCGTTCGTCCTCCTCGACGCCTGGAGCATGCGCGTCACCGAGCTTGACCAGCGCATGGGCGACCTCGCCGCCGGCACCGTCGTCGTGCACGCGCGATGAGACCGCCCGCCGCGCGCGGCGCCCCGAAAGGCTTTAGCGGCGCCCGCGAGTGGGCGCCCGACATGCCCGCGGTCACGCTCGGCGTCCTCGGCAACCTCGACTACGCCCGCGAGCTCGGCAAGAAAAGCACGGAGAGCGACGTCCAGCTCGTGACGTTCAAGGAAGGCGACACGCACGTCTCGATGGTCGTCCCCTTCCGCCACCCGGAGAAGGTCCACCCCCTCTGCTACGCCGTCAACTCCGCCGACGCCATCCTCCTCGTCGTCAAGGAGGTCAACCGCGACCTCGGCGAAAGCATCGTCGCCGCGGCCGCCGCCGGCGTCTCGCGCGGCCTGATCGTTCTCCAGAACTACGTGCAGCCCGAGCAGATCGCGCCGCTCCTCAAAGGCACCTCCCTCGCCGGCATCCCCATGACGACCGACGACAAGCCGGCGAACGTCCGCCAGAAGATCGTCGAGCTCGCCTCCCCCGCGCGCGAAGGGCCCGTGCGCATCCCCATCGACCACCACTTCAACGTCAAAGGCATCGGCGCCGTCGTCCTCGGCTTCGTCAAGCAAGGCGTCGTCAAGAAGCACGACGTCCTGCGCGCCTACCCGAGCGCGAAGACCGCCCAAGTGCGCAGCATCCAGGTCCACGACGTCGACGTCAGCGAAGCGCACACGGGCGACCACGTCGGCCTCGCCCTCAAGAACATCGAGAACGACGACCTCGACCGCGGCCAAGTGCTCGCACCCGAAGGCTCCCTCACCGTCGCCGAACCCAACACGGCGCTCCAGCTCAAGTGCAGCGTCACGCCGTTCTTCAAGCCCGGCATCAAGAACGAAGGCGTCTACCACCTCGCCCTCGGCTGGCAGATGGTGAACGCGCGCGCGAAGGCGGAGCTAGGCGCGGGCAAGGAAGGCGCCGTCCAGTTCGAGCTGTCCGCCCCGCTCGCGTACGCGCCGGGGGAGCGCGTCGTCATCGTGAACCTCGACAACGCCAACCAGCGCATCGTCGGGTACGGCATCGTGGGGTGACGCGAGGGGCACGACGCGCGCGCGTGACGCGCTGCGAGCGTGGCGCGCGCTGCGCGCGTGGGATGTACGCCCCGCGCTGCACGCACGGCGCGCATGCGACGCATGGGACGCATGACACGGGCGGTGCGACCGGCACGCGTGGCGGATATGAGGATTTCTCTGCGCGCGCCACCTGGCGCGCATCCACCACACTCCCCATGCCCTCCGCGCGCGTCCTTCCCGCTGCATGTCGTCCGAAACCCCTCACGTGAACGATCTTCCCGGCCCTGCGGCTGTCGCGCGCGCGGTGGCGGCGGCGAAGGCGCCGCGCCATGAGCTTGCGTTCCAGGAGCGTCCGGTGCGGCGGTTCATCAACGCGGTGGTGACGCGGGAGGACAAGGAGGCGGCGGATACGGTGGCGGCGTGGTACAGTTTCCGTGTGGGGCGTCGGGTGCCGCATTGGGAGCTGTACAATCTGTTGCTGGCGGAGGCGTTGGAGAACGAGCGGGGTCGGTTCTATCGGATGACGTGCCGGTCGTGGCTGTAGCTCACCCGATGAGCGATTTGGCGAAGAGCATGTCGCTGAAGCTGGCTTTGACGCGGACGCGGCCGGTGAGGTAGGCTTGCATGGGTTTGAGCTCGCCGTTGAAGACGGCGAGGAGGTCGTGCTTGGAGACGTGGACGGTGGCGTCCGGCTTGGGGTGGATGCCGTGTTGGACTTCGGCGAGTTTTCCGTCGAGGATGTGGAACCAGTACCCGTGGCCGTCGGTGAGGGCGAGCTGGATGATGCGCTCTTTGCCGGCGAGCTTGGCGCGGAGGTCGGCGCTCGCGTGGTAGCGGCGCCAGAACCCTTCCTCCATGCGCTTGACGCACTCTTCGACGGTGGTGTACTTCGGCGCGTTCACTGCGCGCGGGACCGGCGGACGGGCTTTTTAGGTTTGGCGGTACGGTCGTCGGCCTGTGGGGGCGCGGGTGCGCCGAGGAATTGGGTGAGGTCGCGCTGCATGAGCCGGCGGGCGGTCTCCCATTCGCGGCGGGCGAAGCTCGGCAGCTTGTTGTGTTGGCGGACGTAGGCGGCGAGCCATTGCTGCGTGTTCACGTCGTGCGAGTAGCCGCTGCCGCAGGCGCCGTGGGTGGCGCTGATCTGGGCCATGAGGCGGTCGCGTTCGACCTTGGCGAGGATGCTGGCGGCGGCGACGACGGGGTGGCGGGCGTCGGCTTCGTGCATCGCTTTGATGACGACGGGGTGCGTGACGCGGGCGCCGACGTTGCGGCCGAAGCGTTCGGCGTTGACGTCGCAGGCGTCGAGGACGGCGGTCTTGGGGGCGAGGCGCTCGACGAGCTCGGCGAAGGCGTCGACCTCGATCTCGTTGAGGTTCTGGCCTGGCATGCGGGCGTTGAGCTCCTCGGCGGGCACGACGCGCAGCTCGACGCGGGCGGCGAGCTCGCGGATGCGGGGGGCGAGCTCTTCCCGCTTCGCGGGGGTGAGGAGCTTGCTGTCCTTGACGCCGAGCTTGCGGAGGGGGCGGTCGCTTTCGACGAGGACGGCCGCGACGACGAGGGGCCCGAGGACGGGCCCGCGCCCCGCTTCGTCGACACCGGCGAGCATGATAGGGGCTCCCAGGAGGGAGCCCCTATTTCACTCTCGCTGGCGTCGCGCCCTCACACAACGATGTTGTAGCGGGTCACGATGACGCGCTCGGGGCCTCCGTCCTTTCTCGCGACGACGACGAGCTGGTGCTCGCCGGGGGTGTTCCCGCCCGGCGTCTGGGTGAAGTCCCAGAGGAAGACGCCCGTGTCGTTGGTGGTGCCGGTGCGCGTGCTGCGAAGCGAGCTTCCGAGGCCGCCGACGTTGACCTCGTCGGGCGTCTGCGTCACCGTCACGGGCGCGCCCACGGCGGGCGTTCCGTCAAGGTGCGTGACGACGACGCGGCCGCTCGCGCGCTGGGAGACGGTGGCGCCTTCCACGACGACGTTGTCGACGGTCACCGTCGCGAGGACGGGGATGTCGACGCGGAAGCGCGTGAACTTGGACGTCGTGTTGTCTCCGAGCGACTTCGCGGTCACCGTTGTGAAGCTCACGGGCTTGTTCCCGTCGGCGATGACGGTGACGTTCACGTGGCGGGATTCGCCCGGCGCGAGCGTCATGGTGGCGGGCGCGTTCGTCGTGTTCGCCCAGCCCGCGCTGTTCGCGACGGTGATCGCGAACGTGTCCGTCTGCGGGCCCGTGTTCTTCACGAGCGTCGAGAGCAGGACCGCCTGGCCCGGCGACGTCTGCGCGGTCGTCGGCGTCGCGGCGCTCACGGCGAAGGACGTGTTGAACAGCGCCGTGAAGTTCGCCGCGCGCGAGACCGCGAGCGAGCCGGAGGTGGCAAGCACCGTCGCCTGGAACTTGCCCACCGTGCCGATGGGGGGCGTCCAGAGGAGGCGGGCGCTGCCGCCGCCGAGGTCCTGCACGCTCATGCCCGGCGGGCCGCTCACGGCCCAGCTGATGGGCTCGCCGTCCGGGTCGGACGCGGAGAGCATGACGGCGAGCGTGCTCAGCTGCAGCACCGAGCCGCCGCTGAAGGGCGCGAGCACGGGCGGGCGGTCGACGTTCGCGATGGTGATGGTCACGTCCTCGAAGATGGTGAACGTGCCATCGGTGACGCTGAACCTCACGACGTACACGCCCGCCTGCGTGAAGTTCGGCGTCCAGCCGAACGTGCCCGTGCTGGGCTGGAACACCGCGCCGGGCGGGAGGTTCGTGGCGCTCAGCGTCGGCGAGGGCGTGTCGGGGTCGCTCGCGCTGACCGTGAAGGTCAGGAACGAGTTCTCCGCGCCCGTCTTGGGTCCGATGGGGTGGAGCACCGGCGGGAGCGGGACGTCGCCCACCGACAGGATGACGCTGCGGCTCGAGCCGCTCACGCCGTCGTGCGCGGTGAACGTGACGTAGTACGTCCCCTCTTGCGCGAAGTTCGGCGTCCAGGTGAAGACGCCGGTCGTCGCGTGGAGCGACGCGCCCTCGATGGTGCGGTTCATCGAGTACGTGATCGGGTCGTTCTCGGGGTCCGTCGCCGTCAGCTGGAACGTCAGCGTCTCGCCCTCGGCCACGTGCTTGTTGCCGGGGTTCGAGAGCGTGGGGCGCCCGTTCACGCGGATCATCACCGTGGGGCTGGGGTCCTCCGAGTTGTCGTCGTCGACGACCGTGACCCGCGCGTGGTAGACGCCGTTCGAGGCGTACGACGCGACGAGCACGGGGGTCGCCTGGACGATCGGGTCGCGGCCGTCGCCGAGGTCGAAGATGTAGCTCACGATGGCGCCGTCCGGGTCGTAGCTCGTGCTCGCGTTGAACGTCACGTCGCCGCCGGTGCCGACAAGCGTCGGCGTGGCGACGAGGAGCGCCGTGGGGCGCACGTTCGACACGTGCACGAGCGTTTGGAGGGAGCCCTCGGTGCCGTCGTCGTCGGTGGCGGTGGCGACCGCGAGATAGCTGCCATCGTCGGGGAACTTCACCTGGAGCGTCGTCCCGCCGGTGGCGAGGACGGGGTCGCTCGTGGAGGTGCCGTTGTGGACGCGGATCACGATGCTCGTGACGGTGCCGTCGGCGTCGGTCGCGCTGGCGGTGAAGCTCACGGTGTCGGTCGTGACCGGCATCGCGGGCGTGTAGCTCAGCGTGGGGACGGGCGCGCGGTTGAGGATGGTGACGCTGCGCGTCGCCGTGCCTGTGCGCCCGTGGGCGTCCGTCACGGTGAGCGTCACCGTGTAGGTGCCGTCCTGCGCGTAGGAGCGGCTCGCCGTGGCGCCCGTGGCGGTGCCGCCGTCGCCGAAGCTCCACGCGTAGCCCGTGATCGCTGCGCCGGTCGCGGCCTCGGCCGCGGCGCCGCTGAACTCGACGGGCGTCTGCGTGTGCACCGGCAGCGTGGTGAGGACGACGATGCCCGCGTTGGGCGCGTCGTCGATCGTGAACGAGCGCGACACGACCGGGTCGCCCTCGGCGCTGAGCGCCCGGACGTAGACCGTCGAGAGCGCGTCCTCGGCGAGCGCGAGCGCGCTCAGCGGCACGCTCCACGTCGCGTAGCCGTCGGAGGTCGTCGCCTCGACGTACGACGCGAACGTCGCGTCCGTCGACGCGTGGACGCCCGTCACCGGCGCGTGGTGCGTCACGGTGCCGGTGAGCGCGCCATCCGACGCGACGATCGCGCCGGGCGAGGGCGCGACGATGGCGAGGTCGGGCATCGGCGGCGCGCGCACCTGCACCTGCACGGCGCGCTCCGCGACGACGTCGCCGCCGCGCACGTGCTGCGCGCGGATGGTGTGGACGCCGGTGCCCGAGAGCGGGACCACGGCGCTCCACTCGGCGAACGTGCCGTCGCCGGAGACGTCGGTGGCGAGGACGGGCGCGAGGTCGTCGACCCGCACGCGGACCGCGTCCTGCGGCGCGGGAACGAAGGCGCTCACGATCGTCGCGGCCGTGCCCGACATGCCGCCCGCGTCGGTGACGGTGAGGCGCACCGTGCGGCTGCCCTGCGCGAACACGTGCGTCGCCGTCGCCGGGAGGCCCGTGCCGCTGGAGTTCGTGCCGTCGCCCCAGTCGACGAACCACGCGAGCGAGGCCTGGCCGGTCTGCGCGTCGCTGCCGGTGAGCGTGGCCGTGACGCTGAGGGGCGCCGGGCCGCTCGGGGGCGCGAGCGCGATGGCCGCCGTCGGCGGCGTGTTGACGCCGACGTTCGAGATCGTCACGGTGCGCGCGACGGGCTGGCCGGTGCGCTCGACGCCGTCGTAGGTGCCGCGGGGCGTCACCGACAGGAGGGCGGCGCCGTTGGGCACCTTCGCCGTGTCGACCGTCGTGCTCCACGCGCCGCCCATCGTCGGGAGCGTGCGGACGAGGTTGCCAAGCTGGACGACGACGGCGGTGTCCGTCGGCGCCGAGGAGAGGTCGCGGGGGAGCGTCACCGTGATGGGGCGGTCCTGGCCGCCGCAGATGCACGACACGAGGTTGGTCGCCGCGGGGCCGACGTTGCGCGCGTTGACGACGAAGACGAGCTTCTCGTCCGCGTCGGGAGCGAGCACCTTCGGCCGGAAGTCGACGACGAACGCCTCGTGCCACAGGGGCGGGGGCGGGATGGACGCGAGCGGGCTCACGACGCGCTTCGTGACGCTGCCGCTGCCGAGGAGACGCTGGCTGCCGTCAGGCTTCTCGAGGAGCACCGTCATCTCGACGGTGACGTCGGGCACCTGCGCGACGACGCCGGTGACCCAGAACTGCGCGGTCGCGACGCCGTTGGGCGAGAGCGACGGCGCGTCCTGCGCGACCGGGCGCGCGCTGCGGAAGGTGGCCGTGACGCCCGCGGGCTGCGGCGCCGTCCAGATGGGGCCGTTCGAGGAGGTGCCGGGGCCGTCGGTGTCGAGGACGAACGTGTCGGGGTTCGTGTTCCACGTCGCCATGTCCTTCGCGTACCACGTGACGGAGGCGACGCGCGGGGACGCGGGGAAGGTGGCGGTGCCCGAGAGCGTGACCGTTCCGGAGAGCGTCGTGGGCGTGCTCGCGAGCGTCGCCGACGGGCCCGCGATGGGCGCGATGGCGAGCGAGAGCGAGATGGGGTGCGCCGCGCCGCCGCCGCACACGCCCATGTTCTGCGCGAAGACTCCGGCCGGGCCGCTCATGCGGATGGTGCCCACGAGGGGCACGTTCGTCGGCAGCGTGACCGGGTGCAGGTAGAGCGGGATGCGCACGCCTTCCGCCGCGCCGTCGTGGAGGAGCGCGAGCGTCGTCGTGAGCGAGCCGCCGCCCAGCGGGACGTTGCCCGCGCGCAGGGAGACGGTGAGCGTCACCTGCGCGGCGCCGAACTCGCCGAGGGGGAACGTGCACGGGTACAGGCGCGCCGAGCCGAAGGGCGAGAGCACGGAGGGCTGCGTCACGAGCAGGTCCTCCGACTGCAGGTTGATGACGACGCCCGACGCCTGCGGCAGCAGGAACGTGAAGGCGGCGTCCGGGTCGCCCGCGAGCTTCGTCGCGTCGCGCGTGAGCGTCACGGTGTCGCCGTTGGCGTTGTAGCTCGCGTCGAAGTCGTCGACGTAGTAGACGACGCTCGCGTAGTCCAGGGGCGGCGTGTTCGCGACGATGGGGAGCTCCATCCAGGAGGCGCCCAGCGTGCGCACGTGCGCCGAGTAGACGGGCCCGTCCCACGAGACGATGAGCTCGAGGCGGTCGGTGAGCGTGTCCACGCGCGGCTTGAAGCGCGCCTCGTAGATGCCGTTGAGGTTCGGCGGCGCCGCCGAGAGCGTGGCCGACGCCTGGCCCACGAGGGTGAGGCCGTCGTCGCTCGTGAGCGTGAAGCGCATCGTCGCCGGGCTCGCGGGGGCGCCGGCGTAGTTCGTCGCTTCGACGTGCACGACGACCTCCTTCGTGGGGTCGAGCCGGAGCGCGCCGCCGATCTTCGGGTGGTTGAGCGCGTAGGTCGTCACGAACGGCCCGAAGGGGTTCGCGCCGGTGGCGCCCACGCCGCTGCGGTCGGGGCAGAGCGTGGTCGCGCAGTCCTGGCCGGGCAGGTTCGGGTTCGGGATGGCGGACATGTACTTCTCGTACAGGCGGTTGCCCGTGGGCGAGGTCGGGTCCGGGCCGAGGTCGTTGTGGTGGAGGTAGAAGCGGTTCGCGCTCGGCGAGGGCGTCGGCCCGATGGGCACGTTCGCGTTCGACGGCGGCAGGCGGGGCGTGGCGAGGTTCGGGTTGTGCCCGTCGATCGCGTCCAGGAGCGAGCCCGCGTTGCTGGGCATCGGGTCGTTGCGCGGCCAGCCGTCGTTGCCGTCCGTCTCGGGCGCGTCGGCGCCGAAGAGGGCGCTCTGCGCGGGCGAGACGACGCCTTCCCACCACTGCTCCTCGAGCCAGCGGCGCGGCATCGGCTTCTGGCCGAGGATGACGGCGGCGATGTCGCCGCTCGAGGACCAGACGTCCTGCGCGTCGACGTAGCCCACGCCGTGGTCGCCGCGGTACACGTTGCCGAAGCCTTCGCGGAGGAACCCGAGCGGCGTGTTGGGCATCTCCTCGTTGGGGAGCGCGTACGTCGGGAAGCGCGGGAGCACGTCGCGGCGCGCGGTCTTGAAGAGCGCCTCCTCGAGCTCCAGGCGCGTGAGCGCGCGGTTCGCGAGCGGGCCTTCCGCCGGCGCGGACACGGCCGAGGGGATGCGGACAAGCGACTTCACCGCGTCGCCCGAGGGGCCTTCGACGGTGTCGTTGTAGTGCGCGCGCACGGCGTAGAGCGCGCGGGCCGCCACGCCCGCGGCGGACGGGCTCGAGAAGCTCGTGCCGCCGATGGGCTGGAGCGCCGTGTAGGTGTTGGGGCCGGCGCTGATGCGGTTGACGCCGCTCGCGGTGATGGCGTTGGGCCAGTCGTGGTAGCCGCACTGCTGGCCGCTGAGCTCCGCCGAGCAGCCGACCGGGATGGTCCACGGGTTCGCGTTCGCGTAGAGGAACGTCGAGGTGGGGGCGACGCCGGCGTTGAGCGCGCCGTTGCCGGCCGCCTCGAACACGAGCTTGCCGTTCTGCACGGCGGTGCGCGTGGCGGCGCTCGTCGCGGCGAAGAAGTCGCGCGGGTTCGTGCCCAGCGCGAGGTCGCCCACGGAGACGGACGAGGTGATGATGTCGATCCAGGGCTGGCGCGCGGCCCAGTTGTACGCGGCGGTGATGGCCGCCACGCTGTCGGCCTCGATCATGACGACGATGCACTCGGGGCACGTGCCCGTCGTGGCGCCGCCGACGTTCGAGGAGGTGAACGAGCCGTGGTCGTCGCCGGCGCCGTAGACGCCGTCAAGGCCGACGAAGCGCGAGTCGCCGGTGTGGTTGAACGACACGAGCATGATGTTCGTGCCGGGGAACCACGCGATGCGTCCCTGGCCGGCGTTCGTCTGGGCGAGGGGCGTCATGCGGAAGGCGGACCAGGCGGCGAGGTCGGCAATGGGCGCCTGCGTCGGGATGTCCGGGCAGCGCGTGGAGTCGACGGTCTTCGTGGCGGGGTCGTAGAAGCAGAGCGGCACCTCGACCACGTTCGCGTTGTTCGGGAAGCCCGTGAGGTACGTCGACGGGTGGTCGACGAGGTGCGGGCGGCGGAACTGCGCGTGGTACGGGTTCGCGCCCGAGTCGATGAACGCGACGACGACGTGCGGCCTGTCGGCCTCGGTCGCGGCGGCGGGCGCGGTGGTGAACGTCCACGTGGGGCCGACGGTGGAGGTGGTGCCGTCCTTCGCGACGACGTACCAGCTGTAGGTCGTGCTGTGCGCGAGGCCGCTCGCGACGATGGCGCCCGTCTGGTCGAGGAACGACCGCGTGGAGCCGTCGCTTCCCGAGAGGTGCACGTCGAAGCTCAACGTGTCGCCGTCGGGGTCGTCGGCGGCCCACGCGA
>DASRYU010000112.1:0-47539 GCA_035687045.1 Thermoplasmatota archaeon | reverse complement strand
CGAGGCGAAGAAGCCGGCCCTCCGGAACCCGCCCACCCTCACGGACGCCGAGAAGGCGGGTCGCGTGGAGGACGCGCTCGTCGTGATGTACAGCGTCGAGAAGAGCGACGAGGAGACGGTCGACGGCACCGTCGCCGCCGCGCTGCAGAACATCAAGGACGTCGCGGCCCAGCTCAAGGCCGAGAAGGTCGTTCTCTACCCGTACGCGCACCTCTCGAACAGCCTGGCCGCGCCCCCGAAGGCCATCGCCGTGGGCGAGAAGCTCAAGGCCGCCACGAGCGAGGCGGGCTTCCACGTGACGACGGCCCCCTTCGGCTGGTACAAGATGTTCAACATCAAGGTCAAGGGGCACCCGCTCGCGGAGCTCTCGCGCTCCATCGGCGCGGACCAGGTGAAGGCCGTCGCCGCCGCGGCGAAGCCCGCGGGCGAGGGCGAGGAGAAGAACGAGTCGGAGGCGCTCAAGAAGGAGAAGAAGCTCGTCTCCCACTGGTACGTCCTCACGCCCGAGGGAGAGCTCACGCCGGCCGACCAGTTCGATTTCTCGAAGTGGCCCGAGCTCGCCGCGTTCAACCAGCACGAGCGCTTCGGCACCCGCGCGACCTCCGGCCAGGAGCCGCCGCACGTGAAGATGATGCGCGAGATGGAGCTTGTCGACTACGAGCCCGGATCGGACCCCGGCAACTTCCGCTGGTACCCGAAGGGCTCGCTCATCAAGCGCCTCCTCGAGACGCGCGTCTCCGACCTCGTCGCCTCCGCGGGCGGTATGCGCG
The DNA here is from genome assembly GCA_035687045.1 of Thermoplasmatota archaeon. Taxonomy (GTDB): domain Archaea; phylum Thermoplasmatota; class SW-10-69-26; order JACQPN01; family JAJPHT01; genus JAJPHT01. Next base: position 46,769 of record DASRYU010000112.1, on the reverse strand, counting down.
TCGAGACGCCCATCATGTACGACTACGAGCACCCGGCGCTCAAGAAGTACCTCGACCGCTTCCCCGCGCGCCAGTACGTGCTCAAGTCGGAGGACAAGGAGTACTTCCTCCGCTTCGCCGCGTGCTTCGGCCAGTACCTCATCATGCATGACGCCACGATCTCGTACCGGCACCTGCCGATGCGGATCTACGAGCTCACGCACTACTCGTTCCGCCGCGAGAAGACCGGCGAGCTCTCGGGCCTGCGCCGCCTGCGCACGTTCACGATGCCCGACATGCACACGGTCGTCGGCGACATGGAGCAGGCGAAGGCGGAGTTCCTGCACCAGTTCAAGCTCTCGATGCAGTGGATGGAGGACATCGGCACGCCCTACAACGCCGGCGTGCGCTTCGTCCGCAGCTTCTTCGACGAGAACCGCGACTTCGCGGTGAACCTCGCGAAGCTTCTCGGCCGCCCGCTCCTCATCGAGATGTGGGACGAGCGCTTCTTCTACTTCGTGATGAAGTTCGAGTTCAACGTCAACGACACGCAGGGGAAGGCCGCGGCCCTCTCCACCGTGCAGATCGACGTCGAGAACGGCGAGCGCTTCGGCATCCACTACGTGAACGAGGCCGGCGAGCGCAAGCACCCGTACATCCTGCACGCGTCGCTCTCGGGCTCCATCGATCGCAACGTCTACGCGCTCCTCGAGACGGAGGCGCGCAAGATGGCGTCGGGCGGCAAGGGCGCGCTCCCCTTCTGGCTCTCGCCCACCCAGGTCCGCTTCCTCCCCGTGAGCGACGCCTACGTCGACGCGTGCCTCGAGATGGCGCAGCGCCTCACGCTCGTGGGCATCCGCGCGGACGTCGACGACCGCGACCAGGGCGTGGGACGCAAGATCCGCGACGCGGAGAAGGAGTGGGTCCCGCTCACGGTCGTCTATGGCGAGAAGGAGGCGGCGAGCCGGATGCTCCCCGTCCGCGAGCGTTATGACGGCCAGCAGAAGGACATGCAGGTCGCGGAGCTCGAGGACCACGCGCGCCACCTGCAGGGGGGCCGCCCCACGGCCCCGCTCGCCCTCCCGATGCGCCTGTCGCTCCGGCCGATCTTCCGCGGCTAGAGGGAAGATAGCTTCAAGGAAGGGCTCGCCCCCTCCGGCCGCATGAGGGGGCTCATCGTCCTCGTTCTCCTGGCCAGCGCAGGGTGCGTCGCGCCCGCCGCGGTCTCGCCGGTCTCGCTCGAGGCGCCGCCGGTGCTCTCGGCGGTCTTCGACATCGACCACGACCACGAGGACCCGGCGCTCCACGCGATGACGTGGAACGCGACGCTTCTCGCGCACGCGCACCCCGAGCTCGACGGGCTCGGCTGGCTCGAGATGAACGAGCTCGACCTCATGGGCGACCTCCTCCTCGTCGGCGTGAACGCCGGCAAGCCCGGAGAGGAGGCGAGCGAGGGCGGGTTCCTCGTGTTCGACGTCTCCGACCCGACGGCTCCCGCGCTTCTCCACTACGAGCGCTCGCCCGACGCGGCCTCCTGCATCGGCGACGTGAAGGCCGGTCCGGGCGAGGCGCAGGTGACGCTCGCGACGCAGTGCGCGCGCGACGCCTCGCGCGGCCACGGCTTCGTCGTCTACGACCTCGCGGACCCGGCCGCGCCCCGCGTGCTCGCGCTCGCGCCCGAGGGGACGAGCTGCCACATGGTGGACACGTCCGTCGTCGGCGGCGTGAGCTACGTCTACTGCGCGTCCGCCGTCGGCGCAGCGGTGTTCCGCCTGACGGAGACGCCGCTCGGGCTCCAGGCCGTGCTCGTGAACCCGAACCTCCCGCTCGAGCCGACGTCGGCGCGCCACCTCCCGCTCGCGATGAGCGAGTTCGGCACCGCGGGGCCGCTCTTCATGGTCTTCCCGCACGACATGACCACGCAGCCCGACCCGCTCACGGGCGAGCCCATCGTCGTCGTCTCGCACTCGTACTCGGGCATCCGCATCCTCGACGGGCGCGACCCGGCCCTCGGGCGCGTGCTCGGGACGTGGTCGGGCGAGGGCGCCTCGAGCTACTCGTGGATCCACACCGCGCACGCCGTCGTGATGGACGGGCGGCGCATCGTGGTCGGCATCACGGAGAACGTCGTGAACACGCCGCCGCGCTTCTGGGTCGTCGACTTCACGGACTACGCGAACCCCGTGCTTCTCGCGGAGCACGACCTCGCGGCGCAGGCGGACTCTCACGACCTCGTCTACAGCCTGCACAACTTCCAGGTCGTCGGCACGCGCATGTACGTCGCCGCGTACCACGGCGGCGTGTGGGCGCTCGACCTCGCGGACCCGACGGCGCCGCGCGAGGTGGGCTTCGCGCTCTCCGGGCAGCCGGTCTACGTGAAGCCGGAGGGCACCTTCTGGGGCATCGGCAACAACTGGGCCGAGCAGGTGTGGGACGTCGTCGTGAAGGACGGGTACGTCTTCGCGAGCGACATGGCGAGCGGCCTGCACGTCTACGCCTTCGAGGGCGCCGCGCTGGGCGACGCCTCGCAGCGCTCCTTCGGGTGAGCCACGGGAAGCGTTTTCCCGCGCGGCGCGCGTGCGCGTGCGTGCGCGGCGCGCTGCTGCTGGCCGTGGCGACGCTTCTTGCGGGGTGCGCCGAGCGCCCCGCCTCGCCAGCGGCCACGCCAAGCCCCTCGCTGCCGCCGCTCGAGCCCGAGGAGCCGCTCGCGTTCCGGACGGTCCTGCATACGCGCGATTCGCCCGTCTTCGACCTCGACCTGCGCACGCAGCTCGACGTGTGGCGGTGGAACGAGACGTGGGACGCGTACGCGACGGGCCTTTCGCCACCGTGGCCGGCGAAGCCGCGCGTCGACTTCGCGCGCGAGACGCTCGTGCTCGTCGCGCTCGGCCCCAAGCCGCCCCTCTTCGAGGAGGCGATGCCGTGAGGCTGCGCGCTTCCCTCGCGATCGCCGTCGCGCTTCTCGCGGTGGGCTGCCTCCGCGTGGGCCCGGGCGACGACCTGCACCTCGTCTGCGAGGACCGCACCGCCTCGCCGCGCAAGGCGTACGACATCGGCTTCCTCGTCGCGCAGACGCGCGTGGAGGGGCAGCCCCCGCCCGACCGCGACAAGGTGGCGATGCTGGAGGCGGCGCGCCATCACGTCATCACGCCCGGCGGGCGCCCGCACGGGGGCTTCCGCGCCACGCTCGCGCCCGCCGAGCTTCCCGACGCGCCCGAGGCGTGGCTGTTCGAGGCGACGGGCGTCGGCGCGGAGGGCGCCCCTCCGGACGCGTACCGCGTGGTGCTGTGGAAGGAGGGCGCGACCTGGGTCGGCGGCGCGGAGCATCGCCAGCCCAACCTCGTGCGCCCGCCCCACTCCATCGCGCAGCCGGCATGGGACGCCGTGAACGCGTCGGCCGAGGCGCGCGCGGCGCTGCCGGAGGGGAGCCGCGAGGACGGCGCGTCGTGGAGCGCCGCGCTCCCGTCGTGCGTGCGGCTCGCGTACCGCGACGCGGAGAACGACCGCACCGACGTCGTCGTCAACGTGGTGCAGTCGCGCGTCGTCTTCATCGACCGCACGCCGTAGCCCCGGACATCGACGGGCGCAGATGCGGCCGCGCGCCCATTTTCACTCTTTGTCCGGAACCTGGAGGAAACCCACAAATACCATCACCGGGAATCGGCGCGCGACGGCCCCGTGAGAGGGGTTGTCATGGTGAAGACCCCATGGCGGAGTACAAGGTCTACCTGAACGGCAAGTTCGTTCCCGAAGCCGAGGCGAAGATCTCCGTGTACGACCACGGCTTCCTCTACGGGGACGGCGTGTTCGAGGGGATCCGCGCCTACAACGGCCGCGTGTTCCGCCTGAAGGAGCACGTCGAGCGCCTCTACGAGTCCGCGAAGGCCATCGCGCTCGACATCCCGATGACGAAGGACGAGATGCACGAGCTCATCCTCGAATCCTGCCGCGTCAACGGGCTGCGCAACGCCTACATCCGGCCCATCCTGGCGCGCGGCGTGGGCGACCTCGGCCTCGACCCGCGCAAGTGCAAGCAGCCCACCATCGTCGTCATCGCGCGCGAGTTCGGCGCGCTCTACGGGGACAAGTACGAGAAGGGGCTCAAGCTGTGCACCGTCTCGGCACGGCGCAACTCGCCCAACTCGCTCTCGCCCAACATCAAGTCGCTCAACTACCTCAACAACATCATGGCGCGCCTCGAGGTGAACGCGCAGGGCTGCGACGAGGGCATCATGCTCGACATGCAGGGCTTCGTCTCCGAGGCGACGGCCGACAACATCTTCCTCGTCAAGCGCGGCGTCGTCATCACCCCGCCCACCTACAACAGCCTCAAGGGCATCACGCGCCAGGCCGTCATCGACATCGCGCGCGACAGCGGGTACGAGGTCCAGGAGGTGCCGATCACGATGTTCGACGTCTACAACGCCGACGAGCTGTTCATCACGGGCACCGCCGCGGAGATCGCCCCCTGCGTCGTCGTCGACAACCGCACGATCGGCGACGGGAAGCCCGGCGCCATCACGAAGCACCTCATCGAGGGCTTCCGCCGGCTCACGACCACCACCGGCGCCCCCATCTTCCCCGAGGAAGCGGCGGCGGCGAAGGTGAAGGTGCACTAGCCGGGGGGAACCCGACGGGCACGCGCTCTCCCGAAGAAGTTCAAGCCGCGCCACGCGCGTCCGTGCGCGTGCGCCTCGCCCCGCTCCTCGCCCTCGCGCTCCTCGCCGCGCCCACCGCGGCCGCGGCGCGTTCCTGGGACGGGGCCGGCCGCGGGGTCGTGGAGTGGACGAACGGCTCCGACTGCCCCGCCACCCTCGCGCTGCACCTCGAGCGCACCGACGCCGCGTGGGGCTGGCGCGCGACGCTGCGCGTGGTGCAGGAGGCGTCGAACGCGTGGCTGGTGCGCGTCTGCCTGCCCAGCGTGGCCACGCTCGAGATGCCCGTCTCCGGGAGCGACCTCCTCGGCTGGCGCGGCGAGCTCCACTCCGCCTGCGGCTCTCGCTGGATGCAAATCACGCTCCCGCTCCCGACGGTGGAAGACGCGCCCGCGCGGACGGTCGCCCTGGCCTACCAGGCGCAAGGCACGTGCGTGCCGTCGGGGCTGCTGAGGGCGGACGCGCTCGTCGCCCTCGCCACGACGGAGGTCTGAGGGCGCCCTCTCAGCGCGCCTCGCGGTCGAGGAGGCCCGGCGCCGCCTTGCGCAGGCGCGCCTCCAGCACGCGCTCGAGGTGCGGCACGTCCTTCTTCTCCGTCTCGACGAGCGTGTAGCCGCGCGAGAGGTAGAGGCGCTTCTTCATCTCGCGCTTCTCGCGGTACTTCGTCGTCGTGAGACCCCAGTGCTCGATGATGACGTGGTGGTCGGGGAGGTAGAAGTCGGGCGTCGCGCCCTCGAGCTTGGCCTCGTAGACGTAGCGGATGCCGCGCTTGAACAGGAAGTTCGCGATGCGAAGCTCGGGCTTCGATTGCACCACCTCGCCGGCGAGCGTGACATGTCCGCCCTTGTAGCGCTTCAGGCGCTCCTTGACGGAGAGCCCCTCGTGCTTCGCGCGCGGCGCGGCGGGCGGCCGAGGCGGCGGCGCTCGTTTCCCCCGAGAGAACAAAGCCCGGAGCCACGCCCACATCGGACCGCGATGCCACACCCTAGACCTTAAACGATGGGCCGGATTTCGGGGCCGCAATGACGCGCGTCATCGTGGAGCCTTGCATCGGCGTCAAGTCCGGCGAGTGCGTCGACGTCTGCCCCGTCGACTGCATCCACCCGAAGAAGGACGACCCCGACTTCGCCAACGTCGACATGCTCTTCATCAACCCGGCCGAGTGCATCGACTGCGGTGCGTGCGAAGCTGTCTGCCCCGTCGAGGCCATCTTCCCCGACGACTCGGTCCCCGAGCAGTGGAAGTCCTTCACGGCCCGCAACGCCGAGTACTTCAAGAAGTAGGCCGCGCCGCTTCGCGGCGCGAAGGACGCCAAGGTGACCGCAAGGGCGCCAAGGCGGCCGACGTTCCTCCGTCACCTTCTGCGCGTGTGAGCGCGCAACTCTTTTCCCCTGAGCCCAGCGTGCGCGGCGCATGGCTCAGAAGCCGGTGGGTCAGACCACGCCCGCCGCCCAGGTCGTCGAGGCGCCCTCGTTCCGGCTCATCGACGCCGCGATGATCCTCCTCGCGCTCTTCAGCGTCACGCTCGTCCTCCTGGACATCTTCTTCCGGCGCAAGCTGTACGAGTGGGAGATCTTCACCGCGGTGATGGTCATCGACCTGGTGATCACGCTCATCTTCGCGGTCGACTTCGTCGCGGAGAACCGGAAGAAGCCCCCCGCGCGCATCCTGCGCGAGTCCTGGTTCGACATCGTCGGCCTCGTCCCGATGGTGTTCTTCGTGTGGATCGAGTCGCTTTCGGCCGGGGTCGCCTTCAGCGCGGTCTTCTCGGGCCAGGTCCAGCTCGTGGGCGCCTCCCGCGCGGGCGGCCTCATCAGGCTGTTCCGCCTCATGCGCATCGTGCGCATCGTCCAGGCGTTCTCGCGCTTCCTGCGCGCGACGAACATGACCTTCGGCGAGACGGTCACGAAGCGCTTCTTCGACAAGTACCGACGCATCATCGTCGCCGAGCTCACGACGCCCATCATGGTCGCGGGCATCACCGTCACCCAGGAGATCGTCATCCGGATGAAGTTCCTCGAGGCCGCGGGCAAGTCGCTCGACGCGAAGCGCCCCGAGATCCACGCGGCCGTCCTCGAGGCGCTGCGGAAGAACAACATCCCCGAGAACGTCCTCACGAAGCCGATGGTGGAGCGCATCGTCCACGACGTGGAGAAGTCCGTGGTCGACGCGGTCGTCGCGACCCTCACCGGGCCGGAGATCAACAAGCTCGTGCAGGAGATGATCGTCGAGACGATGGAGAACTTCAAGCAGCAGCTCCAGTCGCCCGAGGGGAAGGCGCTCCTCAAGCAGATGGGGAGCGCGCCCCCCGCGCAGAAGGACCTGCCGGGCACGCGCGACGCGCTTGACGGGCCCAACGCCTTCTGACCCGGACGCGCATCCAACAAGCCTCATACCCTCGCACCCGCGATGGATGGCCCATGCGCGACCGCGTGCGCCGCATCTTCTCGAAGGTCCCGGACGACGTCAACGTCATCGTCCTGCAGAACAGCGTCGCGGCGCACGTCGACATGTCGTTCTTCCACGCGACCGACCTCGTGGCGGGCGGCGGCTTCGAGCGCAGCGTCGCCGTCCTCCGCCGCGACGGGAGCATCGACCTCGCCGTGCCGCTCCTGGAGGAGACGAGCGCCAAGCGCGCGCCGGACGCGACGGTGACGACGTACACGAAGGCGGACGAGCGCAAGGCGTTCCTCGAGAACGCTTGCCGCGGAGAGGCGAAGGTGGGCGTGCACCAGGACGAGCTCGTGGCGAGCGACTACCTCGCCCTCAAGGAGACGCTCGGGCACGCGGCGCTCGTGGACGTCTCGCGGCCCCTCGCCGACGCGCGCGCCGTGAAGGACCGGGTGGAGCTGGACCGCATGCGCAAGGCCGCGCGCATCGTGACGGAGGTGGCGGACAGCATCCCGTCGATGCTGCGCGAGGGGCTCAAGGAGTTCGAGCTCGCGGCGGAGATCAACTACCAGATGCAGCGCCGCGGCGCGTCGGGCCCCAGCTTCGACACCATCGTCGGCTTCAAGGACGGGAGCGCCGAGCCGCACTACCACCCCGCAGAGGTCGCGCTGCGGAAGGGGGAGTTCGTCCTCTGCGACTTCGGCGCGTACTACCACCGCTACGCGAGCGACCTCACGCGCACGTTCGTCTACGGGCAGCCCTCGAAGGAGATGCGCGACATGGTGGACACGTGCCTGCGCGCGCACGAGGCCGCCATCCAGGCGGTGAAGGCGGGCGTGAAGGGGGGCGAGGTGCACAACGCGGCGGCGGCCGTCATCGACGTGTCGCCGTGGAAGGGGCGCTTCATCCACAGCGTCGGCCACTCGCTCGGTCTCGCGGTCCACGACGGGCCGGCGCTGAGCCCCCGCTACGACTGGACGCTCGAGGAGAACATGGTCGTCACCATCGAGCCGGGCATCTACGTCCCCGGCATCGGCGGCGTGCGCATCGAGGACGACGTCGTCGTCACGCGCGACGGGTGCGAGTACCTGACGCACGCGCGGAAGGACAACTGGCTCGTCGCGTAGGCGTCAAGGCGGCGGCGCGACGTCGCGCAGCGCCTCCACGAAGCGCTGGATCTCGGCGCTCGTGTTGTAGAAGTACGCGGAGACGCGCACGCGCCCGGGGCGGTGGTCCACGACGATGTTGTGCCGCTCGCGCAGCGCCGCGACGACCTTCGCCGGCTCCGGGTGCCGGATCATGACGATGCCGGCGCGCTCGTCCTCGCGCTCCGGCGTCGCGAGCGCGTAGCCGGCGTCGTGGCATCGCTCGAAGAGCTCGCGCGTGAGCTCGTGCATGCGCTCGCGGATGCGCTCGGGGCGCACGCGCAGCACGTACTCGAGGCCGGCGCCGCCCGCGTAGACGGCCGCCGTGGCGGGGGTGCCCATCTCGAAGCGGCGCGCGTCGGCGTGGCGGCGGAGGGCGCGCGTGTCGAACTGGAACTGGTCGGCGTGCCCGAACCAGCCCGCGATGCTCGGGTGGAGCGCGTCGTGGAGCTCGCGGCGCACGTAGACGTACGCGATGCCGGGGCCCCCCAGCAGCCACTTGAGGCCCCCCGTCACGTACGCGTCGACGCCAAGCGCCTTCACGTCCGTGGGAAGCTGCCCCGTCGCCTGGTAGGCGTCGAGAAGGAAGTAGGCGCCCCGCTCGTGCGCGAGGCGCGCGAGGCGCGGCACGTCCTGGATGGCGCCGCTCGTGTAGAACACGTGCGAGGTCGCGAGCCAGCGCGTCTCGCCGTCCACGAGCCGCTCGTACTCCTCGAAGGGCGTGCGGATGCCGTCGGCGCTCTGCGCGAGGCGCACGTCCACGCCCGCCTTCGCCATCCACTGGTACGGGATGGTCGGGAAGTCCATCGCGGCGCAGACGACGTTGCCGCTCGCGGGCGTGGCGGAGGAGAGCACCGCGAGCGCGGAGGAGGCGTTGGGGAGGATGGCCACCTCGTCGGGACCGGCGCCGATGAGGCGCGCGAAGCGCTCGCGCGTCGCCTGCACCTCGCCCAGCCAGATGCGGTACCACGCGGAGGCGCCGTGCTCCTCCCACAGGTCGAGGAAGCGCACCACCGCCTCGCGCGACTGCCGCGACAGCGCGCCCAGCGAGCACGTGTTGAGGTATGTCGTGCGCGAGAGCGTCGGGAAGTCGGAGCGCAGCGCCTCCCAGTCCACGGCGACGCAGCGCTCCCTCCTTGCATGAAGCGCGCGGAAACTCACACGAGAAGCACGCGCGCGCCGAAGGCGAGGAGCCCGAGCCCCACGAGCGCGAGGCCCGCCACCCCCGCGGCCTCCGCCTGCGCGTGCGGGAGCCGCGGGCGCGCCCAGAAGCCCCCGAAGGCGCCGACGAAGAACGCGAAGAGGGGCGCGAAGAAGCCGCCCGCGCCCGCCCCGCCGAGCGCGAGGACGACCGCGGCGGCGAAGTGCGGCGCCATCTCGTAGGCGCGGTCGGAGGCCGCCTGCACCGCGCTGCCCGGCTGCGGCTCCCGCGCCTTGCGCCGCGCGCGAAGCCACCACAGCGCCGCGCCGACGGTGATGAGGCCGAGGAAGAGGCTGCCGTAGGTCGCGCGCGTTGAGGCGAGGCCGGCGAAGGGCCAGGCGAGGATGCCGAGGGCCGCGAGCGCCCCGAGCGCCGCGAGCGTGGGGCCGCCGGTGCCGGCGTCGCGGTGGAGGCGGCGGTACGGGTTGAGCGGCGCGAAGAGGCCCGCGAGGAGCGCGAGCGCGGCGGCGAGCCACGTGGCGCCTGCGGGCGGCGCGGAGGCCGGGTCGATGACGCGCGTCATCGCGGCGGGAAGGACCTCCCCTTCGCGCTCGAGGACCACCACGCCCTCAGGGTCGATGATGACGAGCTTGGGGATGATGCGCATGCCCATCGCCTGCTTCACCTTCCCGTCGCGGTCGATGGCGTAGGGCCAGGTGGCGCCGTACTTCTCGCGGAAGGCATCGTGCTCGACGATCGTCTCCTGCGGATCGACGCCGATGCTGAGGATGACGACGTCCGGGTGGCGCTCCTGCACCTCGCGCAGGTGCGCGACCTCGAGCTTGCACGGGCCGCACCAGGTGGCCATGAGGTCGAGGATGACGAAGCGCCCGAGGTACGTCGTCTCGTTCACGAGCTGCCCGTCGCTTGTCACCACCTCGAAGCGCGGGACCGGCTCGCCCGTGAGCGGCCCCGACAGGCAGCCGCTTGCCAGCGCCGCGACGAGAAGCGCGAGGAGCAGGCGAGCCCGCACGCGCGTCGCACGCCTCTTCATCCTCATGACCGTTGGCGCCGCCGGAGCGGCGGTCCGCCGCACGTCCGCCCGCTGCTCCTGCTTAGTCCCCTGACGCCACCCGTGGGTCCTGTGCCCGAGCTGCGCGCGCTGAGCGCCCTCCTCGACCGCCGCTTCCAGCAGCACTTGGCTGCCATCGACCCGGAGGCTCCCAAGCACCAGGTCGAGTTCTCGAAGCGCATCACCGAAAGCTGGGCGCTCATCTACTACCGCCGGCACCTTGTCCGCCTTTCTCCCTACCTCTTCCTTCTCGACGCCGACGAGCTCCGCTACGGCTCCCACTGGCGCGAGCTCGACGCGACGCTGCGGCACGAGGCCGCGCACGCGAGCGCGTTCTACCGCACGGGCCACACCGGCCACGGCGAGCCGTTCCACCACGCCGTCACGAAGCTCGGGCTGCGCGCGAACGGCGCGTGCGACCTCGGACCCGAGAACATGGCGTACCGCTACGTCTACGCGTGCCCGTCCTGCGACGCGACATGGCAGCGCCGCGCGCCGCTTCGCGGGAACTTCTCGTGCGGCGAGTGCGCGCCCGGCCGCTTCTCGCCCGAGCACCGCCTCGTCCTGCGCGAGCGGCGCGACCTGCGCCGGAGCCTCAAGCAGCGCCGCGAGCTCGTGCGCCGCACGATGGCGGAGGGCATGGCCGCGATGGGCGAGACGGTCGTCGCGATCCCGCGCGAGCACGAGCCGCACGCGCCCCACCTCGCGCCGACGCTCTTCCTGCCGCCGATGGTGCGCTGAGGTTAAGCGGCGGGCGCGCGAGTCCCGCCACGTGCGGCGCTTCCTCGTCCTCGGGCACACCGCCGCGAGCGCGCCCGGATTCTCGCACAAGGACCTCTCGGGCTCCGGCGGGCGCATCGACATCCTCGCGCGCTGCCTGCCGGCCGCCTTCCTCGTGAGCCACGGCCTGCGCCCGGACGTCGAGCTGTACACGCTCCACCTGGGGCCGCCCGCCGCGCCGAAGGCCGTGCGCTTCCGCTCCTCAGAGCTCAAGCACCTCAACCCGGACGAGCGGACGAGCGCGCTCCTTCTCGAGAAGGCGCTCGGCGCGCAGACGACGGGGCCGGTGTGGGCGCCCGCGACGCCCGGCGTGTCGGTCGCGAAGCTCGCGCTCCCGGAGCTTCTCGAGGGCATCCGCGCGCCGCTCGTCCTTCTCCACGAAGACGGAGAGGACGTCGCGCGGGCGCCGCTCCCGGAGGGCGCGCTCTTCGTGCTCGGCGACCACCTCGGCTTCACGCCGGAGGAGGAGCGCGTGCTCGGCGAGCGCGCGGCGGCGCGCGTGTCGCTGGGCCCCGTCTCGCTCCAGGCCGACCAGTGCCTCGTGGTCCTCCACAACCACCTGGACCGGCGCGCCTAGGCGCGGCGGCGGGCGGCGAGGAGCGCGGCGGCCGCGAGGATGGCGAGGCCGGCGAAGGGCGCGGGCACGCGCTTCTTGCCGCCTTCCTCGCTGGCGCCGGCCGGCTTCACCGGCTCGTCGGCGTCGCCCACACGCGGCTGCGTGCCGGCGGGGCTGCCGGACGCGCCGGTGGGCGCGGGGGACGCGCCTTCTCCCGAGGGCGCGGGGGTCAGGGCGGCGACGACGTTGCGGACCGTGAGCGCGCTCACGACGTCGGAGGCGCTCTGCGTGCCGTCGCTCACCGTGAGGCGCAGGCGGTAGCCGGGGCCTTCCGCCTCCTGGAGCGTGTCCCACGTCGTGGCGGAGTCGGCGCCCGCGTAGAGGAGGCGCCACGTCTCGCCTTCGTCGTCCGAGAGCTCGAGGCGGATGGCGAGCCGCGTGTTGTCGGGGTCGGTCGCGCTCCACGTGATCGGCACGAGCCCCGCGACCTGCGAGCCCGCGCGCGGCGTGAGGATGCGCGCCGTCGGCGGGTCGTTGACGTCGTCCTCGCCGGCCGGCTTTTCGACCACCTGCACGGCGGCGAGCGCCTCGGCCGAGGGGTTGCCGACGCGGTCGTGGGCGCGGGCGCGGAACTCGTAGGTCCTTCCCCAGTCGCCGCTGAAGACGCCGCTGGACTCCGTCGTCGTCACCCACGGCGTCCAGGCGGAGCCGGCGCCCGTGCGGTACTGCACGACGTAGGGGCCCATGCCGGAGAGGCCGTCGGTGCCGCTCCACGAGACGGTGAAGCGGAAGTCGGACGACGTGGCGGGCGCCTGGAGCGAGAGGGTCGGGCCGACGCCGTCGACGCGGTAGGCGTGCGTGGCGGGCTCGGCGTAGCGGGTGACCACGAGCGGCGTGAGTCGCTTCTCGTGCGTGATGCTCAGAAGGATGCGCTCTCCCTCGGCCGGGCCGAGGAGGACCGGCGCGAAGGTGGCGGCGAGGATGAGCGCGTCGTCCGTGCGGTGCGAAAGCTGGAAGCTCGCGTTCAGGGTCTGCGTCTGCCCCTCGCGCTTGGCGGTGAGGAACCAGCGGTCCCACTCGTTCTCGTCGAGCGGGATCTGAAGCGTGGCCTTGTGCGTGCCCCCCTTCTGGAGGAAGGGCGTCCCGTCGAGCTGCGCGGCGCCGAGCTGGTTGCGCGCGGAGTCGCGGACGTGGAGAAGGTAGCTGCGCTGGGGCGCGCCGGGCCAGTCGAGCGGGCGCTCGATGGCGACGGGGGCCTGGAGCGCGTCCGTCGGCGCGCCTGCCGCGGCGGCTTGCGCGAGGAGCGCGGCGCGGTCCACCTCGACCGCGTGGACGCCGCCTTCCGCGTCGCGGAGGACGAGCCGGAACGCGTCGCCGGTCGGGTCCCCTTCGAGGCGCACGAACGTCGCGTCGGTGACGGCGTTCTCGCCGGCGACGTCGAGGCGCGCGCGCCCCTCGGCGTCCACCGTGTAGTGGACGGCCGGGGCGCCGTCGGAGCCGTCGATGACGAGGAGCGTGGGCGCCGTGGCGGGTCCGCGCAGCGTCAGGGGCCCCTCGTCGATGTGGAGCGTGCCGTCGGCCCCGAGAGGGCTTCCCGGGACGGCCGGGAGGCTGGAGGTCGGGACGGCCGGAAGCTCTGCGGCCGCGAGGGGGAGCGAGGCCACCAGGAGGATGGCCAGAAGCCCGGACGGGGTGCGGGACCCGAAGGACATGGGGAAGACCTCTCCGGGGGCCCCTATTTAGGGTTGAGGCCGAGGCCCCAGGCGCCACCCCGGCGGTCGGCGGGGCGGCGGCGCCCGCGCTAAGGGCGGAAAAAGGTGCAGCGCGAGTAAAACTGGGACGTTGACTAGGGGAGGCTTCTGAAGACGCGCGCTGCGTTCAGGCGACGCCGTACGTGGTGCATATAGTGCGCGAAACGCGTCCGGGACGTGTCCCGCGCGGGAACGACCTCGTTGCGCCCTACGGCCCCACCGTCGCGAGCCCCGCGAAGAGGTGCTGCGCCGCGTCGAGGCTCAGCCCGAGCACGAAGCTCGGGAGGATGCCGATGACGATCGTCGCGACGAGGGAGATGGCCACCGCGATGCCGGCGGCGCTCGTGACGACGATGCGGCGCCCCTCCCCCTCCTCGACGTACATGACGCGGATGAGGCGCCAGTAGTAGACGAGGCTGATGGCGCTCGTGGCGATGCCGACGAGGGCGAGCGCGTAGTAGAGCGTCGCGTAGACGGCGCTCGCGTCCGTCGCGGCGAGGATGGCGCTGCTGAAGAGCACGAACTTCGACGCGAAGCCCGCGAGCGGCGGGATGCCTGCGAACGAGAGCATGAACACGGCCATCGCGAACGCGAGGAACGGCGCGCGCTTCGCGGCCCCCTTCCAGTCCGCCATCTCGTCGCCGATGCCCCACGTCGCCGCGGCCGCGAGCGCGATGAACGCGCCCACCTGCATGAACGAGTAGGTGACGATGTGGAAGAGGCCGCCCGCGAGCGCGTACTCCGTGCCCACGGCGAGCGCGAGAAGGATGTAGCCGGCCTGCGCGATGCTGCTGTAGGCCAGCATGCGCTTGATGTTCGTCTGCTGGAGCGCGACGACGTTGCCGACGATCATGGTGATGATGGCGAGGACGCCGACCATGATGTCCCAGTTCGCCTTGACGGCGAAGAGGCCGAGGAAGAAGACCTTGAACAGCGCCGCGAAGCCCATCTGCTTGGAGCCGGCGGCGAGGAAGCCGCTCACGGTGCTGGGCGCGCCCTCGTACACGTCGGCCGCGTAGTTGTGGAAGGGCACGAACGCGACCTTGTAGCCGAAGCCGGCGAGCAGGAGGCCCCAGATGAAGACCCCGATGGTGAAGCGGCCCGCGAGGAGCTGGTCGCCGATGGTGGTCGTGGCGCCGCTCGCGTCGCGCAGCGGGTCGTCCCAGACGCCCGCGAGGTGCTCGAAGCTCGTGCCGCCGGTGAGGCCGTACACGAGCGAGATGCCGAAGAGGGCGAGCGCGGCGCTGATGCTTCCGATGAGGAAGTACTTCATCGCCGCCTCGCTGCTGTCGACGCGGTTCTTGAAGTAGCCCGCGAGCGCGAAGGTGCAGAGCGACGAGAGCTCGATGCCGATGAAGAGCGTGATGAGGTCGCGGCTCGCGGCGACGACCATCATGCCGATGGTCGCGAGGAGCACGAGGCTGTAGTACTCGCCCTGGTGGCGCCCGATGTAGCGCGGCGAGCCGAGGACGACGACCAGCGCGACCGAGAGGAACACCAGGTCGAAGAGCGCGACGAACGGCGTCATCTCGAGGAGCGCGAACGAGATGACCGGCGCGTTGCCGGGCTCGACGTCCGGGAGGAAGCCGAGGCCGGGGATCTCCCAGACCATGCCCAGCGTCAGCACCATGGCGGCGACGATGGCGAGCGCGGAGAGCGTCGCGAGGACGCCGCCGCGCCAGCGGAAGGCGCCCAGGAGCGGGAGGAACGAGCCGACGCCCACGAGGATGTAGATGGGCAGGAGGACCGCGTGGTCCGCGGAGATGGCCACGTCAGCCACCTCCCACGGCCGCGAGGATGGCCGCGGACGGGCCGTTCACGATCTCCGTGAGGAAGCGGGGCCAGATGCCGTAGATCAACGTGAACGCGAACAGCACGACGAGCGCGGTGAGCTCGAACCAGTGCGTGTCGTACGTGTGGTGGTAGTCCACCTCGGGGCGCTGGACGAAGGGTCCGAAGAGCGCGCGCTGCGCGGCCCACAGGTAGTAGGCGGCGGCGAGGATGAGGTAGAGGAGCGGGATGAACACGAGCCAGCTGAACGCCTGCCACACGCTCGCGAAGATCTGGAACTCCGCGACGAAGGCGGCGAGCCCGGGGAGGCCGAGGCCAGCCATGCTGAACACGACGATCCAGAACGACGTGCGCGGCAGGCGGTCCGCGAGCCCGCCCATGAGCGGGATGTCGCGCGTGCCGAGGTTGTGGTGCAGGATGCCGCAGAGCATGAAGAGCGCGGGGCTGATGAGGCCGTGCGCGAACATCATGAAGTTCGCGCCCACGAGGCCGAGCGGGTCGCCGGTGTGCACGCTCGCGGCGATGCCGAGGAGCACGAGGCCCATCGAGCCGATGGACGAGAACGCGACGAGGCGCTTGTAGTCGCGCTGCGCGAGGCACACGGTCGCCGCGTAGATCATCGAGAGCACCGCGATGACGAACATCATCGGCACCCAGAACTTCGCGCCCAGGGGCGCCATGGGGAGCGCCATGCGGATGAGGCCGTAGCCGCCGAGCTTGAGCATCGTGCCCGCCAGGAGGACGGAGCCCGCCGTGGGGGCCTCGACGTGCGCGTCGGGGAGCCACGTGTGGAGCGGCACGACGGGGAACTTCGTGGCGAAGCCGATGAAGAGCGCGAGGAAGACGATCTGCTGCGCGAGGAGCGGGAGCGTGCCGGCGCCCGCGGTCACGGCCTCGAAGCTGAAGTCGCGCTGCCCGGCCGTGAAGTAGAGGTACATGAAGCCCAGCAGCATGATGAGCGAGGCCAGGAACGTGTACACGAAGAACTTCACAGCGGCGTAGCGGCGGCGCGCTCCGCCCCAGATGCCGATGAGGAAGGCCATCGGGATCAGCGAGGCCTCCCAGAAGATGTAGAAGAGGAACATGTCGAGCGCGGCGAAGACGCCGAGCGCGGCCACGTTGATGAGGAGAAGCATGCCGTAGAACTGGTTCGGCCGCTTCTTCTCGTCCCACGCGAACACGATGCCGAGCGTGACGAGGAGCGTGTTGAGCCAGAAGAGCGGCGCGCTGATGCCGTCGAGGCCGAAGATGGCGCGGATGCCCAGCGCCGGGATCCACTCGTGGCACTCGTGGAACTTGTAGCCGGTCCCCTTCACGGAGCCGTCGGCGCAGCCCGAGCCGTCGGGCGCGTAGCCGAACATGATGCCGGCGAGCGCGTACGATGCGAGCGCGAGAGGGACGATGCTGAGCGCGAGCGCCATCCACTTGGCGCGGTTGCCCTGCCCGCCGAAGAGGAAGACGACGATGGCGCCGACGAGGCTCGAGAGGAGCGTGAGCGTGACGAGGTATTCCACTTAGATCCCCCCGAGCCAGAGGCCGAGCAGGTTGCGCGCGCGGTCGAAGAGGCTGGGGACCTGCGGCGCGTAGATGACGACGAGGATGATGACGATGAGGCCGAAGAGCGCCGTGAGGGCGTAGTCCTGCACGAAGCCCGTGTTCCAGCGGCGCAGACGGTCGCCCGAGCGCTGGCTCACGGTGGCGACGCCGTTCACGGCGCCGTCGATGACCTCCGCGTCGAAGCGGTCCTGCGCCTCGGCGTGCCGGAGGACGGCGCGGCCGAAGACGCGGTCGTAGACCTGGTCGATGTAGTAGCGGCGGTTCCAGACGCGGTAGACGCCCTCGTCCTTGTCCGTCGCGCGGATGCTGTCCTCGACCTTGCGCGGCTGCCAGACGAGCCACGCGAGGCCGATGCCGATGGCGGCCGCGGCGAGCGTGATGTACGTCGTGAGGTGCGTGAACGGCTCGACGATGCTCGCGACGACGCCGTGCGTGGCGTGCACGTCCGAGGAGAGCGGCGTCTCCGCGTGGATGCCCTCGCCCGCGGCGGCGACCGTGCCTTCCGAGGCGTGGATGAGATTGCCGAGGCCGCCGCCCGCGATGGCGAACGCGACGATGCCGCCGAAGATGGCGAAGAGGCCGAGGATGACGAGCGGGACGGACATGCTCCACGGCGACTCGTGGATGCCCCCGTGCCCATGCCCGTGCCCGTGCCCGTGCCCGTGGTCGTCATGGTCCGCGTGCGTGCGGTGGCGGTCCGCGGGCGCGGCGGCGGGGCCGCTGTGCGCGTGGTGGCCGTGCTCGGGCGAGTCGCCCGGGTGCGCGCCGACGCCGGCGGCCGTCGTGGGCGTGCCGACGCTCTGGAGGGGCGCGACGGCGTACTTGCCGTGCTTCATCAGCCAGTCGGGGCCGCGGTGCGTGCCCTCGAAGGTGAGGAAGTAGAGGCGGAACATGTAGTACGCCGTCATGCCGGCCGTGAGGACCGCCATGCCGAAGAGGACCCACCAGAGGACGGCGCCCGTCTCGACGGCCGCGAGGTAGACCTCGTGGATGATGCTGTCCTTCGAGAAGAACCCGGAGAAGGGCGGCACGCCGGCGATGCTGATGGTGCCCATGAGCATCGCGAACGCGGTGATGGGCATGTACTTGCGAAGACCGCCCATCGCGCGCATGTCGTACGGGTTCGCCGCGTGGTGCATGGCGTGGCCCACGCTGCCGGCGCTGAGGAACAGGCCCGCCTTGAAGAAGGCGTGGCTGAACAGGTGGAACACCGCGACGGTGACGCCGGTGAGGGCCGTCGCCGCGATGGCCGCCGTGTGCTCGCCGTGCGCCCAGTAGAGCGCGCCCGCAACGCCGAGGCCGAGGAACATGTAGCCAAGCTGCGAGAGCGTGGAGTACGCGAGCACGCGCTTGAGGTCCCAGTTCGTGAGCGCGAGCGAGGCCGCGAAGAGCGCCGTGAAGCCGCCGATGACGGCGACCGCCACGAGCACCTCGGGCGTGAGCACGAAGAGCGGGTAGCTGCGCGCGACGAGGTAGACGCCGGCCTTGACCATCGTCGCGGCGTGGATGAGCGCGGAGACGGTCGTGGGGCCCTCCATGGCGTCGGGGAGCCACGTGTGCAGCGGGAACTGCGCGGACTTGCCGACGGCGCCGATGAAGATGCACGCGTTCGCGAGCAGCAGCGCGCCGCGGTCGACGCCGGGCGCGCCCTGCGCGGCGGCGGCGAAGAGCGCGTCGAAGTCGAGCGTCTTGAACTGGATGAACAGGATGCCGAGGCCGACGAGGAGGAACGCGTCGCCCACGCGCGTGGTGAGGAACGCCTTCTTCGCGGCGCTCGCGGCGCTGGGCTTGTTGTACCAGTACCCGATGAGGAGGTACGAGCAGAGGCCCATGATCTCCCAGAAGACGAAGGCCATGAGGTAGTTGCTCGACACGACCATGCCGAGCATGCCCGTGATGAACAGTGTGAGCTCGGCGTAGTAGCGGCGGCGGCCCGTGCCCTCGGCGTGCATGTACCCGGTCGAGTACAGCGCGATGAGCGTCACGAGGATGCCCACCGTGAAGAGCATGAAGATGGTGAGCGGGTCGATGTAGAGGCCGAAGTTCATCTGCAGCGCGTTGGCGCCGGTGCCGGTGGTGAACCAGTTGAACTCGCGCAGGTGCGGGTTCTCCCACGTCACCTGGCGGAGGCCTTCGTAGAAGACGCCCAGCGAGAGCGCGCCGGCGAAGCCGACGAGCGCGACGGCGATCCAGCCGCCCTTCTCGGGGGTGCGCAGGCCGAAGAGCGTGATGAGGACCGCCGCGAGGGCGGGGAGCGCGGGGATGAGCCACGCGTAGTCGAGGAACACGGCCATCGGCTTACCACCTCAGCGACTTGATCTGGTCGAGCTCGATCGTCTTGCGCACGCGCCAGAGGTTGACGAAGATGGCGAGGCCGACCGCGGCTTCGGCGGCGGCGATCGCGATGATGAACAGCGCGTAGACGTAGCCCGTCGCGTGCCCGTGGAGGGAGCTGAACGCGACGAAGTTGATGTTGGCGGCGTTGAGCATCATCTCGACGCACATCAGGATGCGGATGCCCGACTTCTGCGTGAGGACCCCGTAGAGGCCGACGCCGAAGAGGGCGGTGGCGATGATGAAGTACCAGCTCGCGTTGGCTTCCACGGCCATCAGGCCTCACCTTCCGGGTCGCGGATCGCGATGACGATGCCGCCGATGAGCGCGGCGAGGAGAAGAAGGCCGAGGACCTCGAAGGGCACGACGAGGCCGTCGACGCTGAAGATCTCGTTCGTGACGTCGGCGAGGTTCTCCGTGCCGTCGGTGGCGCCGTTCCAGCGGTTCCAGAGATAGCCGGAGACGGCGAGGATGAGGACGAACAGGAGCGCCGTCGCCCACTTGAGGTCCATCTTCGTCTCGGCCCACCACTTGGCGCGGGCCGCGGGGTCGCGGGTCTTGCTGACCATCTACTTCGTGTCCCCCTTGTTGCTGGGCGTGACGTCGCTCGCGTAGTCGTCGTCCGCGAGGGCGACGCCGTAGAGGTTGGCGGGCTTCTTCTGCGGGCGGCGCGGGTTCGTGTCGAGGAGGTCCTTGTACGGCCCGGCGCCGGTGAAGGTCGGCACCGCGCGGTGGATGTCCTGGATGCTCTCGATGTTCACGCCGGGCGGGACGACGATCTCGTCGACGCCGCCCTTGTACTCGACCGGGATGGTGAGCATCACGGTGAACAGGATGAGCGTGATGACGGCGCCGACGTAGACGAGGACCTGGATGGTGGCCAGGAACTCGGCGCCCAGGGAGAGGAAGATGCCGGCGACGCCGAAGAGGAGCGCGGCGAGCCAGACGGTGGCGTGCACGAGCTCCGTGACGCGGAGCACCATGACGGCGCTCGCGAGGATGAGGAGCCCCATGAGGACGACCCAGATCTCGACAAGCATCTACGCGTTCCCCCGCTCGTTGGACCGCTCGAGGTCGATCTGACCCTGGTCCTTGCTGATCTCGTAGACGTCGTAGTCGAAGAGGGAGCGGTCGTACATCGAGACCGGGAACTCCTTCTCGAGGCGGATGGCGTCGGTCGGGCAGGCCTCCTCGCAGAGGCCGCAGTACATGCAGCTCAGGACGTCGATGCGCGGGAAGATGGCGCGCTTGTTCTTGGGGTGGTGGTAGTCCGCGGCCTCCATCTGGCAGGTCGCGTTCGGGCACACCATCGAGCACGTCGTGCAGCCGACGCAGAGGTCCATGTAGACCTTGATGCGGCCGCGGTAGTTCTCGGGCACGTCGCGGTATTCCTCGGGGTACTCGACCGTGACCGGCTTCCGGAAGAAGCTGCGGATGGTCTCCTTGAAGCCGCTGGCAAGACCGATGATCGGAACGCGACCCACGTTAGAGACCTCCGAGGTAGTAGACGATCCCCGCCGTGACGACGAGGTTGAGGAGCGACAGCGGGAAGAGGACCTTCCAGCCGATGTTGAGGAACTGGTCCGGGCGCAGGCGCGGCAGCGTGAACCACGTGATGAGGACCAGGAGCGTGAAGATGGCCGTCTTCGCGAGGAACACGATGAGGCCGGCGAGCGGCGCGATCCACGGCGAGAAGAAGATCGCCGGGAGGTAGGCGCCCACGGCCTGCGGCGTGAAGAAGGGCATCGACCAGCCTCCGAAGTAGAGGATGACCGTCAGCATCGAGATGAACACGACGCTGAAGAACACGTTGAGCTGGAACATGCCGAACTTCATGCCGCCGAACTCGGTGAAGTAGCCCGCGATGAGCTCCGACTCCGACTCGGCGAGGTCGGTGGGGACGACGCCGGCCTTCGCGAGGGCGCAGATGAAGAAGATGAACGCGCCGATCGGCTGGACAAAGACGAACCACAGCGGCTGCTGCGCCGCGATGATCGCCTGCGTCGAGATGCTGCCCGCGACGAGGAGCACGCTCGCCGCGGAGATGACCATCGGGATCTCGTAGCTCACGTCGAGCGACGCGGCGCGCACGGCGCCGTAGGTCGCGTACTTGTTGTTCGAGCCCCAGCCGGCGTAGATCTCGCCGATGGGGGAGATCGCGGTGATGGCGAGGATGAACAGGAGGCCGTACGGGAGGTCGATGAGCACGATGCCGTCGCTGAACGGGATCGGCGCCATCGCGATCATGAGCGGCACGAGGACGAAGTAGGGCGCGAGGCGATACGCCCACTTGTCGGCGAGCGCGGGGCGGATGTCCTCCTTCGACGCCATCTTGACGCCGTCCGCGAGGAACTGCAGGAGACCGAAGGGGCCGACGCGGTTGGGGCCGATGCGCGTGTGGATGCGCGCCATGACCTTGCGCATCACGTACGACATCAGGCCGCCGACGGCCATGACGAAGTTGAGGACGAGGAACGCGACGAGGCCGTAGGCGACAAGGATGGCCGCGGTGTGCCCGATGTAGGGCGTGAGCAGCGTGTCGATGGCGTCGGTGAGGAGGAACTCTGCCATGGTTTGCTCACGCTCCTTGGATCAGCCGCGAAGACGCAAAGACGCGAAGCTGCCAGAAGGTTCGCGTGTTCGCGCCTTCGCGGCAGCTCTTGGAGAAGATCTGGATCATCGGTCGAGGTCCCCCAGGACGATATCGATCGAGCCGAGCGTCACGATGAGGTCGGGGATCTTGAGGCCCCGCGTCATCTGGGCGAGCGGCATGAGGTTCGAGAGCGTGGGCGCGCGCCACTTGAGGCGGTACGGGCGGTTCGTGCCGTCCGAGACGATGTAGACGCCGTACTCGCCGCGCGCGCCTTCGACCGCGGCGTAGACCTCGCCGACGGGGGGCTTCACGCGGTGCTGGCGCGGGCCTTCGCCGATCTCGGGCGAGATGTAGTCGCCGCTCGTGGGGCACTGCGCGATCATCTGCTCCAGCATGTCGAGCGACTGCTCGATCTCGAGCATGCGCACGCGGAAGCGCGCGTAGCAGTCGCCCTCCTTCTGGACGACGGGGCGCCACTTGATCTTCGAGTACACCGCGTTGAACGGCTCGTCGCGGCGCAGGTCCCAGTCGACGCCGGAGCCGCGAAGCATCGGGCCGCTGCAGCCGTACGCCTTCGCCGTCGGGCCGTCGATGACGCCGACGCCGACCGTGCGGAGCTTCAGGATGTCGTTGTCGGTGAAGAGGTTGTCCCACTCGACCATCCGCTCGCGCATGTACTTGATGTACTTCGAGCACTCGTCGAGCCAGTCGGGCGGGAGGTCGTTCTTCACGCCGCCGACGCGGAACCAGTTGTACGTGAGGCGCGCGCCCGAGAGGCGCTCAAGGAGCGCGATGGCGCCCTCGCGGTCGCGGACGGCCCACCAGAACGCCGTGATGGCGCCCATGTCGAGGCCGAAGGCGCCCAGCCACAGGAGGTGGGACGCGACGCGCTGGACCTCCGTCGTCATCGCGCGGATGTACTCCGCGCGCTCGGGGATCTGCGCGTTCATGAGGCGCTCGACGCCGTAGCAGAGCGCGTAGTTGTTGTGCATCGCCGCCAGGTAGTCCAGGCGGTCGGTCATCGGGATGGCCTGCAGGTACGAGCCGTCCTCGAAGAGCTTCTCGACGCCGCGGTGGAGGTAGCCCAGCACGGGCTCGACGTCGCGGATGATCTCGCCTTCGAGCGTGCACTTCAGGCGCAGCACACCGTGCGTGGCCGGGTGCTGCGGACCCATGTTGAGCGTGACGAGGCGCAGCCCGTGGTGGCCGTGCGTGGGGGTTGTGGGCGGGCGCTGGGGGATCATGGTCGTCATCGCTTACCACCCGTCCTTGCTGTCGAAGCTCACGATGTCGTCGCCGGACTCGGAGAGACCCACGAACTGCTCCTTCTTCGAGTCGTAGTCCTTGCGCAGCGGGTAGCCGACCCAGCCGTCGGGGAGCATGAGGCGCCGCATGTACGGGTGCCCTGCGAAGCGGATGCCGAAGAGGTCGAACACCTCGCGCTCGAGCCAGTCGGCGCCAGGGTAGATGGACGCGATCGACGGGAGGAAGGGCATGTCCGCGCCCTGCGGCGGGTCGCGCGGGAGCTTGCACTTGAGCGCGATGTGCGCCCGGTCCATGTGGCGGTAGAGGTTGTAGACGACCTCGAGCCGGTCGGGCGGATAGTCCGCCGCCGTGAGGTCGCGGATCTGGTCGAAGCCCATCTCCATGCGGAGGTAGCGCACGACGTCGAGGATGCGCTCGGACTTCACGATGGCGTACGGCTTGTCGAGCTGCATCGCCCAGCCGTCCAGGGCGGGCGCGAAGCGGTCCGCGAGCTCCTTCGCGTGCGCGAAGCCGAGCGCCTTCTGCGCGGCGAGCTCCTCGGGCGTGGGGCCCTTGGGCTTGTCGGGCTCGGCAGGCTTTCCGGCGGCGGCCTGCGCGCGCACGGCCTGCGACTTCGCCTTGGCGAGCGCGATCTTCTGCTCCTTCGTGAGCGTCGCGGGGTCCTTGCCCGCGAGCTCCTGCATCTCGGGGGAGAGGAGCGCGATGATGTCGCCGGGGCCCGGCGTGTTCTGCGGCGCGGCGCCCCCCTGCGTCGTCTGCGCCTCCGTCTTCTGCGCCTGCGCGGCGGCCGCCGCGGCGGAGCCCTTGAACGGGATGGCCTCGCCCTTCCCCTTGCGGAAGTTGTAGCGCGCGACGGCGGCCTTCTGGCTCTTCGTGAGCTTCGCCTTGTCCGTCTCGTTGAGCTTGACGAGCTCCATCATCTCGGCTTCGGTGTAGTCCTCGACGTTGCCGCTGTCGGGGAGCGCCACTCTACGCCACCTTCCTCTTGAGGTACTTCTCGAGGCCGGGCGAGATGCGGGGGTCCGTCTGGATCTTCTCCTGCAGGCGCATGAGCCCCTCGAGAAGCATCTCGGGGCGGGGCGGGCAGCCTGGGACGTAGACGTCCACCGGGAGGACCTTGTCGACGCCGAGGACGGTGTGGTAGGAGTTCTGGTAGGGGCCGCCGCAGGACGCGCAGGCGCCCATGGCGATGGCCCACTTGGGCTCGGGCATCTGGTCCCAGAGCTTGCGCACGCGCGGCGCCATCTTCTTCGTCAGCGTGCCGGGGACGATGATGAGGTCCGCCTGGCGCGGCGACGAGCGGAACACCTCGCTGCCGAAGCGCGAGATGTCGTAGTGGCTGCCCAGCGTCGCGAACATCTCCATCGCGCAGCACGCGAGGCCGAAGCCGAGGGGCCAGAGCGAGTTCGAGCGCCCCCACTTGAGGAGCTTGTCCACGCTCGTGAGGAGGATGTTCGGGTCCTGCTCGGGCGGGACCGCGTCGACGTCTCCGATCTGGGTGATCAGTTTTGCCACTGCAGTGCCCCCTTCTTCCACTCGTAGAGCCAGCCCACGACGATGAGCGCGACAAAGATGCCCATGGCGGCGTGCGCCGCGACGGGCAGCGTGCCGAAGTTCACCGCCCACGGGATCAGGAAGACGGCCTCGACGTCGAGGATGAGGAACGTGATGACGTACATGTAGAACTGCACGTCGATGGGCCCGCGCGCGTTGCCGATGGGCACCTCGCCGGACTCGTAGGTGGACACCTTCCCCGGGCTCGGGCGCCGCGGCGCGATGAGCTTGTGGATGTTGAGCGTGACGCCCACGATGAGCAGGGCCAGCGCCAATGCGATGAGGATGGGTACGTATCGCGCCAAAGTGGCTTCTGCCAAGAGCCGGCACGCTCCGACCCCCGAGGGGTCCGGCGCGCCGATGGGGGGGCCCCTATATGAGCGTACCGTACGGACATGACCCGGGGATGGCGCTGATAGCAGCGACGGGGCCGACGCCGACGTCGAGGCCGACGGGGCCGAGGCGCGAGGCGGAGGCCGAGGCCGAGGGGGCCGAGGCGCGAGGCGGGGGCCGAGGCCGAGGACGGACCCCCCGCCTGACGGGGACGAGGACGCGGGACGAGGACAAGGCAGGACGAGGAACAGGAGGCGGGGAAGAGGCGTTGCGTCGAGGTCTTGTCTCCCCGCGCGCCCCCGCGCCCGCGGCCCCGCGGTGAGCGCCCACGCGGCGGCAGGCGCCGGCGCGACCTCGGCCTAAGCCTCGCGCGTCGGCGTCGGCGCCAGGGTCAGAGCCCGCGCAGCGCGGGCTCGCGGTGCGCCATCTCGACGAGGCGCGGGTCGCGCTCGAGCGCCTCCTCGAGGTGCGCGCGCGCCGCGCCGGCCTCGCGCATCTTCGCGAGCGTGCGGGCGTAGTAGAAGTGCGCCTCGGCGAGGGCGGGCGCCACGCGCAGCGCCGCCTCGAAGGAGCGCGCCGCCTCCTCGAACCGCCCCACCTGCTCCAGGCAGAGGGCGCGGTCAACGAGGACCTGGACGTTGTCGGGGTCGCGGCGGTGGACGCGCGCGAGCCGCGGGAGGGCGTCCTCCCAGCGGCGCTCCTCCATCGCGAGGAGGGCGAGCTCGAGGTCGTCCTCGCCCGCGCGGCGGCGCCACAGGAGGACGCCGAGGAGCGCGAGCGCCGCGAGGCCGGCCAGGGCGGCGGCGCCGATGGCGAGAAGCGGCGGCGCGCGCGGCGCGACCGTGGCGGCGGCGGGACCGAGGGCGGCGGGCGCGCTCGCGGCGACGAAGCCGCCCTCGGCCGCGAGCGCGAGCTCGGCCGCGCCGCGGAAGGTGAGGGGGCCCGCCTCGGGCGCCGCGAGCGTGCGGCCGCCGACGACGAGGGCGCCTTCCGGCTCCGAGGCCTGCAGCGTCCCGTCGAGGGTGAGCGTGGGGAAGGTCGTGAGGAGCGTCGCGGGGGCCGCGCCGCGCATCTGCAGGACCGCGTTGGTGAGCGCGAGCGTGTGCCGCTCCTGGCGCCCTTCGGAGTAGAGCGCGGCGCGCTTCGTCTCGTACTCGCCCGTCTGCCACTCGGTCGAGCCCTCGTCGGTGGCGAGCGTGTAGGCGGGGCCGTAGAGGATGAGCGTGAGGTCGCCCGTGAGGGTGTAGGTCCCCTCGGCGAAGGTGACGTGGAGGTGGTCGCCGGCGAACTGGCGGACGATCTCGCCCTCGTCGGCGCCGCTCGCGCGCGCGTCGGGCGAGCCCACCTGGCCAAGCGTCGGGTCGCGCACCGCGCGCACCTCGACGAGCCCTTCGGACGCGGCGCGCACGGAGGCGGCGCCGGCCATCGCGAGCATCGCGCCCCACGGGAGCGTGCTCGTCGACGTGAGGGAGACGCGGCCGTACGTCGTCTCCTCCGTGCGCCAGGCCGAGGGCGTGTGCGTGAGGTACGTCTCCATCAGCGGGTGGTCCGTCGCGGCGTACGTCGCGTGCTCGCGCGTGAGCGTCGCGGCGTCCGCGGAAACTTCCCACGACATGCTATCTTCCCGCGCGAGATAGAAGAGCGCGGTCGCGTCCCCTTCGAGGCGCGTCGCGCCGGCGAGCACGAGCTCGCGCGCCACGAGGTCGCTGCCCGCGAGCGCCGTGGGTGGAAGTAGCACGAGCGCGACGATGCACGCTGCGGCGCGGGAGCGCGTCACCTCCGACCTCCGGGACCTCCAGATGCGGCTGGACGGACCCGACGTCGAACGGCCTGGAGGTCGCATAAGCCTGACTGTGTCTCGCCCGCGCTGGCCAACCTTTATCCTCCGCCTGGCGCATCGACACGTGGAGGCCTTTCGCGATGCGGATCCTCGTCGCTCTCGTCGCCGCGCTCTTTCTCGTCCCCACGGGCAGCGCGGTCGACTGGGACGATCCCCAGGACGCGCTCGCCGTGACGGTGCTGCGCTATCACGAGACGAGCGTCATCGTCAGCTGGAGCGTCGCGCCCGGCGCCGTCGGCTATCACGTCTTCCGTGGCCCGACGCCCGATGATCTGCAGCACCTCGCGTTCACGCCGCACCTCCAGTTCGCCGACACGGACGCGCCGGATGCCGACACCTGGTACGTCGTCGTGAGCGAGATGCCAAGCTCGACCTACGACCTCGAGCTTGGCCCCATGCGCGGCAAGTGCGTCTCCGCCCGCGGCATCACCGGCATCTCGGTCACGCTCGCGCACTGCGTCCCGATGCGCTGGCCGTAGGGGCGCGCAGCCGACAAGGCGGGCGCGAGGAACGCTTTTATCCATCCGAGCGCGCTTCTACAGTTCATGGACCAGCGCGTCGAGCGCGCGGGCGTGCCGGCGGCGGAGACGAAGGTCCCGCTGCGCATGCAGATGTACGATTACATCCAGCGCAACCCGGCGGCGCACATCCTGGAGCTCGCGGAGCGCTTCGAGCTCACGCACCCGACGGTGATGTACCACCTCTCCGTCCTCGAGGACGAAGGGTACGTCCTCTCCACGCTGTGGGGGAAGCGCCGCGTGCACTTCGACACGCAGGGGCATTTCACCCTGTGGGAGCGCGAGATCCTCGCGATCCTGGCGCTCGACGAGGCGCGCTCGATCCTCGAGTTCGTCTCCTCGCACCCCGGCGCGTTCCCGCGCCAGATCGCGCGCGAGCTCGGCGTCTCCGAGACGACGGTGAAGCGCTACGTCCCCGAGCTCCTGCGCCTGTACGTGCTGCAGGAGGAGGAAGGCTCCTTCCGCCGCCGCCTGTGGGTCAGCGCGTCGTTCAAGCGCCGCGCGACGAACCTTCTTCAGAAGCTGCCTCACGACGCGCGCGCGGTGCCGCACCTCGTGGGGCTCGTGGGCGCCGCGTGAGCCGCCCTACGGCGCGTCGAAGCGGTACGCGTGCGTGCGCAGCACTTCGGGAAGAACGTCCGGCCGCATGATGTCGGAGCGCTGGTAGGCGCAGACGAGGCCGACCTTCGCCTGCAGGCGGCGCCCCAGCCACGTCTCGAACTCGAACCACTCGCTCGTGCGCGAGCCGGCGAAGTAGCGGCGGCTGGCGTCGACAAAGATGCGCGTGCCGGCGAGGCCGTCCGCCTGGGCTCGCGCGACGAGGCCTTCCACGACGCGGCCGACGTGCTCGCGGTCGATGCGACGCGAGCCGCCCTCGAACGCGGCCTCGTAGAGGCTCACGACGACGACCTTCTCGCGCTCGCCCGCGTCGAGACCCGGCGCTGCCCGCTCGACGAAGCGCCATCCGGCCTCCTCCGTGTCGAAGGCGTGGACAAAGACGACGAGCTCGCGCCGCGCCAGCCCCTCCGAGACGAAGGCCGCCAAGGCGGCGAGCAGCTCCTCCTCCGTCGCATACGCGCAGACGGCATGGTCATGCATCTCGACGCTGTGCTTCGCGGCGGCTTCGATATCGTGCATGCGGCCACCTCCGGTATGAGGCCCCTACGGGAAAAGAGCAGCGGCTAGAACGGAGTCCGCATGTCGACGAGCTGCTGCCAGGTCGACGAAGCCATCCGGCGCGCGTTGCGCGACGGCGAGGCCGACTATGCCGCGCGCGGCGTGCGCGTGGAGCTGGACCTTCGCTGCAGGACGCAGCTGCGCACGGAGGAGCCGGTCCTCGACCGGGCGCTCTACACGATCTTCCGCGGCCTCCCGGCGCGGCTCGCCCCCGGCGCGACGGTGCGGATCTCGACGCGCGACATGGCCGGGGGCGACGTGGAGATCGCGTGGGAGGCGGTGGAGTCGGCGGAGCCCCCGCCGGCGGAGGCGTTCACGCGCGGCCACGCGTACGGCGACCTCCTGGAGCTCGCGATCGCCGGCATGGAGACGATCTGCCGCGCGCGCTCGGGGCGCATGGAGGTGGAGGACGCGACCCTGCGGCTGGCGCCGGACGTGCGCCGACGCTACGTGTTCCTCGTGCCAAGCCTCGACCGCTCCCCCTCGTGGAGCCCGATCAGCTGAGCGCGGTCTCGATGCGGACGCTCCAGCCCTGCAGGATGACCCCCGTGTAGCAGTCCTGCGTCGCGGGCGCCGGGAGGTTCGCCTGGTGCCAGAAGGCCCAGCGGGCGCCGTTCTCCTCCGTCTGGCTCGGGTCGACCGGGATCTCGAGGACGGTCGTCCCCGGCCCGACGGGAGGAAGCCACTGGATCTCGCCGTTGTCGACCGTGTAGCCGAGCTGGAGGCCGGTCCCCATCTGCATCTGGAGGGTGGCGACGAGGCGCGCGACGCCGGGGAGGATGCCGGCGCGGTCGGCGCGCGGGATAGGCAGCCCTCCGCCGCCCAGGCAGAGGACGTCGAGCTCGAAGCTCTCCACGGAGCCCGCCGTATGCTCGACGACGACCACGGGCTCCGTCGCGACGGCGGCCACCCCTCCGGCGCCCGCGAGCGCGGAATCGTCGACGGCGGCGGTGCACCCGGCGAGGAGGAGCGCGGCGGCGAGGAGGAGAGGGGCGCGCATGGCCGTCGCACGCGGGTGGGGGGCCTTCCCGCTTTCGGACCGGTCGTTGGAGCGTCAGACCGCCCGCAGCGCCTTCTCGAGGTCGCGCTGGAGGTCGGCCACGTTCTCGAGCCCGACCGAGAGGCGCAGGAGCCCGTCGGTGATGCCCGCGCGCTTGCGCTGCTCCACCGGCACGCTCCCGTGCGTCATGCTCACGGGGTGGCAGATGAGCGACTCGACGGCGCCCAGCGACTCCGCGAGCGTCCACACGCCCGTGTCCTTGAGGAAGCGCTTCGCGCCGGCGAGGCCACCCTTGACCTCGAACGAGATGAGGCCGCTCCCGTTCTTCATCTGGCGGCGCGCGAGCTTGTACTGCGGGTGCGTCTCGAGGAACGGGTAGTTGACGTACTCGACCTTCGGGTGCTGCGCGAGGAACTCCGCGAGCGCGAGCGCGTTCTCACCATGGCGGTCCATGCGCACGCCGAGCGTCTTGATGCCGCGCAGGACGAGGTAGCTGTCGAAGGGGGAGAGGATGGCGCCCGCGGCGTTCTGGTAGTAGGCGAGGCGGTCGCCGAGCTCCTTCGTGCGCGTGACGGCGACGCCGCTCACGCTGTCGCTGTGCCCGCCGAGGTACTTCGTCGCGCTGTGGTAGACGATGTCGGCGCCAAGCGCGATCGGCTGCTGGAGGTACGGCGTGGCGAACGTGTTGTCGATGGTGAGGAGCGCGCCGTGCTCGTGCGTGATGTCGGCGATCTTCTCGATGTCGTTGAGCTTGAGGTTCGGGTTCGTCGGCGTCTCCGCGATGAGCATCTTCGTGTTCTTGCGGAACGCGTCCTCGACGTTCTGGAGCTTCGAGCAGTCGACGTACGTCGTCTCGAGCCCCATCTTGTTCGCGATGTTGTTGAAGTAGCGCACGCTCCCGCCGTACGCGTTCTCCTCGAGGATGACGTGGTCGCCGTTCTGCAGAAGGAACGAGATGGTCGTGAGCGTCGCCATGCCGCTCGCGAACGCGAGGCCGCGCTCGCCGCCTTCGAGCGACGCGATGCACGTCTCGAGCGCCTTGCGCGTCGGGTTCCCCGTGCGGCTGTACTCGAACCCCTTGTGCCCGCCGAGCCCCTCCTGCGCGTACGTCGTCGTCGGGTGGATGGGGACGACCACCGCTCCCGTCGTCGGGTCGGGCTCCTGCCCGGCATGGATGGCGCGCGTCTCGAACGCGTCCTGCGGCGCGGCGGCGCTCGCCTTCTTCGACGCAGGTTTCGCGGCCTTCTTCGACGCGCGCGGGGGCATGCCCGCGGCAGCGGGCGAGGGAGGTATGAGCGTTCTGGGCGCCCATCGCTTCGCCTCCCAGGAGTGGCGCCGCAGGGCAACCCTGAAGCTCCCCCCGCTTGTCGCTCCGCTTGATGTCGAAGGTCACGGTCACGCACTACACCGACCCGTGGAGCGTGTGGTGCTGGGCCATCGAGCCGCAGCTCCTGCGCCTGCGCGAGCGCCACGCGGAGGCCATCGACTTCCGCGTGCGCATCGGCGCCATCCTCGAGACGCCGGTGCCCAAGGAGGTCTCGCGGGAGCCCATCGTGCGCATGTTCCACGCGGCCAAGCGGCAGAGCGGGATGCCGCTCGATGCCGACCTCGTGCTCAAGGTGCACTCCGGCACGACGATGCGCGCGGGCATCGCGGCGAAGGCCGTCGCGCTCGTGGACCCGCCGCGCTTCGAGCGCTACCTCCGCGCGCTCCGCGTCGCGTCGCAGGTGGAGGCGGTGGACATCGAGCAGGTGGAGGTGCAGGAGAGGCTCGCGCAGGAGGTGGGCGTCGAGCTCGCCGCCTTCCGGGAGGCGATGGAGTCGGAGGAGGCGACGCGCGAGCTCTACTCCGACCAGACGGAGATGCGCGTGCGCGGCGTCACCGGCTTCCCCACCGTCACCTTCCGCGGGCCGCGCGGCGCGGAGGTCGCGGTGGGCGGCTTCCAGCCGACGGAGGCGTACGAGGAGGCGCTCGCGCGCGCGAACGGCAGCCGGCTCGTGGACGGCCCCGCGCCGGACGTGCTCGACCTCCTCCGGCGCCGCGGGCCGCTCGCGACGGCGGAGGTGGCCGAGGTGTACGACGCGCTCGAGGACCGGATGGCGCTGGAGCTCTTCGCGCTCGAGCGCGCGGGCTCGGTGGTGCACGCGGAGCGCGCGGGCGGCCTCTTCTGGAGCGCGCGCTGAGCGCCTACCCGGGCTGCGGCACGGGCAGGTCGTCGCGGCTCGCGCAGGCGAAGCTCCCGAAGAGGAGCCTGTGCTTCGCGGTGCAGGCGAGCGCCTCCGCGGCGTCGGAGACGTTGTCGCCGTCGCTGTCCTGATGGACGCTGGGCGCGCGGAAGCGGCTCACGTACGTCGGGGGCGGGACGAAGTCGCGCCGGTCGAGGCTGCAGGCGCCGTCCGCGCGCGTGGTCCGGTCCTCGAGGAGCGCGCAGATGAAGGGCTCCGCCGCGTCGGGCACGTCGTCCTGGTCCGCGTCGAGGCGCGCATACGGCACGGGGACCTCGTCGAACGAGTCGACGTCCCAGAAGCGCGACGTGTAGTAGGTCGAGACGTGCACCCACCCCTCGGGGCTGGCGAGAACGACGTGCGCGCTCAGGATGTCGACGCCTGCGGGCACGCCGTCGGCGTCCTCGTCGGCGTCGAAGGCGGCGTAGAAGGGCAGGTCGAGGAGCTTGTACGGGAGGCGCAGCTCGCCGTCGTGCCAGGCGTCGTCCTCGTCGACGTTGAGCGCCTGCATGCGCAGCCCGACGCGGGTCGTGTAGCCCGCGAGCGCGGGCGCCGTGCGGTCGTGGCAGGCGTCGCCCGTCGAGATGGCGGCGCGCGCGGGGATGCCGTCCTCGTCGGCGTCGACGCCGTAGCCGGCGCTCGTCACGAGCGCGAGCGGCATGCAGAGCACGTCGCTCGGGGTCGCGGCGCCCAGGAGCGGGGCGCCCGCGCGCTCGCCCTCGCGCACGTCGAAGTCGTGCCACTCGGAGGGCCCGGCGCGGACCGGATAGTAGTCCGTGGGCGAGACCTGCGTCGTGCGCACGTAGACGTGGTCCGGCCACCCGTCGCCGTCGGAGTCGTGGTCGCGCGCGACGACGCCGGGCATGGCGAGCGTCATGTGGCCTGCCGCGATGAGGTCCTCCCCCTCGCAGCGCGCGTCGGGAACGGAGGCGACGAGCGCCGCCCACGTGGCGTCGCCGCAGAGGCGCGCTTCCAGCGCGTCGCTTGTCCAGTCGCCGTCCGACGAGCCGCGCGGGAGGATCTCGATCGTCGAGGAGGGTCCCACCACCCAGGTGGAGGCGCTGCCGCGCAGGGCGATCTGCACGTGCAGCGTCGCCGCGCCGAAGTGGTGCTGGGAGAGCCACGCCGTGCCGGTCTGGATGCCGCCGCGCTCGTACCACGCGAAGCCTGCCGCGCGCACGCCCGCGAGCGCCCACTCCGGGTGCTCCCCCTCGGGGAACGGCGCACCGTTCACGAGGAGCTTGTACGGGCGCGAGCCGTAGCACGTGCCTTCGCAGCCCGTGTCGAAGGCGAAGTCGACGGCCGCCTCGAGCCATTCCACGGCGAACGGCGGCGTGATGGCCACGATGCTCGCCACGTGCGACGGCTCCGAGGCGGAGGCGCCGCTCGCGGGGGCGTGGCTCGCGAAGAGGAGGGTGGCGATGGTCAGGAAGAGGATGCCTCGTCGCACCTTCGCGCATGCGCGCGATGTCGTATGACCTATCGCGCGAGAGCGTCTTGCGGCGACCTTCTCTTCGCGCGACGCTCGTTGGCTCCCTCGCGCGCGCCGCCGCTTCGCGGGACGCAAGGACCGAGGGAAGGGCGCACGATGCGTCCCTTCCCCGCGCGTCCCCGCGTTCCCCGCGCCCCCGCGGTGAGCGTCTGCGTGGCGGCGCGCGCTCACGGCACGAGCGACGCGCCCAGCGTGAGCGTCTCCTCGCTCTCCCAGACGGCGGGCGCGAGCGTGGCGGGCTTCCACGCGAACGCGGCGTAGAGGTCGAGCTGGTCGCGCTTGTGCGGCCCGCCCGCGGCGACGTCGCCCGTGGCCTGGTACTCGAGGAACGCGAGCGGCTCCCACGACTGGTCCGTGCCCGGCGGCATGACGCTGCCGGCCTCGCCCGTGCCGAAGTCGTAGAAGTGGTTGAAGCTCGGGCGGTTCACCATCGGGATGCGCCACGCCGGGCCGCCGGAGAGCGCGACGAACTTGATCGTGCGCGTGGGCTCCCGCCACGCCTCGGCGTCGCTGCTGCCGAAGCGCGTCTCGAGCCGCGCGACGGCCTCGAGGAAGGAGGCCAGCAGGAAGGACTCCTTGCTCTCATCGAGCCAGTCGTGCTGCGTGCCCCCGTGGAGCGCGCGGAAGAGCACGTTCTCCTTGTTGTCCTCGCGGCCGTGGTCGGCCGCGTGCGGGTCGCTCGAGAGCTCGGGGACGAAGCCCAGCTCGCGGACGTGGGGCCCGAGCTCGTCGCGGAACGCGCGCTCGTGCGCGACCTTGCGCCACTCCTCGTAGATGATGAACCCGGGCTCGTACGTGCCGAAGCAGGGGCTGGGCGCGCGCGCGACGACGCACGTGGCGCCGCCCGGGATCCAGTGCTCGCCGCTCGCGATCCACGCCTGCATCAGGGCGGCGGCCTGCCCGGGCGTGCCGGTGAGGGCGGCCGTCGCGGCCGCGAGGTCCTGCGCGTAGTTCGTGGGGAACGGCGAGTTGGTGGAGATGCGCTCGTTGATCTCGTCAAGGTGCGCCGCGGTGAGCTTGCCGTGCGTCGCGATGTACTCCGCGACGACGCTCTCGAAGAGCTCCGCGCGGTGCACGGGGCCCCACTTCTCCATCGCGTCGCCGGACGACCAGCCTTGCGCGGGCTTGTTGTTCCAGTTGACGATGTAGCCCTTCTCCGGGTTCTTGATGTGCGGGAGCTCGCTGCCGCTGCGGATGCCGACCCAGTCGTGCGCGCCGGCGAGGCGCGGGAAGCGCGGGTCGTAGCCCGACGCGCGGTCGGGGTTGCAGCCGAAGTGGTAGTAGCCGATGTCGCCGTTGTCCTGCGCGACGTGGAAGTTGAACTCGAAGCAGAACGTCTCCATGTGCGCCGCGAAGCTGTCCATGTCGGTGTTCTGCGCGAGCGTGAGCCAGAGGATGCCGCTGCGCAGCTCGTCGAGGCGGTGCGTGCGCTCGCGGACGAACGCGTAGCCCGCCTCCTCGTTGATGGCGAAGACGGGCCCGCGCGCGGTGCGGCAGACCTCCTGCGTCGCGAGCACGGGCGGCTTCTGGTCGATGGCCGTCGGGAGGCCGTGGTGGACCTCGAGGCGGCAGTCCATGTCGCGCACCGTCTCGCCGTCGTAATACTGGCGCGGGTTGCCCGGCACCAGGCGCTCCGCGACGACGTCCACCTGGTCGGAGGAGCCCGACGTCACGGTCCACGCCAGGTGCGTGTTGCGGCCGATGATGACGCCCGGCGCGCCGCCCACGCCCATGCCGACGGCGTCGTAGCCGCCGCCGTGGAGGGCGACCTCGTAGGGGACCATCGGGTTGTGGTAGGCCATCTGCGGGCCGCCGAGGAGAAGCGCGGAGTTGCTCTGCGCGAACTGCGGGCCGAGCACCACCGCGTTGCTGCCGAAGTGGAAGCCGCCCAGCGCGTGCTGCACGGTCTCGAGGACGTCCATCGGTCCCGCGAAGGGCACGGCGCCCGCCGCGGCCTCGATGAGCGCCCACTGCTCCTCGGGGATGTTCTCCCAGCCGGGGAGCTCCTCGGTCGCCGCGTACGTGTACTCCGCCGGGTCGATCGTCGTGTACGTCGTCGGGTCCTGCAGCCAGAAGAAGTCGTCGAACGCCTTGCGCGCCTCCTCCACGCCGAGCGTCTCGACGAGGTGGAGATAGACCTGCGCGTTGCGGAGCTCGTTGCCGCCCGAGCCCGCGCCGAAGATGTCGAGGAGGAACTCGGCGATGGCGATGGTGTCCGTCGCGACCCACGGCTCGGGGAAGTGGCCGATGGCGTAGAACTCGGCCGACAGGAGCGTCGGGTCGAGCGCGACCTTCTGGATCCACGCGTTCACGCCGTCGGCGAAGCCCTGGAACATCGCCTGCTGCTCCGCGGGCAGCGCGTCCCACCGGGCCTGGCGCTCCTCGTCCGTGTAGAGCTCGCGCCGCGTCACGAGGTCCATCTCGAGCTGCGAGGGCCCGAGGTAGCGCGCGCTCTCGCCCTTGCCGACGTGGCGAAGGACGTCCATCTGGAAGAGGCGGTCCTGCGCCTGCGCGTAGCCGTTGCCCCAGAAGACGCCGTACGCGGAGTCCGCGTAGACGTGGGGGACGCCCCACGCGTCGCGCTTGATGGTGACGGTCTCGCCGCCCACCTCGTGCGCCTCGAGCGCGTCGCGCGCGGGGAGCGGGAGCGCCATCGCGGGCGTGGCGAGGATGAGGGCGAAGAGGACGGAAGCGATCGTGCGGCGTGGCTGCAAGCGGGGGAGCCTCCCGCCCGCGGACCCGTCCGGCAGAGGATAAGGTTTCTCGGGAGAGCGGACGCCTATCGCTCAGCGGTTGAGGCGCATGCGCTTCTCGCGCTCTTCCTTCGCGTGCATCGCGGCGCGGCGCTCGGCGCGCGACTTCGTCTTCGCGAGGCGGAACCCGCCGCGGACGGCGAGGAACCAGCCGGCGAGGAACACGACGCTCGCGAGGATGAGCCCGATGCTCACCCAGTTGACCCACGCGCGCTCGCGGTAGACGGCCGTGACGACGAAGCTCAGGCCGTAGAGGGCGAAGGCGATGATGAGCCCCACGAACATCGTGCGGGAGCCCGCCTCGTCCATCGGCTGCGACTGCCACCAGCGGCGGCTCGGGGCGCCTTCGGCCATCGAGCCGCGGAAGCGCGGACGCACCTTGAACCCTCGGGCGACCGACAACCCCAAGCGCGGGTCGGGCGGTGGCGCGCGCGTGCCCATGCGCTACCACGAGAACGTGCTGAGCCTCATCGGCAACACGCCGCTCGTCAAGCTCCACCGCGTGAACGCGGGCCTCCAGCCACTGATGCTCGCGAAGCTCGAGTACCTCAACCCGGGCGGGAGCGTGAAGGACCGCATCGGGCCCGCGCTCATCGAGGCGGCGGAGAAGGCGGGGCAGCTCAAGCCCGGCGGCACGGTCATCGAGGGCACCTCGGGCAACACGGGCGTGGGGCTCGCGCTCGCGGCGAACCTCAAGGGGTACCGCACGGTGTTCACGATGAACGACAAGCAGAGCCGCGAGAAGCAGCTCGTGCTGAAGGCCTTCGGCGCGCGCGTCGTCGTCTGTCCCACGGCCGTCGCGCCCGACGACCCGCGCTCGTACTACTCCATCGCGAAGAAGATCCACGCGGAGACCCCGAACTCCGTCTACCCCAACCAGTACGACAACCAGGCGAACCCCGAGGTGCACTACCGCACGACGGGGCCCGAGATCTGGCGCGACACGGACGGCAAGATCACGCACTATTTCGTCGCGACCGGCACGGGCGGCACGATCAGCGGCACGGCGAAGTACCTCAAGGAGAAGAACCCGGACGTCAAGGTCATCGCCATCGACCCCGAGGGGTCCATCCTCAAGCTCTACCACGAGACGGGCGAGTACCACCCCGAGCTCGCGAAGAGCTACAAGGTCGAGGGCTTCGGCGAGGACATCATCCCGAAGGCGACGTGGTTCCAGTACATCGACGAGTTCGTGAAGGTGGACGACCGCGAGTCGTTCATCATGGCGCGTCGCCTCGCGCGCGAGGAGGGCATCTTCGCCGGCGGCTCGGCGGGCTCGGCGGTGGCGGGGATGCTGAAGTACGTGCAGGAGAAGCGGCTCGGGCCCGAGGCCGTCTGCGTCGTCATCATCCCCGACAACGGCTCGCGCTACGTCAACAAGTTCTACAGCGACGAGTGGATGGAGGAGAACGGTTACCTCGAGGCGGCCGAATCCGTCGGCCGCTTCCTCGAGTCCAAGCCGCAGCCTTCGGCGCTCTTGTCCGTCACGCGCGCCGACACCGTGCGCCGCGCGCTCGACCTCATGGCGCAGCACGGCGTCTCGCAGCTCCCCGTGCTCGACGAGCGCGGGGAGCCCATCGGGAGCATCGAGGAGGGCATCGCGGCGGCGCGCGTGATGGGGCAGCCGGACGTCATCAGCGCGCCGGTGAGCGAGATCATGCAGCCCGCGTTCCCGCTCGTCGAGTCGACGGCCCCCGTGCAGACGGCGGTCGCGCTCCTCAAGGACCACGCGGCCGTGCTCGTGCGCCGCGGCGGGAGCGTCGCGGGCATCCTCAGCCGCTACGACCTGCTCGCGTACCTCGCGAAGCGCTGAGGGCTCACGGCGGCGGCGCAGGGGCAGGCGCCGGGGACGGCCTCGCCATGAGGTTCGGGGCCGCGAGGAAGAGCCCGATGGCGCCCAGGCACAGCGCGATGGCGGCCGTGAGCCTCCCGAAGCTCACGAGCGCCGCGAGGAAGTGCGCCGCGGCGAGCACCCACACGCCGCCGCGGGGGTCGCGCCCGCGCAGCGTGGCGAGGAACGCCCACGCCCAGCCGACGACGAGGAGCGCGGTCGCCCACGCGGGAAGGCGGGTCACGCCGAGCACCGGCTGAAGGACGCGCGTCACGAGGTTCACGCCGAACCCGACGGCGAGCGCGAGGGACGTGCCGGACCAGGCGCCCCAGACGAGCGCGAGCGTGCCCATGAGCGAAAGGACCTGCACCTCGCTGTAGGGGAACGGGCGGTCGGAGCCCGTCGCGAGAAAGATGAGCTGCATGAGCGCGAGAAGGACGAAGCCGGTCGTCGCGAGCGCGCGCATGGGTGGCCGCGAAGGCGGCCCCCCTCATGAAGCCGCCCGCCGCGCGTGTCGATAAAACGAGGTCGCGAGACTCTTCATAAGCGGCCGAACGCGCTCCTGCCTCGGGAGTGGAGCATGAGGCAAGCTCTTCGTCGCTACGGGTCCGGCGCGCTTCTCTGCGCGGCCGGCGCCATCCTTCTCATCGCCGGCACGGGCGTGGGCCTCGGCTATCAGGCGCTCGCCGACGCGCGCGAGGAGAACGCCGCGCCGCCTGCGGCCTCCGCCTCGCGCAAGGGGGGCGTGGAGCTCACCGCGACGGTCGACGTCGACGCGCCGCTCGTCCCGCTCGACCCCGTGTCCGTCCACCTCCAGCCCCCGCTCGTCTCCGACGCCGCGCTCCCCGGCTTCAGCGTCGACCGCGACCTCGGCGTCACGAAGGCGGGCCTCGGCGTCGACGCCTCCGTCGACCTCGCCGCCGGCTCCCACCGCGTCGCGTCCCCCCGCGGCTCCAGCGAGGTCAGCGCCTCCTCCACGCGCACCGCGACCGTGGACGCCGCGGGCGCTCCCGTCGCCGTGGCCGCGGCCGCCTTCACCCTCGCGGGCCTCCTGGCCTACTTCTGGGGCTCGCTCAAGTCGCTCGCCGCGAAGGGCGTCGTCCTGCCCCTCGTCGGCCTCTACGCGAAGATCAGCCGCGCCGAGGTGTTCGACAACGGCGTGCGCGAGCGCATCTTCCAGGCCATCCGCGCGAACCCGGGCCTCTCCGCGAGCGACCTCGCGCGCGTCGCCGACGTCTCGTGGGGCACGACCATCTACCACCTCGACGTCCTCGAGCAGACGCGCATGGTCACCTCCATCCGCAAGGGGCGCTACCGCCGCTACTTCGAGAACGG
Source organism: Thermoplasmatota archaeon (assembly GCA_035687045.1). Classification (GTDB taxonomy): domain Archaea; phylum Thermoplasmatota; class SW-10-69-26; order JACQPN01; family JAJPHT01; genus JAJPHT01. Next base: position 7,701 of record DASRYU010000112.1, on the reverse strand, counting down.
CGCGAACCTCGCCGCCTCGAAGGACGCTGTGGCGGTGCTGCAGAACCGCGTCACGCAGAACGTCGTCGAGGTCCTGCGCGCGCGCCCCGGCGTCACCCAGAGTGAGCTCGCGGCGGCCACGAGCATGAGCCCGCAGGCGCTCCACTGGCACCTCGCGCGCCTCGTCGAGACGGGCCTCGTGCGCAAGGAGCGCGAAGGCCGCGTCGTGCGCCACTTCCCGAGCGCGAACTAGGGGACGAGTGCCGCGTTCCGAGTGCCGGGTTCCGGGTTCCGGGTCCGGTCCGGCTCCCGCTCACCGCGGAGGACGCGGAGCGCGCGGAGGAAGCGCGGAGCCAGCCCTTGCCCCTGCCCTCGCCCTCGCGCTCGCCCCGCGGCCTCGTCCTGCCTCGTCCTCGTCCTCGTCCTCGTCCCTCGGCGTCGGCGTCGGCCTCGGCCTCAGCGTTCGCCGCAGGCGAACGCTGCAACGGCGTCTCCGCAACCTTCTTGAGCCAACCTCCCGCATCGGCGGCCAAGATGCGGGACCGGAAGCCCCTCGTGATCCTCGTCGCGCTCGCGGCGACCATCCCGCTGGCGGGTTGCACGGACGTCGTCCGCGCCGGCTCCGACGGCTACGGCGAGGTGTGGGCGCTCGACCTCATCCAGGCGAGCACGCTCCACGAGCGCGGGCTCACCGGCAAGGGCGTGAAGATCGCCATCATCGACACCGGCATCGACCTCTCGCACGACGAGTTCAAGGGCGTCGAGGTGCAGTGGGCCGACCTCGTCAACGGGCGCACGACCGCCTACGACGACAACGGCCACGGCACGCACGTCGCCGGCATCATCGCCGCGCAGGGCACGTGGAACACGATGCTCAGCGGCTTCAAGCTCAAGGGCGTCGCGCCCGGCGCGTCGCTCATCGTCATCAAGGCCATCGACGCGGACGGTCGCGGCGACGAGTCGCGCGTCGCGCGCGGCGTCACGACCGCCGTGAACGCGGGCGCCGACATCATCGTCCTCTCGCTGGGCGGCGAGTCGCGCGCCATCTTCGGCACGAACACCGAGGGCGCGGTGCAGAACGCCATCCAGAAGGGCGTCTACGTCGTCGCCGCGGCGGGCAACGCGCAGGGCACGGAGTCGTGCACCGTCTCGAGCCCCGCGAGCGTCGAGGGCGTCATCGCGGTCGGCGCCGTCGACCGCCACGAGGTCATTGGCTCCTTCTCGTGCCGCGGCAGCGGAAAGGAGGGGAGCGGCCAGGTCCTGCCGGGCATCCCGTCCCCCGTGCAGAACTCGCGGGACCCGCACAAGAAGCCGGAGGTCGTCGCGCCGGGCGTCGAGATCGTCTCCGCATGGATGGGCGGCACGTACGCCGCCGCGAGCGGCACCTCGCAGGCCGCGCCGATGGTGGGCGGCCTCCTCGCGCTCGTCCTCGAGGAGAAGCCCTCGCTCACCAACCGCGACCAGGCGACGGTGTTCGCCCTCAAGGAGAAGCTCATGGTCACCTCGAAGAAGATCGGCCCGCTCTCCGGCCAGCCCGCGACCGCGCACGACGCGCGCTACGGCTACGGCCTCGCCCAGGGCGTCGCTCTCCTCGAAGCCGTGTCGTGAGTGCCGGGTGCCGGGTTCCGAGTTCCGAGTGCCGGGTGCCGAGTGGACCTCGGCGCCGGCCGCTTCGCCCCCTCGTCCTCGCTCCTGTTCCTCGTCCTGCCTCGTCCTCGTCCTCGTCCTTGTCCTCCTCCTCGTCCTCGTCCCTCCTCGGCCTCGGCCCCGCGCCTCGGCCTCGGCCTGCGCATTCATGCCGGAAGGCATGGATGCGCCCCGCATGCGTCTCGCGCTGCTCGCGCACGACAAGTTCGGACCGCAGACGTCGAAGACGGCCATGGGCGCCATCGTCTACGCGCGCAACGGGTGGAGCGGCGACGAGATCGCCTGCGTCATCGACCGCAGCAAGGCCGGGCGCGACGCGGGCGACTTCATCCCGGTCGCGAAGGGCATCCCGATCGTCGCGAGCGCCGCCGAGGCCATCGCGATGCGCCCGCCGCCCGACGCGCTCGTCATCGGCATCGCGCCCGTCGGCGGCGCGCTTCCCGCGGACTGGCGCGCGGACCTCGACACGGCGCTCGACGCCGGCATCCGCGTCGTGAGCGGCCTGCACACCGCGCTCAAGCCCGACTTCCCGCGGCACGGCCACCTCATCCGCGACGTGCGCCACGAGCACCCGCCGCAGCGCATCACGAACGGCGAGGGGCTCTTCGTCGATTCCCTCGTCGTCACCTTCGGCGGCACCGACTGCAACTCGGGAAAGATGACGAGCGCCGTCGAGCTCACGATGGAGGCGCGCCGGCGCGGGCTCAAGGCCGCGTTCGTCGCGACGGGGCAGACGGGCATCATGATCGGCTGCGACGCCGGCGCGCCGCTCGACGCGCTCGTGTCCGATTTCGTCGCGGGCGCCACCGAGGAGCTCGTTCTCAAGGCCGCGCAGAAGGAGCCTGATATCATCTTCGTCGAAGGGCAGGGGACGCTCTCGCACCCCGCCTACTCCGGCGTCACCGCGAGCCTGCTGCACGGCTCGTTCCCCGACGTGGTCGTGCTCGCGGACGAGCCGCGCCGCCAGGAGCTGCGCATGCCGCCGGGACCGGTCGCGTTCCGCAAGCCGTCGCTCGCGTTCGAGCGCGACCTCAACGAGCTGCACCTCAAGGCGACCTCCGGCGGCCGCGTTGGCGCCGTCGCCCTCATGACGCCGGGCGTGCCGCAGGCGGAGTACGAGGAGACGCGCGCGCGCATCGAGAAGGACCTCGGCGTGCCGGCGGGCGACGTGTTCCGCGGCGAGGCGGGCCGCATCCTCGACGGCGTCCTCGCGATGGCGCGCGAGCGCGGCCTGTGGGACGCCAACGGCTTCCGCCGCGGCGTGAAGCCCGCCCGGCGCGCGACGGGTGGCGCCTGATGCCCGCGACGGCGCTCACCGCGGAGAGACGGAGAGCGCGGAGGTCGCGCGGAGCGGCGAAGACGCGCGCCGTCGCGCTGGCTCGCGCACCTCCCGAGATCCTGCGGCGCGCCCCTCCTTTCGCTCCGCGCCACCTCCGCGTTCGCTCCGCGTCCTCCGCGGTGAGCGTCTCCGAACCCTCCGGAGGCAACAACGAGTGGAGCTGACGCATCGCGTCGTCGAGTGCCGCACGAAGCGCACGTTCAAGATCAGCCAGTCCGCGAACGACGCCTTCCGCATGGTCATCGCGGAGGCGCGCCACGGCGAGCTTGTCGGCTACGGCGAGTCCTCGCCGACCAAGCGCGTGACCGGCGAGACGGTGGAGAGCGTCTCGCGCTTCCTCGACCGCGCCGCGAAAGAGCTCGCGGACGTGCCGCTCGCGCGCTGGGACGCGTACCTCGACCGCGTGCACGCGGAGCACCGCGACGAGCCGTCGGCGCGCGCCGCGCTCGACCTCGCGCTCCACGACCTCGCCGCGAAGGCGCGCGAGGTGCCCGTGCGCGCGCTCTACGGCCTCCCCGCCGCGCGTCTCGAGACGTGCATGACCGTCTCCGTCGACGAGCCCGAGGTGATGGCGGAGGAGGCGCGCGGCTATCGCGCCGCCGGGTTCCGCGTGCTCAAGCTGAAGCTCGGGAAGGGCGAGGCCGACGCGGAGCGCGTCGCGGCGGTGCGCGCGGCCGTGCCCGACGCGCGGCTGCGGGCGGACGCGAACACCGGCTGGTCCCCCGCCTACGCGCGGCGCATGACGCGCGAGCTCGCGGCGATGGGGGTCGAGTTCGTCGAGCAGCCGTTCCTCCCGGCCGACGACGCGGAGCTCGCGGCGCTGTCGAAGGAGAGCCCGCTCACGCTCTACGCGGACGAGAGCGTGAAGGACGTGGAGGACGTGCGCCGCCTCCACGCGCTCGGCTTCGTGGGCGGCGTGAACCTCAAGCTCCAGAAGACGGGCGGCATCCGGCCGGCGGTCGCGGCGCTGCGCGAGGCGCGCGCGAAGGGCTACCAGGTGCAGCTGGGGTGCAACGTCGAGACGGCGGTGGGCATCGCCGCGGGCGTGCAGCTCCTGGGCGCGCTCGACCACGCCGACCTCGACGGGCACCTCCTCCTGCGCGACATGCCCTTCGTGGGTCCGATGCCCCGCGAAGGCTGGTACGAGACGCCCGACGCGCCGGGGCTGGGCGCGCGTCCCGCCTAAGCGGCTAGGCCCTCAGGCAAAGGGCCATGCCTTCTTTCGCACGTGCGCGCGCGTGGCCCGCCGCCGCGCGCTCCTCCTCGTCCTCGCGCTCGCCACCAGCGCCCTCGTGCTTCCCGTCGTCGAGAGCCTGCCGCTCACGCTGGGCGTCTTCCCCGCGCCCGCGACGCGGCCAAGCGAGCTCCTGTCGTACCCCGTGCGCGACCTCGAGGGGAACCTCGTGCGCACGCAGGCGTGGCGCGTCGTGAACCATACGGGCAACTGCTGCGAGAACTTCGTGATGACGACGCCCGACGGGCGCATCTTCGACCTCGGCGGCGACTCCGTCCTCGTCTCCTCCGACGAAGGTGTGAGCTGGCAGGAGGTCGTCCCCGGCCCGCAGCTCAACGGCGAAGGCAGCATCGCGTACGCGCCCAACGGCGACATCGTCGGCATCGTGTGGGACGCCTACAGCGGGGACCGCCTGACGGCGCTGCGCCTGCGCGCGGGCGAGACGCTCTGGGAGACGGCGCCGGTCGCGCTCCACCGCCCGTTCTACGACCGCCCGTGGCTCGCCATCGCGCCCGGCCCGTTCGTCGTCGCGGGCGTCGAGCACCCGTACGCGGTCCTGCTGCAGAGCGGCTACAACGTCGGCCCGCCGACGGAGAACACGCTCGTGAGCCTCGACGGCCTCACGTACCTCCCCTCGCCGCGCCACCGCCTCGCGCTGGGCGCCTTCGCGCCGCTCGACCAGCCCGCGCTCGCGTGGGCCGACTGGGTCCAGCCCGCCGGGCACGGGCGCCTCACGCCCCTCCCGGGCGGCGGCATGCTCGCGACGACGGGGTGCCCGTGGGCCCGGCTCGGCGGCGACCTCCTCTGGGAGTGCATGCGCCCCTCCGGCAACGTGTGGGCGCTGCCCAGCGTCGCGCGCTTCGACTCGCTCGGCCGGCTCCACCTCCTCTCCATCGACCTCCCCGGCGACACGCTGCGGTACCGCCTCTCCGAGGACGGCGGCCGCACGTGGCGCATGGTCCTCCAGCACTCGGTCCCCGGCGACCTGCGCGAGGAGGACGACGCGGACCTCGTCGTCAACGGCGCGCTCGACCGCGCCGCCATGGTCGTGCGCTACAAGGGAAGCGGGACGGACCGCATCGAGGTCCTGACGATCGACGGCGTCTCCTCCGTCGCGCCGCGCGTCGAGCGGCTGCAGGTCGGCCTCGGCGACGCCGCGCTCGGCTCCAACATCGCCGGCACCATGCGGCTCGACTTCGTGACGCTCGCGATGCTGCCCGACGGCCGCGTCGTCACCTCCTTCGCCGACAGCCGGCACCACCCGCCCGTCGTCGCCGTGCAGCAGCGCTAGGCGCGCGCCTGCGCGAGGAACGCCGCGTGCGCGAGCGCGAGCGCTCCGCGAGGATGCGCGAGGAGCGTCCGCGGCCGCGCGTCGGGCGTGAGGCGCACCTCGTCCCACGCCTCCATCAGGCGCGCGATCTCCGCGTCGGTGAGCCGGCCGAGGGCGTCGCTCGCGCGCCGGAGCCGGCGGTAGCCGCGTTCGTAGCGCGCCTTCCAGCGCCGCTCGTACTCGCGCAGGTCGCCCCCTCGCGCGGCGACGTCGCCCGCCATCCAGCCTGACGCGAGGCCGACCTCGAGCCCGCCCTGCCCGGCGGCGCCCCCGGCCACCATGACGCGAGGGCCGACGAGCTGGCGCGGCAGCGTGTACACCGGGTCGGGCGCGACGCCCACGAAGCGCGCCTCCACGTCCTTCCACCCCTGCAGCCGCGCGTCGAGCGCGAGCGCGCGCCGCGCCGTCGCCTCCGCGCGCTCCGGGTCGCCGCGGAAGAACGTCCAGTGCGACCAGCGCCCGCCGCCGAGCGGGTTGAGCTGCGAGCGGCCTCCCGGCGCGTGCGAGCCGAGGGTCAGGAGGAGGCGCTCCTCGTCCGCGCGCGCCTCCAGCTCGAGCACCGCGCCCCACGCGAGGCTCTCCGGGTCGCGCGTCGGCCGGAGGAAGCGCGACGCCTCCGAGCGGGCGCCGTCCGCGAAGATCGTGATATCAGCCTCCGCGCGCTCCCACGCGTCCGCCGCGGCGCCCGTCTCGATGCGCGCGCCCGCCTTCTCCGCCTCCGCCGCGAGGTGCGCATCGAGGCGCGCGCGGTCGAAGAGCGAGAGCGGCGCGTCCACCAGGGGGCCGCGCCCCGACGCGCCGCGCAGCCGGACGCCCTGGAGGCGCCGCCGCACGCTCTCGCGCGGCCGCGGCAGCTCCTGCGGCCACAGGAAGTCGAAGCCGACGATGGCCGGCGCCGCGGGCACGCCCACCTGCGCGCGCGACTCGTACAACGTCACGCGCGCGCCCGCGCGCGCGGCGGCGAGCGCGGCGGCAAGCCCTGCGGCGCTCGCGCCCACGACAGCGATGCGCGTCGTCAACGCGCGCGCATCCGGGGAACGCATGAATAGGATTGCCCTTGTGCGAGAGCGGTCCACGAAGCGTTCCGGACCTTTCGACGACCGCCTGAACCAGCGGCGCTGCAACCCCCCGCGGTAGTGCGGACGGGGTTTTTGTGGGACAGCACGTCGACAGCCTCGTGACCCACGCCACGCTCCTCATCACGAACGACCGCGGGCGCGTGAACCTCCTCGCGCGCGCCGAACGCTGCCTCCCCAAGGGCGAGGTCATCGTGCAGGTGAAGGACCTCGTCGGCCGCCGCCGCTCCTTCCGCACGACGCCCACCTCCCCCCAGGCGGAGCTTGTCGCGCAGGAGCCCCCGCTCGTGCTGCGCGGCGGCCTCACGTCGCTCGTCTCCTACTACCGCGTCCCGGCGGACGAGCTGACGGCCATCGAGGAGCACTACGAGAACGGCGTGCTCTCCCACACGTACACCGTGACGCTGCGCGTCGCCTGCCGCGGCGACCGCGTCCGCCTGCCGGCTTGAACAGGGGGAATGGGTCACGCCCCCGATCATGCCGACAAGGCCAAACGACCGCACGGCGACGCGCCCGCCGATGGCCACGCCGCGCCACGCCTTCCTGCTCGTCTCCGCCCTCTTCCTCGCCGGATGCACCTTCGGCGGAGGCGGGAACGAGGAGAACACCGAGGTCGTCGACAAGAGCGAGTACGACGGCGGCATCGGCTTCGCCATCCTTGTCCGGAACACCGGACAGGACCCCTTCGACGTCACCGTCCGCGTCCTCGGCGCCGGCGGCAGCGAGCTTGGCCGCATCGAGGAGACCATCCAGGGCGGCCACAGCCTCGAGAAGTGGTGGTCGCTCGAGATGCGCAGCACCTACAGCGCCCGCATGGAGTTCACCTGGCGCGGCGCCACCGGCAGCACGTCCAAGGGCACCGACGAGCAGACGTTCTCCGCGCAGGACTGCCCCGACGTCTCGCTCCTCACCTGGGAGCTCCGCCAGAGCGAGAACGTCGTCGGCCACGCCTTCCTCGGCAAGACGTGCGTCGAGGGCGAAGCCGCGGCTTCGCAGTCTTAGGCCGAGGCCGACGCCGACGCCGAGGCCGCCCCCTTTTCCTCCCCGCGCCTCGTCCTCGTCCTCGTCCTCGTCCTCGTCCCGGCCCCTCGTCCTC
>DASRYU010000111.1:0-3533 GCA_035687045.1 Thermoplasmatota archaeon | reverse complement strand
GCCCGGCCTCGGCACAGGCGCGCTCCCGCGGCGCGCTATCCACGTGCTGAACGCCTCATTCGCCTGGGCCCGTGGGGTAGCTTGGATATCCTGAAAGCTTGCGGAGCTTTTGACCCGAGTTCGAATCTCGGCGGGCCCGCTTCTGCACCGGCCGCCCCTCCAAAAGGGCCGGCCCGGAGCCGCTCTCTTCTGAACCTCTCCTACCTTCCAGCGCGAGCCGGATCCTCCGCGGCCGCAGGCGCGAGCGGCCCCCGCGCGACGCTCTCGATGCGCGCGATGGCGCTCTCGAGGCTCTCCCGGTACGCGACGAGCGCGTCGCGCCCCTTCTCCGTGAGCCGGTAGCGGCGGCGCGGCTTGAGGTCGATGAGCATGTGCGGCGCCTCGATGTAGCCCGCGGTCTCGAGCGCCTTGAGGTGCGACGCGAGGTTGCCCCGCGTCAGCATGCCGTCGCGCGCGAGCTCGTTGAACGACGCGGTGGTCGTGGAGGCGATGAGAAGGACGAGCTTGAGGCGGACGGCGTTGTGGAGCACCGGGTCGAACTCGCCCGGCACCCGCTCCACGCCTCACCCTCCGCGTCGGTAGACAAGCGCACCCGCCGCCGGCCACGCGAGGCCCCAGAAGAGCGCCGCGAGCAGGTGCGTGAGGTGCGTCGCTCCGGCGAGCACGATGAGCACGGCCGCGCCCGCGGAGGCCGCCGCGAGCGCGAGGCCGAAGCGGAACGGGAGCGCGCCCCACGCGCGCAGGCGGAACGGGAGCATCGCGCCTCCAAGAAGCACGATGCCGGCCGTGGACCACTCGTGGTGTCCGAGCGCGCGGCCGCCGAGCACAAGCGTCGCCGTCGCCATGATGCCCACCATCGCGTACGGGTCCTGCCAGACGCGGCGCCCGCGCGGCGCGATGGGCGCGAGGCGCGCGCCCAGAACAAGCGTCGCGGCGTAGCAGACCGCGAAGGGCGCGAGCCACATCCAGTCGACGAGCGGCCCCAATGCGCCGCGGTAGAGCGCCGGGTTCGCGTGCGCCTCGCGGTAGAAGAGGAAGATGGCGGCGACGCCGAGGCCCCAGAGCGTGAGGAACGTGCCCTCCGCGCGCGCCGCGCGCCGCTCGATCGTGACCTCGACCTGGCGGATGGCGCCGACGATCTCGCTGAGCTCGCTCATCGCGGCCCGCTCTCCCATGCGCGTGCCATGCCGTCACGTCCTTCTAAAGGCGCCTACGGGATGCGGCTCGCGAACCACAGGAACGCGCCGAGGACGAGCGCGAGCAGGAGGAGGGCGACGAGCTCGAGCCCGCCGCCGGCGTCGACGGGGGCATCGTTGTCGTGGGCCACGCGGGAAGCCATGACCCTGCAGGGGGCGTGCCGAGGGATGAGGAGAGCACTTTGTTTGCGGGACGGACCGGCCGGCCGGGGTGAGGGTTCCTCAGGCCGCCGGGAGCACGGCGCGGATGGAGGCCCCTCCCAGGGCGCTCGCGCCAAGCTCGACGCGCGCCCCGAGGCGCTGCGCGGCGCGCGCCACGATGAGGAGGCCGAAGCCGCCGATGCCCAGCGGCTTGTGGAGCTCGCGGTGCGCGAGGACCGTCTCGCTCTCGCCCGCCTAGTTCTCTGCGTCCTCGCCCGCCTTGGATTTCACGCGCCCCTCGCCCGCCGCGTCGCTGAGCGGGATGTCGTCCACGCTCGTCTCGACGTAGCCTTCGGACGTGTTCTGCAGCACGGTGTCCTTGCTCTTCTTGTCCGCGGACATGCCTAGTGCCTCGTCTCGTCGCGCGTGCTCGTGTCGCCCAGACTCGCGTCCTGCCGCACCGCGACCGCGGGCCGGTCCTTCCCCGGCTCCTTGAGCGTCCCCTTCCCCGGCCCCTCGAAGTTCTTCGCGGCCGTGGGGTGCGTCGTCGCCGGAATGTGCTCCGGCCGGAGGCTCGTGTCGCGCGGCTTCGTCATCGGGTCGTCGGCCATGCCCGCCGATGCGCGCGGCAGCCCAGATAGCCGTCGTGGCCGCGACGTCGGCGGCAAGAAGAGAGTGAGCCCGCTCGTCTGCGTTCCGTCTCATCGGCAGCTTGACGCCATCTCGGCGGAGGGGGGTGCGACGACGCGGGCCATCGCGCAGACGCGACCACAGGGATGAGCGTTCGCGCTCCAGGAGAGTGACCCGCCCGTCAGCGTCCGCGCCTCATCGTCTCCCCGCGAGCTGTTGAGGAACGCGGGTCGATCTTGGCGGGCTGCGAGCGGCGGGCGGGTGGTGCTCCTCACGCCGCTGACCGCTTGAGGCTTTAGGTGGTCACGCGCAGCGGCCCATCGATGCGCGCGCAGGCGGTGCACGCGTGGTGGGCGCCATCAGCTTCGAAACTCACAGGCCTTCCACCACACTGCGCGCAAACCACCGGCATCGTGTGGCGATGCACGCGCGAGATCTTGGATCGTTCGGCGCGACGCCTAGTGTTGGAGTTCGGCGCCCCGTTGCCACGCGAAGGACGCAGGCTTCGCGACACCCAAGGCAGGGTCGGCGAGCGTGGAGGCGAGCGTTTCGCCCATGCGGCGCACGAGGCCCACGACGAGAGCGTTTCCCATGCAGAAGTAGCGCTTCCGCTCCGGCATTCCCTTCGTCCATCCAGCGGGGAAGCCGTTCAGTTTCTCCGTCTCTTCGGGAGTCAGCCGACGGAATCGCTCCGTATGCGGGTCGAGGATGATGTGATTGAATCGGCTAGGGGAGCGGGCACCTTCGTGCGTGAGGATCGTGCGCGACGGCTGGTCGAGCCGGTCGGGGAACGGAATCGCGCCCTCGCTGTACCGGTAGCGGTGGCCGTTGTCGGCGACCCGGTCTTCGGCTTTGGCACCCTTGAGGTAGCGCCATCTGGGCAAATCCCGCTGCGGAATGAAATAGTCCTCTGGAACGCGCTCGTCGAGAACGCTACCCAGTGTAACTACGGCGGCGCCTTGAGGGTGCGGCTTGTAGGTCCAGATCTGAGCCTTGGCGCTCAAGCCTGAGCCCAAGAAGTGGAATTCGAACGAGTCGCTCACCTGCTGTAGATCATCCGGCAAGACCTGGTCGGGTTCTCTGTCGCTAGTGTCGATGACCGGCTCTTGACGCACTGGGAAGCTTCGTGCGAAGAAACTGGTCCGCTGAAGATACTCCGGTGACGCGCCATGCTTCACCATGAACCGTCCCCATGGGGTCCCGCGGCGGGCGGCGAAGATGAACACGCGACGTCGCTTCTGCGGGAAACCATAGTCCGCTGCGTTGATCGTCCGCCACTCGATCGCGTACCCAGCGTCGTGCAGGCACTTCAGGACGATGCCGAAGTCGCGGCCACGTTGCGTCGTTGGCGACCGGAGCAGGCGGTCAACGTTCTCCAACAGGACGTAGTTCGGTTTCTTATCCTTCACGATCCGGTCGATGTCCCACCAGAGCACGCCCTTCTTCCCATGTATGCCGGCAGCCTTGGTCGTGGCGACGCTGTAATCCTGACAGGGGAAGCCGCCCACGAGGAGGTCATGTTTCGGGATGCGGCTGGAGTCTACGCTCGAGATGTCTTCATTGGAG
>DASRYU010000110.1:0-10182 GCA_035687045.1 Thermoplasmatota archaeon | reverse complement strand
GCGTCCGTGATCTTCCGCTGCGCCGGCCTTCGCGGCGGCGCGCGCGGCGCCTCCTCCGGCTCGGGCCGCGCCTCGGCCTCGGCCTCGTCCTCCGCCTCGCCCTCCTCGGCGTCGGCGTCAGCGTCGGCCTCCGCCTTCGCGGAGGAGCGCGCGTCGTCCTCCTCCGCCTCCATGACGGCCTTCATGACGTCGACGGACTCGCCGCCGTGCGCGGTCTCGCGCGGGCGGACCTCGACGAGCACGGGGATGCTGATGCGCGGGTGCGAGACGAACGCGACCCCCACGGGGAGGCGCTGGATCTCGTCCTCGCTGTCGTCGCTGAACCCCTCGACGGACGAGGCGAGCGCCTTGAGGTCGTTCGGGTTCGTGACCTTGAGGATGATCTGCGTGTTGCATTGCGAGAGGACGTTCTTGTCCACCTTCGCGGGGCGCTGCGAGACGCAGGTGAGCCCCATGCCGAACTTGCGCCCCTCGGAGGCGACGGTGCGCATGACCTGCCCCGTCGCGGTCGTGCTCATGCCCTTCTCCGGCGCGAAGTTGTGCGCCTCCTCCAGGACGAGCATGAACGGCGGCACCTTGCCGAGCTTGCGCGCCTCGAAGAGCCTCCGGGCGGTGATGCTCACGACGAGCTGCTGCACCTCGGGCGAGACGCCCTTGAGGTTGAGGATGCTCACCTTCTTCGGCTGCACGAGCGACTCGATGGTCGTCGCCTTGCCGCTGAAGAGGCCGAGCGAGGTGAGCGACTCGAGCGCGGAGACGAGGTTCCACTTCGCGTTGGAGGCCGAGTCGCGCACGACGTCCAGGATGGCGGGAAGGTCGTAGTCCTCCCCCTTCGCCTTGAGGTCGCGGATGGCGGCGTGGAGGATCCCCATCTGCGAGTTCGTGAGCTCACCGCCGAGAAGCTCGACGATGTCGCGCACGTCGAGGTTGTTCGATTCCAGCGTGAACGGCGCGGCGCTCGGGTTCGCGACGACGTCGGGCGAGTACTCGACGATGTGCTCGCCGTAGTTGCGCGGCGTGACGCCGAAGCGGCGGCGCGCGGGCTGGTCGTGCGGTGAGTTGTTCGGCTTCGCGAGCGAGCCGTGCTCCCCGTGCGGGTCGATGACGACGATGGGCACGTGGCGCTTGATGAGCTCCTCCATGAGGACGCCCACCACGTACGACTTGCCCGAGCCGGTCTTCGCGAGGATGCTCACGTGCTTCTGGACGAGCGTGTTGATGTCGAGCACGACCCGCAGGTCGTACCCTTTGACGGTGCCGAGGTAGGCGCCCTCCGTGTCGCGGAGGCCGAACACCTGCGCGAGAAGCGGCGCGTCGACGCGGCGCACGTCGGCGCCGGCGGGGACGGGGGTGCGCGGCGCCTGGAGGCGCCCGTGGAGGTCGCGGAAGCCGATGACGCGCGCGGCGCCGACCAGGTGGTCGCGCACGGGCCCGTCGCCGTAGCGGCGCCCCGCCTCCTCGAAGCTCACGTCCGTCTCGCGCGTGACCTCCGTCACCTGGGCGACGAGGGCGCCGTCGGTGGGGTGCTCGACCTGGACATAGTCGAGCCGCTTGAGCGTGATGTCGCGCACGGCGAAGCGGAACGACGTGGTCGTGACGTTGCCGAAGACGGCGCCCACGACGTCCATCGCCACGAGAGGCGGCGCGGCCGTTCAAATAGGTTCGGAAGTGCGGCTGGGAGAATGGGCGGGGCGGCGGTCGCTCGCTCCTTCAAATACCGCCTGCGCCCCCTTTCCGCTCGATGCGTAGAGGCAGCGACGCGGCCGTGAGCGACGTCGCTGGCACGCTCATGATGGTGGGCGCGGTCGTTCTCGCCGGCGGCCTCCTCACGGGCGTCGTGTCCAGCACGCTCTCCACGCCCGCGCCTCCGGCCGCCTCGTTCGGCCTCGCTCCGGTGGAGATCGGCGACACGGTGCTGCGCGTCTCGCTCAAGCACGGCGACACGCTCGAGCTTTCCCAGCTGCGCATCGTGCTCCAGCGCGGCGGAGGCACCGTCGTCGACGTGCCGCGCGCGTCGTGGACGACGGCCGACCCGCACTCGCTCGCGCCGGGCGACCGCCTCTCCCTCCCGCTCTCGCCCCCCGCCGCCGCCGGAGAGCGGCTCGCGGTGCGCGTCATGCTGCGCGAGCCGAGCCTGCAGCTTGCGAGCCTCGCCGTCACCACGGGGGCCGCGGCCTCCGGCCTCGGGGACGCGACGCTCCACGCCTTCCTCACCCCCTCCTCGCTCCACGCCGACGGCGCCGCGGCCGCCCGCCTCACCGTCCGCGTCTCGCACCCCGCCGGCGCCGCCGCCGTCGCGCGCGTCGTCGCTGACCTCCACGCGCTCTCCTTCGCCTCCAGCCTCGCGAACGTCACGGTCCCGCTCAACGACGCCGGCCTCGACGGCGACGAGGTGGGCGGCGACGGGAACTGGACGGCGCTCGTGCGGCCGCCCGCGATGTCCGCCGTCGGCACCTACAGCATCCCGGTGAACGCGACGGGCATCGACGGGCGCCGCGTCGGCACGGCCACCGTGCCGCTCACCATCGTCGGCAACCTTTCGACCGCGGCCGGCTCCGGCGGCACCGGGGGCACGGGCGGCTCGGGCGGCACCGGCGGCGGGGCGAACCATAACGGCAGCGGGAACTTCAGCGGCCCCTGCTACAACTGCACCATCACGGGCGGCGTCGTCATCCTCGAAGGCACGCGCCTGCCCGCCCCGACGTCGCAGAACGTGACGACGATGCTCTTCAACAACTGGACGTGGGATCGCTTCCGCCCGGAGGCGCTGGCGAACGACGCGGCCGTGGCGCGCATCGTGAGCGACACGTGGTCCTGGTCTATCTACATCAAGTTCGTCTACTCGACCCAGACGGGCAACGTCCCGGGCATCGCGCGCCTCGAGATGTGGAACGCCAACGCGAGCACCGTCTGGCTCCCCGCTAGCCAGGGCCGCGTGGCCCTTGCCAACCTCTCGCTCGACCTCCTCAACCCCACGTCGTCGGGCTTCGTCTGCAGCACGGGCTGCGCCGCGCCGATGACGTACAACCGCGCGGACCTGCGCGGCTCGCCGACGTTCCTCGTGTCGTTCCTCCGCGACGAGACGAACAACTACCAGACGACGGAGATCGGCATCCAGAGCATCGACGCGGTGGTGCGATGAGGCGCTCCCTCTCGCGCGACGACCAGGCCATCGCCGCGGTCATCGGCGCCATCGTCGTGCTCGCGGTCCTCGGCATCGCGCTCGTCTACGTCAACGCCTACCACGTGCCGCGCCAGGGCGCCGCGCTCGAGACCGTCGCCGCGGAGCGCTCCGAGGCGGCGCTCGTCGACCTGGCCGGCCGCCTCGCCGCGCGCGCCGACGGCCCGGTCGTCCGCGAGGTCCCGCTGCGCGCCGAGCGCCCGTCGCCGCCGCTCCTCTCGGGGCTCGTCCTCTCGCCCGCGCGTGCCCAGGGGGAGCTCGCGCTCGCCCCCGCGCCAAGCCGCATCGGCATCAGCGTCGTCGTTCCCGCGCCCGCGGGCGGCGTGCCCGCCGGCGACCCGACGCGCGAGGCGCTCGCGGGAGGCAAGATGCGCGTGCACCTGCTCGGCACCTCCGCCGGGGCGCAGCCGCTGGGCGCCCTCCACGCCGTCACCGGCGGCGCCTACCTCACGCCCACGCGCACCATCCTCGAAGGAGGCGCCGTCATCGCCGACACCGAGCGCGGCAGCGCGCTCGTCGCGCCGCCGGCCCTCACCGTCGCCGGGAACGTCGTCACGTGGCGCCTCCCGCTCCTCACCGGCGCCGCGAGCGAGGTCGCGGGCGGCTCGCACGCGCAGGTCGCCCTCACGCCCGGCCCCGAGGCGCAGGTCGGCGGCGGCTCGCGCGTGGAGGAGCTCCGCATCCGCGTCGAGACGCAGCAGCTGGCCGCATGGCAGGCCGCGCTCGAGGAGGTCGTCGGAAGCCGCGGCACCGTCACCGTCACGAGCACGGGGCCTGACGCCGGCGTCGTGCAGGCGCGCATCCTCGACGTCGAGCCGAAGCTGCACCTCGTCCGCTACCAGGCGATGCTCGCGGACCGCGTCGGCTGAGCGCGCGCTGAGGGCGGAAGAAAGCGCTGAAAAGGGTGTCGGTGGGCGCTGGGCGCTTACGAGCCGAAGCTGCGCACGAGCGTCTCGTAGAGCTGGTCGAGGTTCTGCCCCGTCTTCGCGGAGATGCCGACGACCGTGTGGCGCTGGAACATCTTCTGGATGCGGCCCGCGTCCGCGTGCGGGAGGTCGATCTTGTTCGCCACGACGATCATCGGGAGCTTCCGCGCCTGAACGTGCGTGAGGAGCACCTGGTTGACCTGCTGGTACGGGTCGTCCGCGGCGTCGAGGACCAGAAGCATCGCGTCGAGCGTCTCGAGCGCCTCGATGGCCTCGACGATGCCCTGGCGCGCCTCGGCGGCGCGCTTCTGCGCGGTCGCCTCGTCCATGTTGTACATGAGCTCGAAGTCCATCGCGTCGACGCGCGAGGCGAGGCCGGGCGTGTCCATGACGTCCACGATGAGCGTGCCCTGGTCGGTCTTCATGACGACCTCCTGCTTGGTGAGCACGCGGCGCGTCTCGTGGGGCACCTCGCTGACGGTGCCCATGACCTCGCCCGTGTAGTCGCGCAGCATCGCGTTGGCGAGCGTGGTCTTCCCCGCGTTGGGCGAGCCGTAGATGCCCATGCGGAAGCCCTTCTTCTTGCGGAACAGGCCGCCGAAGCGGAACCGGCGGCGAAGCCAGTCGACGAATCCCAACTCAGAACCCTCGGAGGAGGAAGTAGAGGAGCGCGAGACCGCCGGCGATGCCGGTGGCCGTGGCGTAGCCGGCCCAGCCGCCGCCGAAGAGGAACTCGAAGGGTCCCACCGGCGTGACGCGGATGAGCTGCAGCATGTCGTCGTACGTGTGGCCGCACGAGCGGCACGCGATGGTGGCGCCCTGCATCCAGACGTCGATGCGGCCGCACGCCGTGCACATGACCTGGAGCTTGCGAAGCCCCTCGGCGGGCTCGGTCTCCGGGGGAGGGGGCTTGGCGTGCGTGTGCACGTCCACGCGCACCGTCCGCGGCGCCTGCATGGAGGGGCCGGAGGGGCCGCTGCGGGCGCCGCTCGCGGTCATCTGACCGGCGACGTGCATCGTTCCCCAGACGCGGCCGAACTCCGAGCGGAGGCGCTCGCGGCGCGACTCGTCGGTGCCGACCCACGCCTTGATGCGGTCCTCCTTGAGGAAGCCCTCGAAGGCGTCGCGCTCCGAGAGGTCGGGGTGCTTGCGGATGTAGTTCTCGATGACCTCGCTCACCGCTTAGCCCCCGACGCGGCGCGCGCTGCCGGAGAACAGGCGGTAGACGATCCAGGCGAAGCCGGAGACGACGAGCGCCGCCTCGATGATGGCCATCACGAAGCGCTTGTCGCGGGCCACGACGTCGCCCGAGCCGCGGGCGAGCTCGCCGGCCGTGTAGCCGAGCGTGTACATGTTGAAGAGGAGGGCGGCACCGACGACAACGACCAGCCCGAGGGCGATGACGTCGCCGATGCGGGCGCGCGCCTCGAAGCGCGTCTCGTCCAGGACCTTGGCGGCAGTGGCCATGTTGCTAGGCCGTGAGCGGTCCCGCTCTTAGAAGGTTTCTGAAAATGGAGAGTGGGCGCCCCGCCCGAACGCCCGCTCCGCTCCACTTTATAAGCCGCCGACGACGGAGACGAAGCGAGATGTCCGCCCAGGAGGACCTCGACCTTGACAGCCTGCTCAGCCGGCTCGAGGACGAGCTCGACGCGACGCCGCGCCCCGCCGCGCCCGACGAGGTGCGGCCGCGCGAAGGTCCCGCGCCGTGGGACCTTGTCGAGGGCGAGGCGCGCCTGCAGCGCGAGGAGCACCGCTTCGGCGGCGCGCTCGTGCGCATCATCGAGGACGCCGGCACGAAGTCGCTCCACTACGAGGTGACGGAGCCGGAGCTCACGCCCGAGGAGCTTGGCATGCTCCGCTTCTTCGAGGACACGCTCACCGCGACGCTCAAGGGCTACCCCGACTTCGACACGATCGACGCCAAGCGCGCCTTCCTCGAGCAGGCCGTCACGCAGATCGCGCGCGACTACCGGCTCAAGATCGCGCCCGAGACGCTCGAGCGCGTCACCTACTACGTAGAGCGCGACTTCCTCGGCTTCGGCCCCATCGACGTGCTCATGCGCGACCCGATGCTCGAGGACGTAAGCTGCGACGGCGCCGACATCCCGCTTTTCGTCTTCCACCGCCGGCTCGGCTCGCTGCGCACGAACATCCGGTTCCACGACGACGAGACGCTCGACTCGTTCATCCTCCGCATGGCGCAGGCGTCGGGCAAGCAGATCACCGTCGCGAGCCCGGTGCTCGACGCGACGCTCCCGGACCGCTCCCGCCTGCAGGCGACGCTCGCGCGCGAGGTCACGCCGCGCGGCTCCTCGTTCACGATCCGCCGCTTCCGCGACCGGCCCGTCTCGCCGACGGAGCTTCTCTCGTGGGGCACCGTCTCCCCCGTCATCGCCGCGTACTACTGGCTTCTCGTCGAGGAGGGGCGCTCGCACCTTCTCGCGGGAGGCACGGCGTCGGGCAAGACGACGTCGCTCAACGCCTGGTCGCTCTTCATCCCGCAGGAGAAGAAGATCGTCAGCATCGAGGACACGCGCGAGATCAACATCCCGCACGACAACTGGATCGCGGGCGTCGCGCGCCAGGGGTTCGGCGAGTCGCACGCGGGCGGGAAGCCCAGCGGCACCATTGACACCTTCAAGCTCCTCGAGGCCGCGCTGCGTCAGCGCCCCGAGTACATCCTCGTGGGCGAGGTGCGCGGCGCCGAGGCGTTCACGCTCTTCCAGGCCATGGCCACCGGCCACGCCACGTACTCGACGATGCACGCCGACTCGGCCTACAGCGCCGTGCGGCGTCTCGAGAACCCGCCCATCAGCGTGCCGCGCATCATGATCGCGGGCCTCGACTGCCTGAGCGTCCAGATGCAGACGCGCGTGAACGGCAAGGCCGTACGCCGCGTGAAGGAGGTCGTCGAGTTCCTCGGCACCGACAACGAGTCGGGCGAGCTCCTCACGAACACGCTCTTCCGCTGGGACCCGCGCACCGACCGCTGGGTCCACGGCATCAAGTCGTACGTCATCGAGCGCATCGCGGAGGCGCGCGGCCTGCAGGCGTCCGACATCAACAAGGAGTGGCAGCGCCGCGCGGTGCTCCTGGACTCGCTGCAGCGCGCGGGCGTCATCGACTACCGCGAGGTCGCGCGCGCCGTCACGGCCTACCGCGCCTTCCCGGAGCAGACGTACGAGCGGATCGTGGGAGGCGAACAATCGTGAGCCTCCGAAGAGAGGACGCGGCCGCAGGACGCGTCCGGATCGTGGGAGGCGAACAATCGTGAGCCTCCGAAGAGAGGACGCGGCCGCAGGACGCGTCCGATTCGTCGGAGGCGCTCCGCCGTGAACACGTTCGTCCGCGTGAGCTATCGCCTCTTCGGCCGCTGGGCGGAGAAGGCGTCGGACGAGAAGAAGAACAAGGAGCTGCAGCGCCGCCTCCTCCAGGCGGACTGGTCGATGCGCGCGGGCGCCTTCCGCGCGGCGCTCTGGTCCGGCTCCATCCTCGCCGGCCTCGCCGGGCTCCTTCTCGCGCTGCCCGTCGCGTTCCTCCCGCAGGCGCCGCCGGCGGGCCGCGTGCTCCTTCCCTTCGTCATCGCCCTCTTCTTCGGCGGCATGACCTACAGCCTCGCGCCCATCCTCCTCAGCAACGCGGCCACCGAGCGCGCGAAGGAGATCGACGAGAACCTGCCGCACGGCCTCAACTACATGCTCGCGCTCGCCAACTCCGGCATGGCGCCGCGCGACGTCTGGGCAAGCCTCGCGCGCGCGAAGGTCTTTGGCGCGCTCGCCGTCGACGCGGAGCGCGTCGTGCGCGACCTCGACGTCTTCGGCACGGACCTTCTCACCGCGCTCAAGCAGGCGCAGGAGCGCACCCCCTCCGTCCGCTTCCGCGAGTTCCTCCAGGGCGCCATCAGCGCGTTCCAGTCCGGCGTCGAGCTGGAAAGCTATCTTCGCCACAAGGGCGAGCAGTACCAGCGCGAGGCCGTCGAGGAGCAGCTCAAGACGATCGACACGATGGGCCTCATGGCCGAGGCGTTCCTCGTCGTGGTCGTCGCGGCGCCGCTCTTCCTCATCATCCTGCTCACCGTCATGAGCATCAACCAGGGGGAGCAGGTGCTCTTCTACGGCTACGCGATGGTGCTCGTGTTCATCCCCGTCACGCAGCTCATCATCGGCACGCTTGTGCGCTCCATGAACCCGAGGGTGTGGACGTGAGCGCCCCCTCCGCCACGAGCGCTGCCCGCGCCGCCCCCGCGGCCGCCGTCGACTTCCGGCCGCAGAAGCCGTTCCGCATGCCGTGGGGCAACCTCTTCGTCTACGCGATGATGGCGCTCGGGCTCGCCGTCGGCGTCTGCGGCGGACTCCTCATCGCGCACCGTCCGCCGGGCGCTCTCGCGTCGCTTCCCGCGAGCCGCGGCATGGACCTTCTCGCGCTCGGCTTCCTCGTCGGCGTGGGCCCCGCCGCGTTCCGGCACTGGATCGAGCGGCGCCGCCTGTGGAAGCTCGACGAGCGCCTCCCCGACCTCCTCAGCGACCTCGCCGCGCTCCACAAGGCCGGCCTCACGCTCCCCGCCGCGCTCCTCACCACCGCCAAGGGCGACTACGGGCCCCTCTCGCCCGAGGTGCGCATGGCGGCCGACCAGGTGCGCTGGAACATCCCCGTCCTCACCGTCGTCGAGAGCCTGCGCAAGCGCCTCGGCACGCCGATCGCCGACCGCACGCTCACCGTCATCCTCGAAGCGGGCCGCACGGGCGGCAACCTGCCCGAGGTCATGGAGATCGCCGCGAAGAACGCGCGCTCCTTCGTGCAGCTTCGCGAGCAGCGCGTGCGCGAGATGGGCCTCTACACGATCATCATCTACGTCGCGAGCTTCGTCTTCATCGGCGTGGCGCTCGCGCTCCACTTCATCTTCGTGCCCAAGATGGTGGAGGCGTTCGGCACCGGCGCCGGCGCGAGCCTCGGCCTCGCCTCCGGCCTCCCCACGCCCGACGAGTTCCGCGGCCTCTTCTACAGCGCCGCGCTCGTGCAGGCGTTCGGCAACGGCCTCGTGGGCGGCCTCATGTCGGAAGGGCGCAGCCTCGCCGGCCTGCGGCACGCGTGGTTCATGGTCGCCGCGACCGCGCTCGCGTTCGCGTTCTCGTGAGCCTCAGCCGAACGAGTCGCGCTCGGCGACGGTGAACACGCCGGCGGCGGACGCGCCCATGCCGGCGCAGCCGCCGACGCGGTTGCTGATGGCGATCTTGTCCGCGCCCGGCGGCGGGATGAACCACAGGCCGCCGCCGTTCAGGCAGAAGTCGAGCGCTTCGACCCACTCGCCGCCCACGCGGAAGAGCACGGCGAGGTTCACGCGCCCGTCGGCGACGTCGCGCGCCTGGACAAGCACGAACGTGCCCCCGTGGAGGTCGAGGCAGGCGCCCGCGACGGGCTGGCGCAGCTGGCACGTGCGGAGCACGAGGTCGTCGCCCCGCGGGGACGCGCCGACGTAGGGGACGGTGCGCGTGGTCTCGTGCGCGAGGGCGAACGTGGGCGCGAGAAGGAGCGCGAGGAGCAGGAGGGTGCTGGCGGCGCGCATGGGCTCACCGGTAGCGCTCGATGCCGCCTTCCTCGGACTCGATCTCCGCGAGGATCTGCCGGATGGCCTCGTGGCGCAGCGGCTTCTGCACGACGCCGAAGACGCCCGCGCGGATGGCGGCGCGCACCATGGGGGACGCGGGGTCGTCGGCCGTCACGAGGACGACCTTCGCCTGGGGGTCGATGTGGAGCATCTCGAGGACCATCTCGAGGCCCGCGGAGCCCTCGCCCACGAACTCGGCGAAGATGAGCGTCGGGTTCTGCATCGCGAAGATCTCGAGCGCGTGCTCCGCCGACTCCGCCTGCGACATCTCCGTCGCGGAGAGCCCCGAGCGGTGCAGGATCTCGATGAGCTTCCGCCGCACGGGGAGCGCGTCGTCGACGATCAGCACGTGCCGCAGCCGCAGCGAGACGGCTCCGGCGGTCGCCTTCTCGAGGCCCGGGATCATCGGGCGGCAGCCGCATCACGACCGTAAAGCGCGTCGCTGCTCACCGGAGGGAGTGACGAGGGAG
>DASRYU010000109.1:0-12251 GCA_035687045.1 Thermoplasmatota archaeon | reverse complement strand
GTGGTCCAGCCTCGTCGACACGCGCGGCCTCGCCGACGGCGCCTACGAGCTGGTCGTGCGCGCCACCGACGAAGGGGGCGGCGTCGGCTACGCGCGCACGGTCGCGTCCTCCGAGATCTCGTCGGGCGGCGCGAGGAGCTGGAGCGTGACCTCGCTCGGGCGGGCGCCGTTGAGCACCCAGACGGCCGCGCGCGCGTAGCCGACGCCGCCCCCTTCGTCGGTGGCGCGCACGACCAGCTCGTAGGCGCCGTCGGCGAGGCCGCGCGTGTCGACGAGGCTGGACCACGAGAGGCCGCCGTTGGCGCGGCGCCAAGGGTCGGCGGAGCCGCTGTAGGACCACGTGTCGTTGCGGAACTGCATCTCGACCTTCGCGATGGGGCGGACGCCCTTCGCCTCGCCGCGCACGAGGTGGTCGCCGCGCATCGTCGCGTGCGGCGCGGGCGACTCGATGCGCACGCTCGGGGGCGCGAGGTGGCTGGGCGGGGCGAGGACGTCCACGAGCCGCTGCGCCTCGAAGATGCCGCCGTCGTCGTCCTCCACCCAGACGCGCGCGAGGTGCGGGCGCGCCTCCTCGTAGGTGAAGAGGCACGTGGGCTCCGTCGTCTCGCAGTCGGCCGCGCCGTCGCCGTCCGCGTCGAAGCGGTAGAGGACGACGCGGCCGTCCGGGTCGCTGGCGTTCGCGACGAGCGTCGTGGGGAGGGCAGCGTAGCCGCCGCGCGCGATGGCGAGCGTGGAGGTGGGGAGCGCGTTGGCGACCTCGACGAGGAAGGGGAAGAGCGTCGAGAGGCCGGCCTCGTCGTAGACGGTGACGCTTCCGGCGTAGGTGCCGCGCTTCGCGTACCGGTGCGCGGGCTCGCTCAGGGTGGACGTCGTGCCGTCGCCGAAGTCCCACGAGAGCGCGACGATGCTCCCCTCGCGGTCCGCGGCGAGGACGCGGAAGCGCACCTCCTCCTTCGCCACGGGGCGCTCGGGCTCGTGGAGGACGGCGGCGACGCGCGGCTCGCTGTCGACGACGCGGATAGGGAGGGTGATGTTCGCGCTCGCGCCGAGGTCGTCGACCACGCTGAGGGTGACGTTGTAGAGGCCGGGGGCGCGGAAGGTGTGGAGCGCGCCGGGGCCGATCACCTCGCGCCCGTCGTCGAAACGCCACGTGCGCCGCGCGAGGGGCCCGTCGAGGTCGGTGGAGTTGTCCATGAAGAGGACCTCCTCGTGCACGCGGGGCACGGCCGGCTCCCACGAGAAGAGCGGCTCCGGCGGGAGGTTCCGCACGTGCACGACCTTCGTCACGCTGGTGGTGGCGCCGAGGTCGTCGAGGACGCTCAGCGTCACCGCGTGCGGCCCCCGCGTGGCGAAGCGGTGCGCGACGCGCTCCTCGTCTCTCGTCGCGTTGTCGCCGAGTGTCCAGGTGCGCCACGCGAGCGCGCCGTCGAGGTCCTCGCTCGTATCCGTCAACGTGACGACGTCGAGGATGCTCGGCTCGGCGGGCTCCCAGGCGAAGTCCGCGAGCGGCGGGAGGTTCGCGACGACGACGAGCGTGCTGGCGCGGGCGGTGGCGCCGGCGTCGTCGACGGCGGTGACGTTCGCGGTGAAGAGGCCGCGCGAGCCGTACCTGTGCGTGAGGGTCGGGGCGCTCGTGGTCGCGGTCGCGCCGTCGCCGAGCTCCCACTGGTAGGCGACGATGCGGCCGTCCGGGTCGCTCGCGGACGCCGAGAGGCGGATGGCCGTGCCGACGAGCGCGGGCTCCGCGAGCGCGACGAAGGGCGCGCGGTTGAGCGCGTGGAGGGGCACGGTCGCGGTGGCGGCGCGCCCGTCGGGGAGCGGCGTGCGCACCTCGACCGCGTGGTCGCCGTGCGTGGGGAGCGTGAGCGCGACGCGGCCGCCGCGCGCGACGGTCTCGCCGCGCAGCGACCACTCCGCCGCGTCCGCGCCGGGGCCGGCAGCCTCGAGCTGGAGCGTCGTGTGCGACGGGCGCGGGTCGAGGTCGCCGCGCACCTCGAGCGCGGTGGGCGTGCGGGCGAGGAACGTGACGTGCCGGGGCACGCCGCCGTCGGCGGTGAAGGTGGCGACGTGGACGCCGGTGGAGACGCGCAGGATGGGCAGACGGTAGCTCCACGCGCCCGTGGGAAGGAGCGTCGCCTCGCCCGCGGGGAAGCCGTCGACCGCGACGTCGACGCGGGCCGCGTTGCGCGAGCTGCCGGCGAAGAGGATGCAGCCGCCGGGGCACGCGGGGTCGCCGCTCTCGCCGTAGGCCGCGCCCTCGCGCGGCGTGGAGACGACGAGCGTCGGGGGCGCGCGCGCCGCGGCCGCCACGACGGCGCGCGCGGGGAGGCTGGGCACGGGCGCGAGCGCGGTGGCGCGGATCTCGTGCACGCCGTCGGGCAGCGTCAGCGTCGCCGTCCACGTGCCGCGCGCGAGCGTCGCGTTCACGGACGTTCCCCCCGCCTCGACGACGACGCCGCTTGCCGCGCCGGCGACGACTCCGTGGACGACGACGGTGCCGGCCGCGACCCCTTCGCCGTCGGCGGGGGAGACGATGCGCACGGTCGGCGCGTCGCGGCGCACGAGGGCGCGCGCGGCCAGCGAGTAGGCGTCGCCGTCCCACGCGCGCACCTCGAGCACGTGGTCGCCGGGCGCGAGCGTGAGCGTCATCGCGAAGGGCGTGCTGCGCTGGCCGCGCGCGACGTCGGGGATGCTTGTCCACCGCTCGCCGTCGATGCGGTACTGGACGTCAACAACGGCGCGCGACGCCGACGACGCCTCGCCCGTGAGGCGGACGACGTGCCCGACGCCTTCGCCCGGAAGCGGCGACAGGAGGCGCACCTCGGGCGGCGCGGGGATGCGCTCCGCGGAAAGGTCGAGGAGGCCCGCGAGCTCGCCGCGCGGGACGGCGACGGCGACGGAGAGCGCGCCGAGGACGACGAGGCCCGCGAGAAGGAGCGCCTTCATGGGAGGCACACCGACGGGAAGAGGCAGGCGTCGCCGCGCTCGAGCGGCGTGAGCGTGAAGGGCAGGGGCGCGCCCGTGCCCGTGCCGCCCGCGGAGCCGCGGAAGGTGATGGAGATGTCGACCGCGACGCCGGCGGCGGGATCGAGCGTCACGCGCCACGCGCCCTCGGCGGGGAGGATGAGCCCCGCGCGCGTGGCCGGGAGGAGCGCGGTGGAGGGGCCGGCGTCGAGCCGCTCGGCGCGCAGCCAGAAGGGCGCGCTCTCGCGCCCCTCGGCGTAGACGGTGACGACGCCGCTCGCCGGGACGTCCACGCGCCATACGTGCGCGTCGCTGAGGAGGAGGAACTGGCGCACGGGCGTGGGCGAGGCCACGACGCGCTCGATGCGCTCAACGAACCGGGTGCCCGTCCCGCTCGCACCCTCCGCCATCGCCGGCGCAGCGAGGAGGACGAGCGCCAGGAGGACGAAGGCACGCTGACGCAGGGCAACCACCTCTCCGGCCCCGTCGGCTCCCGCGGCCGATGCCGTTTCGGTGTCACGCCGAGTGACAGCGCGCAACGAGGGGGCCACCCACCACGTGTACGACTACTGCGTTACACCGTCCGCCTGTACGAGACTGCCGTAACCACGGCACGTCCGCAGCGTCGCCGGGCGCCTCCCGCAGGTCGAGCCACAGGATGGGCCCAGGAGCGCGCCTCGGTCCTCGCCCCATGGCCGCGGCGCGGCTCCGCCCCGCGCCCCTCAGCCGCGAAATCGGGGAAACGAGGAGTGGGCCGATGCTAGGGAACGAAAGCGGTGCGATTAACTAGAGGCTTCACTAGGTCCGTCACTAGGCAGGTCACTAGATGGGCATGGAAACGCGCGTCTGGCGCACCGGATTCGAATCGAACCTCCTCACCACCGTGCCGAAGGCCGTCCGCGAGCAGCTGGGGCTCGGACCCGAGAGCCGGCTGAGGTGGAGCGTCGAGGGGGGGTACGCCCGCGTCGCGAAGGCGGGAGAGGCGGACGGGGAGGCCACCACCTACCGCCTCTACAAGCAGACGCGCGGGAACAGCCTCTACACGGCCCTCCCCTCCGCCGTGGCCGAGCAGCTGCGCATGAACGAGCGCTCGCGCGTCGAATGGGAGCTCCAGGGGACGGCCGCCCATGTCCGCAAGGCCTGAGCTGCGCGGACCCGACGCGAAGCCGGACGTCGTCGTGCGCGACGACCTCGCCGCCGCGCCGCTGCGCTTCCGCATCCTCACCCGCATCAGCGACGACAAGCTCCGCAGCATCCCGCAGCAGATCGCCGACTGCGCCGACTACGTCGAGTCGCTCGACCGAGGCGCCGTCATCGACGGCCTGTACAACCTCGGCGAGCACAGCGGCTTCAGCATGACCGAGAGCGACGTTTACCAACGCCTCCTCGCCGACGCCAAGGCCGGCCGCTTCCACGCCCTCGTCGTCCGCGACACGAGCCGCATGGGGCGCGACTACTGGGAAAAGCTCGGCTTCCTCCGCGACCTCCGTGAAGCCAAGCTTGAATTCCACGTCGTCGAGGACGGCGGCCGCTTCGACTTCGAAGACCGCCTCGCCAAAGTCAAATCCTGGGCCTCCACCTGGGCCGACGAGGAGAAGAAGAAAGAGGAGATCCGCAAAGCCATCCGCGCCACCAACGCCGTCCGCGACGCCGGCTTCCCCACCGTCACACCCCCCTACGGCTACCGCACCGCCAAAGACCCCACGCTCGGCCGCAACGTCTGGAAAATCGACGAACGCGAAGCCCCCACCGTCCGCGCCTGCTTCCAAGCCATCGCCGACGGCGCCCGCATGGCCGACGTCCAACGCGCCCACGGCCTCACCTACCACCAGCTCGACCGCATGCTCCGCAACCCCAGCTACCTCGGCGGCTACCTCTGGCGCGGCGAACTCCGCCGATGCGCGCCCGAGGTCGTGCCGCCGCTCGTCGACGACGAGACGTGGGCGCGCGTGCGGGCGCGGCGGGGCGCGTAGGCGCAGGCGCTCGCAGGTGGCTACAGGTGCGCGCAGGTGCTCGCAGGTGCCCGCACATGCTCGCAGGCGTCGGCACATGCGCGCATCCGGTCGCGCACGTCCGCGATGGCTCCCGTCGCGCGCGAGGACCTTCGACGCGACGCCGCTGCGGCTCCACGTGCCCACCTGCGCTTCCGATAGCACGCTGCGCAACGCTTTCGGTCCGCGCCGCCTCGTTTCCACTTCGGAGCCTTCTTAATCCTCCGCAGTGTGTGAGCGTCTTGGATGCACACGCTCGACGCTTTCGTTGCCGAGGTCGACCGCCGTCTGAGGGACGGCGAGGACCGTGATCCCCGCGTCATCGATCTTCTCCGGCCTGAGGAGACGGCTGCGTTCCGCGCCCGGGGTTCCCGCGTCTTCCGTGTGCTCTCGCGCATCAGCGACGACAAGCTGCTGAGCATCCCGCAGCAGGTGAAGGAGTGCGTGCGGTACGCGTGGGGCGACGCGGTGGGTGGCGTGCGTCGTGGCGATGCCGACGCGGTGGGGGGCGTGGTGGACCGGGTGTACAACCTGGGCGAGCACTCCGGCTTCAAGATCGACCAGTCGCCGGTCATGCGCCAGATCCTCCAGGAGGCGGAGCGGGGTGAGTTCGACGCGCTCGTGTGCCGCGACGGCGCGCGCCTTGGCCGCGACTACTGGGAGAAGATGGGCACGATCCGCGACCTGCGCCGCGCGAAGGTCGAGCTCCACATCATTGAGGATGGCGGCTTCTTCGACTACGAGGACTCGATGAACAAGGTCCGCTCGTTCGCCAACACGTGGGGCGACGAGGGGAAGAAGCTCGAGGAGATCCGCAAGTCCATGCGCGCAACGCAGGCGATCCGCGATGCGCGCTTCCCGACGACCTCGCTCCCCTTCGGCTACGAGCCCGGCGTGGATGCCGTGAGCCGCCGCAAGGTGTGGCGCCCGACGCCTGAGGCGGAGATCGTGAAGAGCGTCTTCCGCTCGATCCGCGAGGAGCCGTACGAGGAGTTCAGCTCCCTTTCGCGCCGCCACGGCATCAGCCGTCAGCTCCTGCGCAAGATCCTGCGCAACCGCGCCTACACGGGCGGCTTCAACTGGAAGGGGCAGTTCGTGCGCTGCGAGCCGCACGTCATCCCGCCCCTCGTCGACGAGGCGTCGTTCGAGGAGGTCCAGCGGATCCTGAGCCGCCGCGAGATGACGGCGCGCATCCGGAGCCCGGACCTCATGAACGTCATCCTGGGCTTCAGCCAGAGCTGACGTCGCGTGTTCGCGATCCTCCTCCTCGTCGGCGCGCTCGTCCATGTGCGGCGTGCGCGTCGACGGCGACGAGCATTCATCCAGGCCGCCCTCCGGGCGCAGACGCTCGGCCCCGCGTGGGGCCACGGCTGAGCCGCCCTCTTCTGAAGAATGCGCCCGCTCAGGCGAAGGCGGCCGCTTCGCTTTTCATGACCTCGCGGAGGAGGCACGTGGCGTAGCTGCCCTTGAGCAGGAAGAACGAGAGCTCGCTGTACGGGCCGTGTGCGTCGCTCGCGTCGAGGAGCTTCACGGGCCCCAGGGGCGCCAGGAGCTCGCGGCGCGTGCCGAAGCTCGCGGCCTCGGGAAGGTGCGGGACCAGGAAGTGCTCGCGCGTCCACCCCATCTCCTCGATGACGGCCGCCTCGAGCTCGCCCATGCGCCCTTCCGCGAGCGGGACGTCGCTCCCGAAGAGGACGCCCGTCACGAGCGCGCGGCGCTGCCGGCAGAGCCTGCGGACGCGCTCGAGGTTGAGGGCGTTCACCTTGTGGGGGCGGTCCTTGTCCGGCACGCCTTCCGCGTCGAGGCCGAAGACCACGTCCCCTTCGACGGGCTCGTTGAGGCCGAGCCCCATCTCCATGCGGCGCGCGACGACGCGGTTGAACGCGCGGCTCTGGGCCGCGTACACGAACATGGTGAGGAGGTTGCGCGGGAGGCGCAGGAGCGCCCCCTCGAAGTCGCCCGGGCGCTCGACGAGGTGCGCCACGAGCGTGCGCTCGAAGGAGAGGTGGCGCGGGTAGAGGTCGAGCGCGCGCGCCCCCTCCTTCTCGTAGGCGGCGCGGGCGGCGCGCGAATCCTCGGGCTCGTACGGCGACGGGTTGCCAGCGTAGAGGCGGACGGCCTCCTCCAGCTCGCCGCGAAGGATCGCCTCGCCGACCAGATGCGTGACGGGGCGCAGGACGCCGAAGCGCTGGACGCCGAAGTAGTTCGGGAAGCCCCCCTCGGCCTCGATGCGCGCAAGGATGGGGCGCGGGTCCCCCTCGTGGCCGCGGACGCGCACGACGAACCGGTTGCCCACAAGCTCGCCGATCTTGGGCGCGCGGTCGACGCGCCGCGTCTCGAGGACCTCGACGTCGCGGATGGAGAGCGCGCGGACGGCGTCCTCGGGCGCGCGCAGGGACACGTACTGCGTCGTCACGGCGCGCTTGTCTTTCGTGCCCGCGAAGAAGATGGTCTCGCGCGGGACGCGGAGGCGCTGGGCGAGCTCCGCCATGAGGCGGTTCGTCTCCCAGTTGCGCACGCGCAGCGCGGCGACGGTGTACTTGCCTTCCGCGACGGGAGGCGGGAACGCGAGCGGCACCTCCTCGACGACGAAGTCCTCGGGGAGGGTCTTGAGCCGGCCGCCGATGCCGTCCTCGGGGGTGAGGTAGCACTCCATGCCGACGTCGCGCTCGATGCCGGGGGGCGTCGGGCGGGGCACCGTGCGCGCCCCTACTGGCCGGTCGCGCGGACCAGGAGCGTCTCGAACTCGTCGAGCTGCTGGCGGAGGTCCTTCGCGGCCGACTTCAGCGCGGCATCGGCCTTTCCGCTCTTCGTCTCGATGACGAAAAGGGGGTTGTCCAGGTACGGGTGGCCCATGACGTAGGTCGCGGTCTCGACGTTCGGGTCCGCGAGGAGGCGCTGCTTGAGGAGGTTCAGCAGCGTGTCGTTCTCGCCGATGAACTCGATCTCCATCTTCTTGTCCGTCTTCGTAACGAGGCGCAGATCCATGATGATATCACCCTACAGGATGGTGCCCGCGCCGTAGTCGTCCGCGAGCTTCTTCGTGTCCTTCCAGTCGCACTCGGGGCAGACGACGCCCTTCCCCTTGCGCGCCATGGCGCTCCCGCAGCGCGGGCAGTAGGACTTCAGGACCCCGAGGTGGGGCCCCTTCGTCGTGAGCTGGATGGCGGGCTCCGTCTCGAGGACTTTCGCGCGCACGATGTCGCGCACGCGGAACGCGTCCTCCATGTTCTCGACGTACGAGTCGCTCGCCTTGCTGACGTGGAGCGTGCCGTTCCGGTCCCCGCCGAGGTCGCGCTGCGGCTGGTGCGCGAGCTTGACGACCTCGACGATGGCCATGCTGCTGCGCGTCATGCCGACGACGCCAAGAACGATGTCGCCGGGCCGCACGACGGCGGGCTCGCCGACAAAGGTGTCGACGCGGGCGACGAAGTCGTTCGTGTCGAGCGTGAGGAAGCCGACGCGCGCGGCGAAGACCTCCCCGTTCTCCTCGTAGGTGCCAGGGCCGGGGACGAACTCCTCGGCCACGCCGACGGGGTCCCCCGGATAGACGAGGCGCTTCTCCACGACGCGCGCGAAGCGAGCGCTCGTATTTAAACTCCGCCAGCTCGATCGGGCGCGGCGTACTCCGTTGCGGGTGTACGGGACTGCAGAGACTCCGTCAGCCTCACCGCGACCACCTCGATCTCGCGCACCGCGCGCTCCTGGTGCCGGTACTGGTGGCGCAGCGGGAAGAGGAGCCTCCACGCGTGCGTGCGCGCGAATCCAGCCTCCTTGGCGTACTCGTCGACGAAGGCGAGCGTCTGCGCGTTGTGGAGCGAGTAGACGACCGGCGCCGACGCGAACGCGGCGTCGAGGAACGCGCGGTCCGCGCCCCGCTGCTGGGCGCCGAACGGCGGGTTCATCAGCACGGTATCGACGCGGCCCCGCCAGGAGGAGACGTCCGCCTCCAGCCACTCCACCTCGACGCCCGCGCGGGCCCCCGCCTGCCGCGCGACGGCCAGCGCGGCGCCGTCGAGGTCCACGCCTAGCACGCGCTCCGCGCCCAGAAGCGCGGCCCCGAGGGCGAAGACGCCGGTCCCGCAGCCGAGGTCGGCGACGCGCTTCCCCGCCACATCCCCCAGCGCCAGCGCCTCGTGGAGAAGGGGCGCCGCCAGGTGCGCCGGAGTCGCATATTGCTCGAGATCCAAGCGCGGCGCCGGGTGCGGCGGGATGGCCGAGAGCGCGCGCTCGAGATCGCGAAGGCGCATGCTATCACCCTGCCAGCAGCTGTGATAGCTCTTTGATAGCGCCGTGATAGCAGCAGATATGATAGCTGCTATCAGCCGGCATTTGGTATCACATCACTTCGGGGCCGTGCACGGCGCCGCCCTTCTGCGCCTGCTGCGGCGTCTGGAACTGCACCTGCGGCAGCGGGATCGGCGGCGGGAGCTGCAGGTCCTTCGCGATGCCCACGGCCTGCGGCACGCACGCGCGCATCACCGTGCTGTGGATCTCGCTCGCGCTCTCGGGCGCCATCTGGTTCGTCGAGCGCCACTGCTGCTCGAACGCCTTCGCATCGCACTGGTACACCATGTTCCCCTCGATGCGGATGATGCCGATCGGGCCATACGTGGCGGTGTAGCGGAACTCCACCAGCGCCTCCTGCGGCGACATCTCGCGCACGAGCGTCACCGTCGAATTGTGGTCGATGCGGATGTTCCCGTGGCGCTCGTTCGTCTTCGAGTACCGCTTCGCGTCGATGCCGGTGAGCTCCAGGCGGGTGACGGGCACGAGCGCGCGAGAACGCGCGCGCACCTTAATGGTGACGCCGCGCGCGGCGCTCCGGGGCGGGGCGAGGCGGGTGCGTGCAGGTGGGAGCAGGTGCGCGCAGGTGCGCGCAGATGCTCGCAGGTGGCCGCACATGCGCTCAGGCGTGGGCACATGCGCGCACATGTGCGGCGCGCACTTTCGCCCTCCTCCCCCCACCTCACGCCCAAGAGCGTGCGCTCCAGTGGTCGCATCGGTCCTCATGGATGCGCTCGACTGCCGCTCGCCACGCGCCTGCCCCTCGTGCGAGCACTGGCTCGCGGGCGGCTGCGAGCTGGAGCGGCAGATCGCGGCGGCGCTGGCTCCGCGTGCTCCCCCGCTCCTCGTGCTCGCGCGGCCGGTGCTCGCGAGTTCGTGAGATATGCACGCGTCTGCGGCCGCGTGCTCTCGCGAAGAAGCTTATCCAAGCTTCTTCTTGATCCGCACGCGTCTGCGGCCGCGTGCTCTCGCGAAGAAGCTTATCCAAGCTTCTTCTTGATCGCATCGAACCAGCCGGCCTTCTTGGGCTCGCGGCCTTCGAGCTTGGCGAGCTGCTCGAAGAGGCCGCGTTCCTCGGCGGAGAGCTTCTGCGGCGTGTAGAGGCGCGCGGTGGCGAGGATGTCGCCCTTGCGGCCGCCTCCGAGCGCGGGGAGGCCGCGGCCGCGCAGGCGGAAGGTCTCGCCGCTCTGGGTGCCCGGCGGGATGTGCAGCACGTCCTTGCCGCCGCCGAGGAGGGGGACCTCGATCTCGTCGCCGAGCGCTGCTTGGCTGAAGGTGAGCGGGATGGCGACGTGGAGGTCGTCGCCTTCGCGCGTGAAGACGGCGTGCTTCTGGATGCGCACGCGGACGTAGAGGTCGCCCGGTGGCGCGCCGTCGGGTCCGGCCTCGCCTTCGCCGCGCATGCGCAGCGTGCCCCCCTCCGGGACGCCTTGGGGGACGTTGACGCGGAGGGTGCGCGTCTTCTGGAGCCGCCCCTGTCCGCGGCATGCGGGGTCCGGCTCGGCGATGGTCTCGCCGCGGCCCCCGCATTCGGGGCACGGCCCGGCGGTCTGCACGATGCCGAAGGGGGTGCGCATGGCGCGCGCGACCTGGCCGCGCCCGCCGCACGTGGCGCAGCGGCGGGGGCGCGTGCCCGGCTTCGCGCCGCTGCCGCCGCAGGTGTCGCACGTCTCCAGGCGGCTCACGCGGAGCTCCTTCTCGGCTCCTTTCGCGACCTCCTCGAGCGTGATGTCGAGGTTCGCCATGACGTCGCGGCCGCGCGCGGGGCCGCCGAAGCCGCCGCCACCGAAGATGCTGCGGAAGATGCCTCCGAGGTCGAAGCCGAACTCGCTGAAGTCGGCGCCGCGGAAGATGTCCTCCTGCGTCTGATAGCGCTGGTCGAAGCCGGCGTGGCCGTATTGGTCGTACGTGCGCCGCTTCTCGTCGTCGCTCAGGACGGCGTACGCCTCGCTGATCTCCTTGAAGCGTTCCTCCGCGCCCGGCTCCTTGTTGCGGTCGGGGTGGTATTGCATCGCGAGCTTGCGGTAGGCCTTCTTCACCTCGTCGACGGACGCGTCGCGCGACACGCCGAGGATCTCATAGTAGTCGCGCTTGGTGGTCATGCCGCGATGCCCGGCCGCCGATGCGTCTCCTCGGCATGAACGTAACTCCACCGGGCGGCGCGGGGCGCGCGCTACGGCGCGAACGTGACGCCGCACTCCAGCTCGTCGCGCGGCAGCTCGCGCTCCAGCTTGCGCGCTCCGTCCTCGCCGATGCTCCAGAGGCGGATGCTCGTGGCGTCGTCGGGCACGGCGAAGGCGTAGAGGAGGCGGCAGCCCGCCTCCATCGCCTCGACCTCCCAATCGGCGCACGCGGTGATCGTCTCCTCCACGAGGACCTCTTCGCCGCGCACGACGGAGATGCCCGCCGTGATGTTGTGGCCGTAGAGGCTCCACGGGGAGAGAAGGACGGCGTTGAAGCCGTGCTCGCGCGTGGAGAGGTGCGCGCCGCCGACGTCGAGGCGGTCGAGGCGCGGCATCGACTCGAGGATGTCGGCGCGGCCGAGCCGGTGCACGACGTGCTTGCCGTCGAGCCCGAGGAAGTGGTAGGTGATGTTGACGCTGGACCCGAGGGCGAGCGCGCCGCCCTCGACGATCAGGATGAGGCCTTCCTCGTTGATGTCCGCGAGGTTCGGGCGGACGTTGCCCGCGCCGTCGCTCTCGGCCCAGTAGACGCCGGTCCAGTACGCGCGCGAGGAGCCCAGCCACAGCGCGCCGAGCACCATGTCCTCCCCCCGGACACCCGGCTGCACAAGGGTCGCGCGCACCTCGAGCGCGCCCTGCGTCGTGTCGGGGACGGTGGGCAGCGCGTCGGCGACTGTTCCCTTCAGCGCGCGGAGCATCTGGCGCGCTTCGCGGAGCATCTGCGCTCCGGTCTGGTCCGTGTCCTCGAGCACGTCCTTGACGAGCGCGCGCGTCGCCTTCTCCGTCTTGGGGAACGGGTGGGAGGGGTGCGCCTCCGCGGGCATCG
>DASRYU010000108.1:0-7901 GCA_035687045.1 Thermoplasmatota archaeon | reverse complement strand
CTCGAGAAGGGGCGGCTCGTTCTCGCGCCCGGCTAGCGGGGCGCGAGGGGAACGACGCTGCCGAGGTCCTCCGCCACGCGACCGGTGACGCCGCTGCGGTAGCCTTCGCCGCTCGCGAGGTAGGGCACGTACACGATGTCGGCCGCCACGTCGCCCGTCGCGACGCCCTCGACGGCGGCGAGGCCCTGCGCCCGCAGCTCGCGAAGAAGCGCCGCGGTGGGGGGCGGCGCGGGAAGGAAGGTGGCCTGCGCGCCCACGTCGAGGAGGAGCGACGGGCCCCGCGCGCGCATCGCCGCGAGGAGGCGCGCGCTCTCGGCGGCGTCGAGCTTGCCCGTGGCCGCGCTCACGACGGCCTCCTGCTCGCCCCACGGCGTCTCGACGGGCACGACCCAGTGCGGCACGAACGCCACGCGCTTGACGGCGGAGAGGCCGCCGGCGTCGAGGACCTGCGCGACCTCCGGCAGGAGCGCCGCGTGCTGCGCGAGGACGCGCTCGCTGCGGCTGCCGGGCGGCTCGCTCAGCATCCGGTGCGCGAGCATCGCGCGCGTGTCGCGCTCCTTGAGGGAGAGCACCGTCCACTCCTCGCCCGAGAGCGCGCGCTCGTCGATGGCGCGCCGCACGCGGTCAAGCTCCTCCATGACGATGCTGCGCTCCTCGAGCGACGCCGCGGCGCGCGCGTCGACGCGGAGCGCGTTCAGGCGCTGCTCCCACCGGCGCGCCGCGCGGCTCGTCGTGAAGAGGAGCGCGTGCGAGGCGTCGCGCTCGAGCAGGCGGCGCAGCCGGCGCGCGTCGGCCGCGCTCCCGCGCACGAGGAGCGTCGGCGCGGGCGGCACGAGCGCGCGCGTCGTGGAGAGCGTCAGCGGCTCGGCGCCGGGGAGGCGCACGGACAGCTCCCGCCCGCGACGCTCCACGGCCGCGCCGGCCGCCGCGAGAGCGTCCGCGAGCG
Organism: Thermoplasmatota archaeon; assembly: GCA_035687045.1. Classification (GTDB taxonomy): domain Archaea; phylum Thermoplasmatota; class SW-10-69-26; order JACQPN01; family JAJPHT01; genus JAJPHT01. The sequence continues at coordinate 6,955 of DASRYU010000108.1, read as the reverse complement.
CGGCGGGCTCCGCGTGCGCGCGCAGCCGGTCGTCGGCGGGGCGCGCGCGAAGCGCGAGGTCGAGAAGGAGGAGACCCGGCACCGCGGCGCCCTCCGCCCAGCGGGCGAGGACGCCGAGGCCGGCGCGGGACCAGGAGGGGCGCGCGAGCGTCTCGTCGTCGCGCACGAGCGCCTCGAGAAGCGTGCGCGGCCCTACGGCGCGCGAGCCGGACGTCTCCCACGCCAGGTGGAGCGCACGCGTGCGAAGCCCCGCGTACAGAGGGACGAGGAGGAGGACGCCGCCGAACGCGAGCGCGCGCAGCCCGGCGTCGCTTGTGACCAGGAACGCGCGCAGGTGGAGGCCGCCCCAGTAGAGCACGTGCCCCGCGACGGCGAGCGCGAGCGCGGCCGTGGCGGCGCCGGCGGCGAGGCCGGAGACGGCGCGCGACGGGCGGCGCAGGTCGACCAGGAGGAGCACGAGCGCGGCGAGCGCGAGCGGGAGCGCGCCCAGCGCCACGCGAGGGCCGCTCGCGAGGAGCGCGAGGATGCCCGCGAGCGCCCACACGACCAGAAGGCCGCTCCCGAGCGCGACGCGGCGCATCAGGCGCGCCACCTCCTCGGCGCTCGCGGCCGGCGGCCCCCGGCGCGGAGCGTCGCCGAAGCGTGGCGTGCGCGGCATCCCGCGTCCATCGTCCCGGTCCTTTCATAACCGTTTGGAATCCTGTCGCGCGCGGTGCGCCGCCGCTCCGTCTACTGCCTCGTGTACGCGCTCGACCCGCCGCGCGTCCTTCTTCTCCTGCGCCCGAGCGCCAAGGCCGCCGGCTGGCAGAGCGTGACGGGCCGCGTCGAGCCGGAGGACGCGGACCTCGCCGCGACGTGCGTGCGCGAGATCGGCGAGGAGACGGGGCTCCCGCCGCCCGACGAGCTGCGCGACCTGGGCTACGAGCGCAGCTTCCAGGGCTACGCCGGCGTCACGTACGAGCAGCGCTCCTTCGCCGCGCGCTACGCGACGCCGCGCGCGGTCGAGCGCACGCCCGAGCACGAGGACGCGCGCTGGGCGACGCTCGCCGAGGCGCGCGCGATGGTGCGCTGGGACACCGACCGCGAGGCGCTCGACTGGCTTGCGCGGACGGAAGCAGCGTTCAAATAGGGGAAGCGGGTTGGGAACGCTGCGCCCGACGCCTGGGCGTTGGCGGCTCCAAGCCCAAGGTGCGCCCCGGGTCATGCCGGCGTCACCTTTCATTCGCGGGGTGGTAGATCAGTTGGGAGATCGTCTGACTGAAGATCAGAAGGTCGCCGGTTCAAGTCCGGCTCACCCCACTCAACTCGAATGGGCCGTTTCAGGCTGGGAAACTTCATCCCGTGCGCTGGAACGAGATCCCTGATGTCAAGTGTCAGCAACTGGACCGATGCCGAGGTCTGGACCCGGCTCGAAGCGATCCTGACGACTATTCCGCATGAAGAGAGCCGCGCCATCGTCCGCACGTGGCTCCAGGAGCGGCAGGCCGTCGGGCTGAAGCCCTCGACCCTGGTCATCCACGCGAACGCCCTGCGCGGCTTCTGCCTCCACCTGGGCGGGCGCGGCATCCGCGACGCGACGCGCGTGGACGTGATCAGCTACGTGAACACGGCAAAGTCGCAGCGCGTCTGGCGCAACAAGCGCGCGGATGGAACGATCGTCGAGTCGAAGCGGGACGAGGTTCTCAGCCGCCGGACGCTCGCGCAGCGCAAGGAGATCCTGAAGCCGTTCTTCCGTTGGATGCGGGGCACGGACGACAAGGACCCGCCCGAGACGAAGGGCCTGAAGATCAAGCGGACCGAGGACAACATCCCGACCGACCAGCTCATCACGCGCGACGACCTGACCAAGCTCCTCCAGGCGCACCTCGACGTGCCGGACAAGGCGCGCATCGCCGTCCTGTACGAGAGCGGGTTCCGCTCGGGCGAGTTCTGCGCTCTGAACATCGGAAGCGTCGCGTTCGAGGAGCTCGAGCCCGGCACTTGGAGCGCGGTCCTCACGCTGCCCAAGGGCGTGCGAGGGCTCAAGACGGGCGCGCGGCGCATCCGCGTCTTCGACTGCGTGGACCTACTCAAGAGCTGGATCGACGTGCATCCCCACAAGAACGACCCGAGCGCGGCGCTGTGGCTCACCTTCAGCCGGCGCGCGCCCGGCGCGCGGCTCACGCCGAACGCGCTCGGCGGCTGGTGCGAGCGTGCGGGCGCCAAGGCGGGGCTCAAGAAGGACACGAACCCGCACCTCTGGCGCCACAGCGCGGCAACAGAGCGGGCGCGGCTCGGGTGGAACGAGGCGCAGATGCGCGCGTTCTTCGGCTGGACGCGCGGCAGCGACATGCCCAGCGTGTACACGCACCTTGCGGGCCTCGACTGCGACGACATGGAGATCGAGCGTCGCGGCATCAAGCGCGAGGGCGCGGTGAGCGGGCCCGCGCTCACGCCGATCACGTGCAGATACTGCGACGCGCGCAACGTCCCGACCGCGACGTTCTGTGTGCGGTGCCGGCGCCCGATCTCGCCGGATGCCGAGAAGGAGATCGAGCGCAAGCGGCAGACGGAGACGCTCGCGCAGGCGCGGGCTCTCCTCGACGCGCTCGGGATCAAGGCGGACCCAGAGCAGATTTCCATGCTCGTGAACCAGGCGATGGAACGGCGCAAGGCCGAGGGTTAGGTCGGGGAGGGCGGCCGGTCGTCCTCGGGCGGCGGGACGGCCGGCCGCGTGTACCTCAGCAGCGTGAGCAGGAGGCAGTCGAGCTCTCCGGCTTCGCCGTGCGTGTGCCCTTCTCTCTGGCAGACGTTCCTGCGGAACTTGTCGAGCTCGGAGCCCATCAGGCGCCTCCTAGCTTCAGGCGCGCGCGGCGGGCGGCGCGGCGGGCCGCGTCGCGCGGGCCGTCGCGCCGAGAGGGGAGTACGGTGGTCGTCGGCTGGGCGCAGGGCGGCGTTCGACGATTCGCCGGGTTGCCGCGCAGGCCGTGGCTCGTGGGTGCGCCGCAGCGCGGGCAGCGGGGGCCCAAGCCCCGGAAGCGGCCCGGACGGTAGGTGTCGAGCAGGGGGCTCACGGCGCGGCCTCCAGCGCAGCGAGGATCGCGGGAAGCTCCGCGAGGCGTTCGCGGTCGACGCGACCCGCGGGGGGTGGGAGCCGGCGGTCGAGCGCGAGGAGCAGCCGCAGGGCATGGCCGGCGGATACAGGCCGGCGGGAGCGCTCCTTCTTCGCGTCCGCGTGCGTAAGCGCGGTCGCCACGCGCAACGCGAGCGCGATGACGTCCTCCGGCGCGCGGAGCTTGTGGTTCCCCTCGCGGGTCGCGGCCTTCATGCGGCCTCCGTCAGGAGGCGCGGGTCCACGTCGAGCACTGAGGCCGTGAGGCGTTCTCTCGGGCTATACGTTACGAGTTGGGGTGCGAGTGTGACACGTCGCGACGTCTGCGCGTACATCGCATCATCAGCTTGGCAGGGGTCAAGAATGCAACGTCGTTGCATTCAAGAGTCGTGGACGTACGGGCAGTTTCCACGAGTGATTTCAGCGCGCCCTACCTCACGCGTCGTCCTCGTGATCCTCACGGGGGCTGCCGTGGGCTCCAGGCCCGGCCTTGCGCCGGATGTACTTCTTGTCGTCGCCGAGCTCGTACACGGCGGTGAGGACGAAGCCTTTCTTGACCTTCGGGCGGATGGGCTCGTGGCCCGCGAGCTTGGCGGCCTCGTCGTAGCTGGAGCGGCTGAGGATGCCTGCCCAGCTTCTCGACGCGCGGCCGCTCATCCATTCGCGAAGGCTCTCGAGCTGACCCAGCGCGGGTCCGAGCGGCACGCGGTGGATCAGCGTGCCTTCGCGGCGGCCGCGCTCGACGCGGTAGCGCAGCCATTTCTTGCCGTCCGTTTCCTGGTGGGATGCGTAGGTGATGACGAAGAGGGGGCGGCAGGAGTAGCGGATGCGGTGCATCGCGCTCTCCTGGTGGACCACACCGGTGCCGTCGGGGTTGCTGTCGGTCCTGGGCGGGCGGCTGACGTGCCAGACGGTCTGGAAGTCGCTCCTGAGGAACGTCTCGAGGTCGACCATGCGGTTGGGACGGAGCGCCAGCGGGAGGAGGCAATGTCGAAGGCTGTCTCGATAGCGAGCGTTGGTCTTCGCGTAGGGACGGTCGGGCCACGTCGTGCGGAGCGGCTCGATCTTGCCACCGACGCGTTTCCATGCGGGCATGATGACGTCGTAGTGCGGGTTCCACTTGGGCCAGGGCTTCGCTTCGTCGCCGATGGCGTGGAGGTTCATGATCGCGCCGAGCTCCTTGAACGCGACGCGGTCCACCGGATAGCCGGCCTTGCCCTTGTAGCCGTAGACCTCGGCGATCGTGCGGAGGATGGCGCGGCGCCAGGCGGGCATGAAGCGAGGGTCGCGGCGCGCCCAATCGTGGAGCTCGGGCGGCAACGTCCAGACGGTGTTGACGATTCGCGGGACGGGCTGGTCGCTCGTTGGGTCGAGGCTCGCCACCTTGCGGGCGTGGTAGAGGACGCGCTTGGCGTGCTCGAAGTGCGGGCAGCGCGGGCAGTAGTAGTTGCCGCAGAGCGAGGGGACGACGATGTCGCAGTTGCGCTTGGCGTCGTGGAAGCGGAGGAGGTCCTTGGCGCAGCGCTTGATCGCGGCCAGGTCGACGGGCGGGAGATACTGGATGAGCTCTTTGACGGTGGGGCTGAATTTGGGCGTGCGGTCGAAGGTGCGCTCCCGGACGTCGCGAAGGAAGCTCTCCCACGGCTCGACGTCCGGGTTGAGCGTATCGTCGCTCCAGCGTCGAGGCTTCTCCTCGTCGCTGGGCCACAGCTTCTCGCTGAGGGGCTTGGGGCGGCCGCGGGGCATGGAGGCGCCTCAGTCGATGGGTCCCATCGACTGGATCGTCTTACGCGTCGTGTAGGGCGACCAGAAGCGCGGCGTCCAGTACCGTGGGCCCAGGAGGCCTTCGAAGTCGCGGGTGTGGCGGACCTCGTATTCGCTGAAGCGGAGCGGGTTCCAGAACGGCTGGGACTTGCGCGGGAGCTCGCGCCAGGCCGCCTCGAGGACGTCCTTGGGCGCGGGCGCGCCGTGCTCGCGCTCGTAGTCGGCTGCGGCGCGGGCGACGCGCTGGTTGCCGCAGTCGAGGCACAGCTGCGGGCGCCACCACTCGGCGGCGTACTTCCAGGTGCGCTGGCCGCAGCGGGTGCACGGTCCATGGACGGTGTGGCTGATCCAGGCGTGGGTGACTTCGCCCCATTGGTAGTCGACGTCGGGCTTGTCGGGGTAGGGTGTGCGCGCCATGAGGAGGCGCTCGTGGGCGTCGCGGCAGAGGTCGTCGCGGTTGATTTCAGGGTGGTCGTTGAGCTCGTCGTAGGCGTGCTCGGGCGCGTGGCAGAGGCCACACATGCCCGTGACGAGGAAGCGCAGGAGGAGGGCGAGGGAGAGGCCGATCACGCCGGCGAAGAGGGCGTGCGTGGTCGTCTTGTTTCCGGGGCCGGTGGGACCGGAGTGGCTCGCATGTGGCGGGGGCTTGGTTTGGGGGCGGCTATCGTGTCATTCAGCCATCGATTCCTTTCATCGTTCCGCCACCTGCCCGTTGGAGTGCGCCTTCTTCCTTAATCGTACTTCGTTATCACGAGTACGATTAGGAGAAGGCACTCCTCGGGCGGGGCGGGTTATGAATGATGATGCCGACCAAAAGGGGGTCAAGATGGCGGGGCTTTTGGTCGGCGCTCGCCGTGTGGGATGGTTACTCGACGTCGTCTGGAGCATCCTGCGCGAGAGCCGCAATCTCGCCGCTCGTCTGAGCGATGCTTTCCTCCAGTTCTCGCAAACGCGTGGCGAACGTGGCTTCCAATACCCGCCCCTTCAGGAGCTTGTGAGTCCGGAGCTGCGATTGCAGGCTCGCCAGGCGTTCGTACAAGCGGTCCCGCTTCTCATCCACAGTTTCGTCGCCGTACTTCTCAGCCTCCCTCCGGCGCGCGATGAAGATGGCGATGGCTTTCTCGAGCGCCGCCCGCGACTCCGGGGTCGCAGTCGCGTAAACGTCGATTCCTTCGCGACGGGCGACGGGGGCGAAGCTGTCCATGACGGTGACACGCCGCATCATGGTGCTCATGCCTCCACGGGCGAGCCTGCGACCGAGCTCTTCCGTCTCCATCGGTTCGCTCGTGATCGAGCGCAGAACAAGGATATCCTCCTCTGCGGACCAGTTCCTGCTGAAGTGCTTGTCTCCAAGTCGCCAACCGCGCAACTCACCCGGAGCGACGAGTTCGTCCTCGACGCAGTCGAATCGTTCGCGAAACCACGACACGAGGGCCCTGCGCTGCTCGGGCGTCAGCCTAAGTGGCGCGCCGAAGTCAAGGTTCTCTCGATCACCGTAGAGCAGCTTCATTCAGTCTCCTCCTCGTCTTCGGTGTCCTCCTCGTATTGACGGATGAGGTCCTCGAGTTCGCTTCGGGAGGCGGGCAACGTGAGCCCGGAGTCCTTCAGCCAGCGGCGGAAGGCGGGGACGAAGTTCGCCCTTTTCGTGCCGATAGAAAGGTCTCCGCGGCCGAGCAGCTTGCCGAGCTCGCGGTGCGTCATGTTCGGGTTGAGGACGAGCTCTGCGAGCCCCTCGGCAGTCCAGCGCTGCTTTTCTGTGTCACTGGAGAGACCCTTGCGAGGGGGTTCGCTCACAGCAAGGACTTGAACCTCCGCGCCCGTGAGTTCCGCGAGGAAGGCGCGGAACTCTTCAACTTGGTCCGGGCGGAGGTTGATCGGCTTCTCGAAATCAACGAGACCGCTCGCTGTGTGGACTACGCGCATGAGAGACCCGGCTCCGCGCGACCTGAGAGACGCCGCGGCTCTTCATCCCCTCGGCGGGGAGTACGCCTCACGTTCGCCGCGGCCGCCGTCGAGACTGCGGCTTCTCTTCACGGCGAATGACGAGTGAATCAGCTCGGACCTCCCCGATGAGCGCGTCTCCATCGGCCCAACCAAGCC
>DASRYU010000107.1:0-29435 GCA_035687045.1 Thermoplasmatota archaeon | reverse complement strand
CGCCACACGTAGCGCCGCCTGTGTCCCTGGAAGCGCAGTTCGCGCGCCGCCTCCTCGACGGCATCCTCCAGGGGCAGCTGACCCGCAAGTCGCTCCAGAACGCGAAGCTGCGCCTCGCGAACGAGATGCGCCTGCGCGAGGGCATCCCGTCGAACGCGGACATCCTCGCCTTCGCGACGCCCGACGAGCGCGCGCGCGTCGAGCCCGTGCTCCGCATCCGGCCGACGCGCAGTATCAGCGGCGTCACCATCGTCACCGTCCAGTCCTCGCCCGAGGCGTGCCCGCACGGAAAGTGCACGTACTGCCCCGGCGGGCCGGAGTTCGGCACCGCGCAGAGCTACACGGGCGACGAGCCCGCCGCGCGCCGCGCGGCGCGGCACGCCTTCGACCCGCACGCGCAGACGGCGGGGCGCCTCGCCGACCTGCAGGCGACGGGGCACCCCATCGACAAGGTCGACTTCATCATCCAGGGCGGCACCTTCACCGCGCGCGACGAACGCTATCAGCGCGAGTTCGTGAAGCGCGCCTTCGACGCGCTCAACGGCTTCGACAGCCCGACGCTCGAGGCGGCGCAGCTCGCGAACGAGACGGCGCGCTCGCGCATGATCGGCCTCACCATCGAGACGAAGCCCGACTGGGCGACCGCGAAGGACGTCGACCTCTCCCTCGAGCTCGGCTGCACGCGCTACGAGCTGGGCGTGCAGACAGTGTTCGACGACATCCTGCGCGCGACGCACCGCGGCCACACGATGAAGGAGACCATCGAGAGCTTCCAGGTCGTGAAGGACGCCGGGCTCAAGCTCTGCGCGCACGTGATGCCCGGCCAGCCCGGCTCGTCGTACGAGAAGGACCTCGAGACGTTCCGCCAGATGTTCGCCGACCCGCGCTTCGCGCCGGACATGCTCAAGATCTACCCGACGCTCGTCATCCAGGGCACGTCGCTCTTCAAGCAGTGGCAGGCGGGGAAGTACGAGCCGGTGACGGAGGAGTACTGCGTGAAGCTGCTCGCCGAGGCGAAGGCGATGGCGCCGCCGTGGCTGCGCATCCAGCGCATTGACCGCGACATCCCCTCGCCGCGCATCGAGGCGGGCGTCAAGAAGCTGAACCTGCGCGAGCTCGTGCACGCCGAGATGCGCGCGCGCGGCACGCGGTGCCGCTGCATCCGATGCCGCGAAGCGGGGCACATCGCGAACAAGGAGGGGCGCGAGCCGCGCGACGTCGAGGTCATGTGCAGGTCATATGACAGCGCGGGCGGCCGCGAGCACTTTCTCTCGCACGAGGACGCCGCGCAGGACATCCTCGTCGGCTTCGCGCGCTATCGCGAGCCATCGCCCTCGGCGCATCGGCCGGAAGTGCAGGACGCCCTCATCCTCCGCGAGCTCAAGGTGTTCGGCACGGAGGTGCCCATCGGCGAGCACCGCGAGGGGCTCCACCAGCACCAGGGGTACGGCATGCGCCTGGTGGAGGAGGGCGAGGCGCTCGCGCGCTCGCTCGGGAAGGAGCGCGTGGTGGTGACGGCGGGTGTGGGCGTGCGCAACTACTACCGCAAGCTCGGCTACGAGCGGCTCGGCCCGTACGTCGCGAAGCGCGTGCGCTAGCGCGCCGCCTCCGCCGCGCGAAGCATCGCCGCGAGCGCGCGCTCGACGTCCGCGTCGGTCGTCGCCCACGACGAGACGCTGATGCGCATCGCGGTGCGCCCCTGCCAGACCGTCGGACCCACCCACACCTCGCCCTCCTCCTGGAGCGCCGCGACGACCGCGCGCGTGCGCTCGGGCGCGCCGAACGAGACGAGCACCTGGTTGAGCACGACGTCGTTGAGCACGTCGTGTCCCGCGGCGCGCAGCCCCTCCGCGTAGCGCCGCGCCTGGCGCGCGTTGCGCTCGACCATCTCGGCCACGCCGCTGCGCCCCAGGTGCGCGAGCGCCGCCCACACGTCCGTGCCGCGCGCGCGGCGCGAGAGCTCCGGCACGTACTCGCTCGGCTCGCGCCGCTCGCCGCTGGGGAGGTAGGCCGCGCTCACGGCCATCGCCTTGCGGAGCGCCTCCGGGTGGCGCACGAGCGCGACGCCGCAGTCGTAGGGGACGTTGAGCCACTTGTGCGCGTCCACGGACCACGAGTCGGCGCGCGCGAGGCCGCGCACATGGCCGCGAAGCGAGGGCGCCGCGGCCGCCCAGAGGCCGAACGCGCCGTCGACGTGGAGCCACGCGCCCGCGCGCTCGGCCCGCTCCGCCACCTCCTCGATGGGGTCGAACGCGCCCGTGTTCACGTTCCCCGCCTGGATGGCGACGATCGTGCGCTCGTCGAGCGGCGGGAGCGCGTCGGCGCGCACGCGCCCCTGCGCGTCGACGGGCGCGCGCTCCACGCGCTCGCGTCCCAGCCCCAGGAGGCCGAGCGCCTTGTGGACGGTCGGGTGCGACTCCTCGCTCACGACCACGCGCAGCGGCGGCGCGCCGAAGAGCCCGTCGCGCTCGACCTCCCACCCCGCGCGCGCGAGCACGTGGTGGCGCGCGGCGGCGAGCGCGGTGAAGTTCGCCATCGTGCCGCCGGTGACGAACCCGCCGCCCGTGCCTTCGGGGAGGCCGAAGAGGTCGACGAGCCAGCGCAGCGCCGTCTCCTCCAGCGCGGCGGAGGTGGGGGAGCTTGTCCACGAGTGCGCGTTCTGGTCCCAGGCGGTCGCGAGCCAGTGCGCCGCGACGGCGACGGGCAGCGAGCCGCCGATGACGAAGCCGTGGAAACGCGGCCCCGCCGTCGCGAGCGTCGCCGGCGAGCCGATCTCATCCAGCCGCGCGAGGACCTCGCGAGGGTCGACCGGAGCGTCGGGGAGCTTGTCCAGCTCGCGCAGCCGCGCGACGGCGCTCGCGCTCGGGCGCACCGGCCGCTCGGGCAGCGCGTCGAGGTAGCGCTTCGCGCGGCGGGCGGCGTCGTCGAGGAGGTCGTGCGGCGCGCGGCTTGGGACCATGCGGCACCGACACCGCGCCGAAGCTTCAGGCCACCGCTGCACGACGCGACAAGCTGTCGGCGAGGCGACCGCGGGGTTCACATCCTCGCGCGGCGCATCCGGCGGCCGATGCTTCTTCGCCCCTCGGACGCGCCCCTCTCCGACGAGGAGGTGCGGCGCTTCCTCGAGACGCACGCGTTCGGGCAGCTCATCGCGCCGGGCGCCGGACGCGACCTGCCGGTGGTGGTCCCCTCCCACTTCGCGATGCGCGACGCGAGGACGCTGCTCGTGCACTTCGCGCGCCCGAACCCCGTGTGGCGCGCGCTCGAGGAGCGTCCGCGCGCGCTCTTCAGCGTCGTCGGCGACTACGTGTACGTCCCGTCGGACTGGAACGCAGGCGAGGAGGCGCCGCCCGAGTGGGGCGTGCCGACGAGCTACTACGCGGCGGTGCAGCTCGAGTGTGACGTGCGCATCGTGGACGACGCCGAGGAGATGGCGCGCCTCCTCTCGGAGCTCATGCGCACGTTCCAGCCGGAGGGCGGGCACGAGCCGGTGCGCGCCGGCGACAACCCGTACGGGCGCCAGTTCGGCGCCATCCGCGGCGCGGAGCTCACGGTGACGGCGACGCGCGCGAAGTTCAAGTTCGGCGGCAACCGGCCGCTCGCGCACCGGCTGGCCGTCGCGCAGAAGCTCGCCGAGCGCGACGCGCCGCTCGACGCGGAGGCACGCGAGCACGTGCTGCGCCGCTCGTCGCGGTAACGACGTCGCCGCCACATGCTATTCGACCCTTCGAAGCCGACCGCGTCCGCATGCCGGGCGAGAAGAACCCGTTCCACGTGAAGCAGGGAAGCGGCCGCGACTCGGGCGACGTCGACACGCGCGACCTCGAGGCGCGCAACGAGGGGACGTGGCGCGGCCCCGGCGAGGAGCCGCGCAACGCGCACGAGGCGGGCGACGGCACGCTTGGCAAGAGCCTCGGCGGCGCCCACACGGGACGCTACGCCGGCGCGCCTTCGAAGGTGATGTCGAACCGCGAGCGGAAGCCGCGCGGCAACGACAAGGAGTAGGCGCTCACGGCGCGAAGCGGTAGCCGACGAGCCGCTCGCGCCACGTGCTGTCGCCGTAGTTCGCCTCGCGCGCCAGGAAGACGCCGCGCGCGTCGCCGGTCGGAGCGAAAGCGGTGGAGGGGCTCCAGGACGTCATGCTGGGCATCTCGTGCGCGTCGCGCGCGAGGACGACGCCGGTCGCTGCGTGGTACGCGCGGACGACGAAGCGCGAGCCGCGCGCGTCGTAGGCGTCGCCGTACGCGACGACGACATCGCGCGAGACGTCGACGCTGTCGACGATCTCCTTCTCGATCCCTCCTTCCCAGGGAATGGAGTGCGTCCAGAGGACGTCCCCGTCATCCTGCAGGCGGCTCACCTGCCAGCGCGCGTCGCCCGCGTAGCCCGCGACCACGACGCCATCGCCGGTCGGCGCGAAGCCGCCGAGGCGGCTGAGGCCCGCGTCGAGAACCACGGGCGTCGTCGTCGGCGGCCCCACGCGGACGATCGCCGTGGAATCCCACGGGTACGACGTGATGCCGATGTACGCGGCGCCGCCGTCGGGCGCGAGCCGGATCTCCATCCCTCCGCCCACGGGGACAGGGAGCGTGACGTTCCCGCGCGGCAGGAGCCCCGGCGTCCAGGTGAGGATGCGGACGCCTCCGGGCTCGTGGCAGGGGACGACGACGCCCCACGACGTCGCCGCGAGCTCGTACGCGTTGCAGACGGCGACCTGCGCGAGAAGGTGCCCCTGGTCCGAGTACGCGCGCAGGAGCCTCTCGTATCCCGAGAGCGCGAAGACGCGCGAGCCGTCGTGCGCCACCGCGAGCGCGGCGTACCCGTCGCCCATGTAGCGCGTCCAGAGGATGGCGCCGGTGGCGACGTCGCGCGCGGTGAAGTACGCGAACGAGCGGTTCCCCTGCTCCTCCACGGACTTCGTCGACCACGTGTAGAGCGTGGCGCCATCGCGCGAGAGGGCGGCGCTCGACATCTGCAGCCCGGTGCCGGGCTCCGCGGGCTCGTCCGAGGACCAGGCCTCGGCGCCCGTGCGGGCATCGAGCGCGCGCCAGCGCGTCCCATCCTCCGAGACCTCCTCGACGAGCACGAGCCCGTTGGACGGGCTCGGGAGCATCTTCGCCGTCACCGCTGCGACCTCGAACGGCTGGAAGCCGGTCGACGTGCTCCACGCGCGGCAGGAGAACGCCGGCGCGAGCGCCTCCGCGCACGCGCCGCCAAGGGGCGCGTCGGGCGCGAGCGCGGGCGCGAGCATCGCGGCCGGCGATAGCATGAGAAGGAGCAGGATGGCCGCCGGGCGCGTCGCGCGCATGCGCTCGCGACGGCGTGCGGGGAGATGTCCTTTTCGACGCGACGCGAACAGGGTCTCCCTACGCCTTGCGCCGGTGGTGGAAGGGGTCGCTCTCGCCCGTGCGACGCACGATGAGGTTCGTGCTCACGGCCTTCGCGACGACCTTGTCCTCCTCGTTGAGCACGTCCGCCACGGCGTACGCGATGGTCTTGCCGCGCGACTCGACGCGCGCCTGGCAGCGGAGCGCGCCGGCGAAGGCCGGGCGCAGGAAGTTCACCTTGAACTCGAGCGTCGTGAACGTCTCGTCCGGCGCGAGCGTGCTGATGACGGCGTAGCCCATCGCGGCGTCGGCGAGGTCGCCGAGGATGCCGCCGTGCACGGAGCCCATCGGGTTGTGGTGGCGCTCGTCCACCTGCATCGTGAACGTCGCGATGCCGGGCCCGGCGCTTGCGAGGCGCATGCCGAGGAGCCTGGCCACCGGCGCCTCCTCCCGAGGGATGCGCAGGGTGCTCATGATCTGCTCGTCGACGGGCATGGCGGCGGGAACGCCCAGCCGTGGCCTTAGCCTTGGCGCTGCGTCTCGCCGAAGGCGAACGTGCGCAGCTCGCGCCCCATCGCGGACGCGGCCTCCTTCGCGAGCTTGTCCCCCCGCTCCTGCCCGATCCAGTGGAGCACGAGGTCGATGAGCGCGTCGCCCGCGAAGCATGTGAGGAGTCGCCCGTCGGCCACGAGGCGCGCGTGCACGGTCGTCGCGTCGGGGATGTCGGCGTCGCCGGGGAGCCGCGCGACGCGCCGGTCCGTCGTGAGCCCCGCGGCCGCGAGGACGCGCAGCGCGTCGCCGGAGGCGAGGACGGGCCTGCCGCGGCGCGCGCGAAGGGCGCGGGCGAGGGCGGGATCCGCGAGCGCGCGCCCGACGTCGCCTCCGGGAAGGACCACCGCGTGCGCCGCCTCGAGCGCGTCGAAGCCGAGCCGCCCCGGCACGACGCGCGCGCCCTCGCGCGAGCGCACGAGCGCCTCGGAGGCGACAAGCTCGGCGGGCAGGCCGGCGGCGCGGCACGCGGCCAGCGCGCCCAGCGCCTCGAAGCTGCTCACGCCCTCGTAGAGCACGATCGCGACGTCCACGCGCGCGGGAGGGCCGCGTCCGGGTGAAAGCTGTTGCGCCGGCGGCGCGCTTCGCGGCACGCTCACGCGAGCTCGTCGGGCCGGGCGGCGGCCCACAGCATGCCGGCGGCGCCGGCGGCGGAGCTCACCGCGAAAAGCGTGCGGGTGAGGCTCCCCTGCCGCTCGGCCTCCTCGAAGCTCACGTCCTGCGGTCGCAGCGCGACGGAGAGGACCGCGACCAGAAGGAAGCCCGCGAGCGCCCCGAAGAGGAGGATGCGCGCCGGCATCTCGCGCTCCCACGCGCCCAGGAGCGCGGCGCCGACAAGCATGAGGGGCGCGGCGAGCACGAGCCAGTCGAAGGCGGCCCTGGCGACGTCCATCGGCGCGGCGTTGATGAAGTAGCCATCCCCCTTGTCGATGGTGATGGGCGTCGCGGCGACAAAGACGAGGACGGTGAAGACGAAGTACGAGAGGAGGACGATGCCGGCCCACTTCGGGAGCGGGTCGTCGGAGAAGGCGAGAAGGACGCCGCCGACAAGCGCCAGAAGGAACGCGGGGAGCACGAGCGCCTCGACGTAGATGCTGGCGGCAAGCCCCGCGAAGGCGAGACCGAGGCCGCCGTAGCCGGCGCGCAGCACGCCCGTGCGGGTCACGCGCCGCGGACGATGGGCGCGGCGGGAAAGGCTTTCGGAAGGCCCCTGTCGCGCTTCACGCGTTCGTGGGGCGCCCGCCGAACAGGCGCTTGAGGAGGCCGCCCTGCTTCTTGCGCGCGAGGTCGTCGGCGCTGAAGCGCGCGTCGCACGACGGGCACCAGGCCTTCTCCTCGCCAGGCATGCGGTTGTTGCTGGGCGCGGCCTGCAGGATGTCTGCGCGGCAGGAAGGGCAGTTGGAACCGAAGTGATCGCGGACCGACGGCATCGAGCCACCTGTGGAGGCGAAGGTTGTCTTAAAGGCGGGGCAAGGCGCACCCGTCCGAGGGCGGCGCTGGGGTCAGAGGTTTATGGGATAACGCTCGAAGAAGAAGGTTCACGAAAAGGGGGTCCGGCGGCGCGAGGGGGCGCCGCGGGGGGTCGAGCCGAGGTCGCTGGCCCTTTCAGGTGCGCAGGACGATCTCGACATGGACGCGTCGCCCGCGGGCGACCGCGCCTTCGGCGCTCACGTCCACTGTCGAGATCGCCTTCGGACTCACGTCCTCAGGACGATCTCGATGTTGACCGAGTCGGGGACCTGGATGCGCATGAGCTGGCGGAGGGCGCGCTCGTCGGCGGCGACGCCGCAGGCGGCGCGAGGCCGAGCCGCAGCTCGGCCGGATCGATGTCGATGAGGCGCTTGTGGATGCGCATCTCCCAGCCCCGGGGCGGGGCGATCCTGCCCGCCCTTTCAGGTGCGCAGGACGATCTCGATGTTGACCGAGTCGGGGACCTGGATGCGCATGAGCTGGCGGAGGGCGCGCTCGTCGGCGTCGATGTCGATGAGGCGCTTGTGGATGCGCATCTCCCAGTGGTCGTACGTCTCGCTGCCGGAGCCGTTGGGCGCCTTGCGGACGGGGATGCTGAGGCGGCGCGTCGGGAGCGGGATGGGACCCGCGAGGCGGACGCCGGTGCGCTCGGCGATGGTCTTGATCTGCTGGGCGACGCCGTCGATCTTCTTGGGGTCGTTGCCGGCGAGGCTGATGCGGGCGGTGTGGGCCATGCGAATGTCTCCGCGAGTTCTCGGCCCCGGCCTGCGCGGCGACGGCCAGGAGGGGACCGCGAGGGTCTTCCCGGGCTCGGCGCGCTTGGGAGCGAGCGGTCTCGCAGGGGCGCCGAGGACGGAACCCGGATTTAAAGGTTCGGAGGGCGGGGGAGCCCTCCGCCGCGCGGAGGGGCGCATAAGCCCCACGGGGGAACGTTCCTCGCAAGCTTTGTACGCGGCGACCTCGTGGCGCCGGCCACAGGCTCTCCGATGGGTGTCTTCGACTTCATCACGGACTACCATTACGAGCCGTCGGACATCCTCGTCTTCTTCACCCTCCTTCTTCTCGAGGGGGTCCTGTCGTTCGACAACGCCGCCATCCTCGCGGCGATGGTCCGCAAGCTGCCCCCCGAGCAGCGGCGGAAGGCCCTCCTCTACGGCCTCGGCGGCGCGTACGTGTTCCGCTTCACGGCCATCCTGTTCGTCTCCTTCATCATCGAGTACCAGTGGCTGAAGATCGTCGGCGGGCTCTACCTCGTCTACCTCATGGCCAAGCACGTCTTCGACCGCAAGCCGCACGAGCTCCACGAGCTCCCGGGCATGGCGAAGAAGAACTTCCTCGGGCTCTCCCCGTTCTGGAGCGTCGTCGTCGCCGTCGAGCTCGCCGACATCGCCTTCGCCCTGGACCAGGTGCTTGTCGCCGTCGGCCTCTTCGCCGAGCGCACGACCCAGGGGAGCAAGGTCCTCCTCATCGTCCTCGCGAGCTTCATCGCCATCCTCTTCCTCCGCATCTCGGCCTACTACGTCGGGCGCCTGATGGACTGGTTCCCGCAGCTCGAGACGCTCGCCTACCTCGCCGTCGGGTGGGTGGGCACGAAGCTTGTCCTCACCACCGCGTCGTTCTACGTCGGCTGGCAGGACCAGGCGTGGGTGCACTTCCTCGAGATGAAGGAGGTGAGCGTGGCCGTCACGTTCAGCGTCATCGTCCTCCCCGTGACGGTCAAGGCGTTCCGCGACTTCGTCCTCCGCCGCGGGCCGAACACGGTCTCACGAGAACCCTGACGCCCCCGCGCGCGCCTGCGGCGCCCATGCGCCTGCTCGCGCTCCTTCTCGTCCTCGTGCTCGTCGCCCCCCTCGCGCCCGCGACGCACGGCGCGAGCCTCGTCTCCCCGTATGCCGTCTGCCCCACGGGCGGCGCCTGCCACCCGAAGCAGATGGCGACGGGGCTCCTCGCCGTCCCGGAGGGGGAGCCGCTGGGCCTCATCGTCATCCTGCACGGGTACGGCCACAACGCGTCGAGCCACCGCGCGCACCTGGGCCACCTCGCGGCGCAAGGGTACGTCGCCGTCGCCATGGACTACCGCGGCACGGGCTTCCCGCTCGCGGCGGGCGCGGAGGACACGCGCGCGGCCATCGCGGACCTCGAGTCGCGCTTCGACTTCCCGACGCGCATCCTCTACAGCGTGAGCATGGGCACGGCCGTCGCGGCGCTCGTCCTCCCGCACGAGCGCTTCGACGTCTGGGTCAACAACGAGGGGCTCTCCATGCTCCACGAGACGTGGGCGGGCGCGGCCCTCCTCGCGCCCTCCGGGAACCCGACGGCCGTCAAGGCCAAGGCGGACATCGAGGCCGAGTGCGGCGGCACGCCGGCGGACGCGCCCGAGTGCTATCTCGCGCGCAGCGCCGCCCTCCGCGTGGCGGAGTTCGACGTCGGCGCGGTCGTCCTCGCCCACGGCCTCAACGACGGCATCGTGCCGTACAACCACGGCCGCGAGATGGTGGCCGCGCTGCGCGCGCACGGCATCGCGAGCGACTTCTACACCGTCGTGCGCTCGAACCCCGGCGGCGAGGGCACGACGCTCAGCGGCTACACGCCCGCGGGCACGCTCGGCCTCGCCGGGCACGGCACGGAGAGCAACGCGACCCACGCGCTCACGTCGCTGAGCATCCGCCTCCTCGACGAGGTGCTGGCGGGCACGCTCGTGCCGGCGGACCGCGAGCGCGTGCACGACCACGGTCTCGGCACGCTGCCGTAGAGCCCTCGCCGGGGCCGCCAGCTTCAAGCGCGCCTCCTGAATCTGCGCCTCATGCCCCCGGCGTTCCTGCAGGTCGCCATCCCCGTGCTCTACGTCTACGATGAGGGCACGCTCCCCGAGGTGCCGCCCGGCTTCGACATGGGGCTCCTTCCCGTGATCAGCCGCGCGCTCAAGGAGCACGCGAACACCGCGAAGGTCACCGTCATCACCGGCGCGCCGACCGCCGCCGAGGACCTGCCGCGCGCGTTCACGAGCCTCGGGCTCCAGTACGCGAACCTCACGAAGGCGACGCCCGAGGCCGGGAACCTCCTCGTGGCCGAGTTCGTCGCCGACCACTTCGACATCGACCTCGTCCTCGAGCACCTCACGCGCATCCGCGAGGAGCGCCAGAAGGAGCTCGCGGAGGGCGTCGAGGCCGTGCGTCGCCGCCAGGGGAGCGTCGACGGCGAGGACGCCGAGGACGACCGCCCCGACGACCGCGCCGCCTAAACGCAGCGCGCGCGCTCGTGGCCGAGCACCGCGCCGGTGATCGCGTCCACCAGGACGCGCGCGCCACGCGCGCAGGGCGTGCTGTCCTCAGGAGCCTCGTCTGCGAAGCTCACGCGGTACGCGAGCGAACCGTTCCGCACGAGAAGCTCGGGCGCCTCGCTCGCGCGCGCGAGCCGCTGCCCCTCCTCCGCGGCGAGCGCGCAGCGAGCGTACGCCGCCGCGACGTCCACCGCGTCCTCGGGCGCGAGCGCGGGCTCCGCGACGTCGTAGAGCGGCGCGAGCGAGACCACCGTCCCGTTCGCGCTCGTCGCGTGCGCGCCGGCCTCCGCGAGCCGCTGCCCCGCGACCTCCTGCCCGACGTGGACGGAGACGCGGCCGTCGCGCGTGGCGCTCCAGGTCACCACGTCCGTCGCGTCGCCGAAGCCGAAGCGCTCGACGACGGCGCGCAGCCACGCCTCGCCTCCCGAGGGCGGGAGCGCGTCGTCCGTCGCGCGCCACGTCACGCGGCCCGGCTCGCGCAGCGGCGCCTCGAACGCGTTGCCGCGCGCGCTGCTCCAACGCACGACGTGTCCGTCCACGGCGGGGGCGCCCACGAGCGTCTCGTTCAGCGCGGCCGCGAGGCGCACGATGAGCCCCTCCGGCGTCGCCCTCCACGCGCCGCGCAGGGCCGCCGACGCCGCGGGTCCGCGCGCCTCCTCGTGCACGCACGCCGCCTCGTACGCGAGCGGCTCGGGCGCCGTCGCCGCGCGCGGAGGCGGGGCGCCGATGCCGTGCGCCGCGAGCTCCCATCGGCCGGGTCCGTTCCCCCAGCCGCCGAGCTTCTCCGTGAAGAGGCCGAGGCCCGGGTCGTACGCCCACGTGAGGTAAGGCGTCGCGTCCGGCTGGGCCGCGAGATGGATGCGCCAGGTGCCGTCCTCCGCGAGCTCGCTTCGCGCGTGGACGGTGGAGACGACGTCGCCGCAGCAGGGGTAGGTCCAGCGCTTGCCGTCCTCGAGCGGGAAGTCCCACTCGCGCAGCCGCCCCTCGCACGGATACTTGCCGCGGCGCGGCTCGTCGCAGCGCGCCCAGACCTCGTTGAGCGTCGTCATGTCGAACGCGCGCTCCATGACGCGCGGCGTCTCCGGGTAGCCGGGGGGCGCGCCGAACTCGAGGAACGTCTCCCGCACGACGTACGCGCTCGTGCCGGCGACGTCCGCGCAACCGACGCTCTCGAAGAGGGCGAACCCGCGCACGCGCTCCTCCTCGTCGAGCAGCGTGTAGTTCCACCAGCGCCCCGGGTACCATCGCGGCGGCCCGCCGTGCACGAGGATGTCCGGCGTCGGCGGGCACTCGATCGCGCGCGTGGCGGAGGGTGACTCCCCACCCGAGGGCGCCGGAGGCTCGGGCTCGTCCACGCGCGCGCAGCCGGCGAGGAGGACGGCGAGGACGACCAACGCGGCCGCGGCGCGCATGCTCCATCCTCGGCGCGCGGCGCGATAAGGGATGCCCACCTGTTCGGCCGGCCCCGACCGCGGGCGGCCGGCCAGGCGGCCTACGCGCGCAGCCGCGGGAGGACGCCCGTGAGCCCCATCTGCGCCGCGGCGCGCAGGCCGTCGGCGCGGCCGCGCTCGATGGCGCGGCGGATGAGCGCGAGGTCGCGCGTCGCGCGCGAGACGCCCGTGTCGGTGGCGGGCCGGATGACGCGCACGCGGACGCCCTCGGGCGGCGCGAGGGCGAGGCGGACCGCGCGGTTGTGGAGCTCGTGGTGCAGGCGCGCGGCCCCCTCGAGCGCTGGGAACTGCCGCGCGATGAGCGCCACCGCCCAGCCCGGCTCCGGCTTGCGCTCGCCGTGCGCGCGGTTGAGCACGACGACGATGTCCTTGTGCCCGTCCGCGATGGCCTTCTCGAGCGGGATCGGCTGCGTGGCGCCCCCGTCGATGCAGCGGCGGCCGTCCCACTCGATGGGCGCCTCCGCGAGGAGCGGAATGGCGGCGCCGGCGTGGATGAGGAGCATCGGGTCCTCCGCGTGGCGGATGTCGGGGTGGAGCGTCTCGCCGGTGTCGGCGTCGGTGATCGTCACGTGCACGGGGAAGGGCGCGCGCTTGACGGCGGCGACGTCCAGCCCGAAGACCTTCGGGTAGTAGTGGTGGTAGAGGCGGCGCAGGTCGAAGACGTAGCCGCCAAGGAGCGCGCGGCGATAGCTCAGGAGCTCGCGGTCGCGCACGGCGTTCCACGTGCGGCAGGCGAGCTCCATCTGCCCCGCCGCGTACCACGCGCCCAGCGCGCCGCCGGCGGAGGTGCCGTACGCGGCGTCCGGCACGAAGCCCGCGGACTGCAAGGCGGCGAGGACGCCGGTCGCGTACGACGCGCGGTTCGCGCCGCCTTCGATCACGAGCGCAGGCACGGGCGTTCGAGCTTCGCGACCCTTCAAGAAGATTGGCTCTCGACCGGTCTCGCCGCGAAGACGCGAACGCCGCTGCGGTCTGCTCCATCCGGGAGTAAGCGAGCGCTTCATGCCGAGGGAGGCGCGTGCGCGCGCGATGGACGAAGCGTGGTTCAAGGCGCGCTACGAGGCGGACGCGGCGAACAAGGCGAAGCAGTCGTGGCGCGACTACTGGGGGTGGGTGCAGACCTTCTACGAGGGGAAGCGCTTCCCGCCCGTCGCGGGGTGGGCGGACCGCGAGAAGGAGCTTGTCGGGAAGGCTCCCGCGCAGCGCGCGGCGATCGAGCGCGTCGGGCGCGCGCTCGCGGCGGAGTGGGCGAAGGACAACAGCGTCCGCAAGGTGTCGACGGCGGACCTGCAGTCGTGGGGGAAGAGGTTCAGCGACGCCGCGCGGACGCCCGAGGGGCTCGCCGCGGCGCTCGCCGAGGTGGAAGAGGAGATGAAGAAGAGGGGTGCCTGGGCCGGATGAGGCCCAGGCGAGGGCAGAACTTCAGCCGCAGAGCGTGAGCTGCGCCGTGACGCAGACGTTGGTGTCGCTGTCGCCCGTGTCCGGGAGGACCGCGGGGACGAAGACGTCGACGCCGGTCTTCTTCTCGACCGTCGCCACCGCTTCCCACGTCTTGCCATCGAGGTCGCCGACCGCGCTGCGGTCGAAGTTGAAGTCGCACTTCGTGTCGACCTCAAGCTCGGCGCAGATGGCCTGGACGCCGTACACGCTCGCGTCGATGTCGACGCCGTTGGACTCGGCGTAGACCTCGACGTTCGCGTCGACATCCGTGTGGATGCCGAGGATGTCCTCGATGTGCTGGAAGAACGCGCTCAGGCAGAGCGCGAACCACAGCCAGAAGCCCTTGGGGTGGTTGTCGTGGCTGTAGGCCACGTCCGTGTCCGCAAGGACCTCGTCGGTCACGGCCCCGGTCTCGTTCTTCACGATCGCGCCGATGTCCACGCTGTGATAGGAGTTGTCAGCGGGTTCACCGTCGGGGTCGCACTCGGGGCAGGGGTTGTTCTGCGCGGCCGCGACGCCAGAGATGGCGACGAGGGCCGCGAGCACGATGAGCGTTTGGAGGGCGCGCATCTGCCCCGAACGTCCGTCGCTGGACATATCACAGCGATGGTTCAGCGAGAGAACCAACGGCCGCCGTCCGTGCGGCTTCAAGGAAACCTGCCTGAACGCGGCTCAGTTGACGCTCGAAGCCGCCTCGTCGCCCGGGGAGAGGCACCCGTAGCCCACGACGGCGGTGCCGCGGGACATGTCGTTCACGTAGAGCAAACCTCGATGGATGACGACGTCCCAGACGTTGCCGAAGCCGAGCGTGTCGGGGGACTCGGGCTCGGGAGGGGCGTAGTGCGCGACCGGCCGGATGTCGGCCGTGCCGAGGAGGGGGACGCCCCCGACGGCGGAGAGGTTGAACACGTAGACGCCCTTCGTGTAGTGCGCGACGTAGAGCTTGTCGCCGACAAGCTGCAGGTTGTGCTGCGGCATGTGCGGCGCGAGCGCGTCCGCCCACCAGACGCCCAGAAGAAGCGGCGCCTGCCAGTTCGTCGCGTCGTAGACCTTCATCATGTTGAGGCCGACCTCGCCGATGGTCACGACGAGGCGCCGCTCGCCGACCCAGCCGCCCACGGCGCTGTGCGTGTAGCTCACGGGCGCGGGGTCGAGGTTGGGCATGACCGAGAGGAGCTTGGGGGACTCCGGCGCGCTCACGTCCCACGCGAGCCAGCCTTCGAAGCCGTTGGCGACGTAGAGGATGGGCTTCTCCATGCGCTCGTCCCAGCGCAGGCTCATGTCGTGCGGGCCGAGCGCGGAGCCGCCCAGCGGCGCGCCGAAGTTCGTGACGAGCTCGAGCTCGTCGCCGACGCGCTTGAGGAGCCAGACGCCCGTGTCCGTGTTGGGCGCGACGAAGACGTAGTCCTCGCCGTTGATGCGCGCCGTCGTGAGCATGTGCATGTTCGCGAACGCCTCGAGGGGGCTCCTGCCGAGGGGGTACGTCCACGCGGAGAGCTGCACGGGCGAGATGTTCGCCTCGAGGATCTCCGCGGGCGTCATCGTCGCCGCCGCGTCGAGGACCGGGCCGACGTCGACGAGGACGACCTGGAGGTTCACGCCGACGACCGCCGTGCGGTTGTCGGGCATCCACTTCACGTCCTGCGCGTTCTCCTCCTCCGACTGGAACACGGCCGCGAGGACCGGCGAGAGCGGGTCGGCGATGTTCACGACCTCGAACCCGCCAGCCTGGTAGCGCGCCGCGAGGAGCCAGTCGCCGCGCGCGTCGATCTCGCCGTGCGCGGAGCCGTCGTAGGCGATGTTCGCGAGCTCGAGGATGTTCTCGCTCGTCTGCGCCCCGACGGTCTCCACCTCGCAGGGCACCTCCGCCATGAGGACGTGGAGGCGGTGGAGGGCCGCCGTCCGCGCGCCCTCGGCGAGAGACGCAGGGTCGACGGCGGCGGGGGCCACGCAGCCGGCGAGAAGAAGGACGCTCGCGAGCAGAAGGACGCGCATGGTCGCCGCCACGCCGTGGCGCACTTCAACCTTTCTTGGGCGCGCCTTGCCCAGCGACAAATCTTCAAAGCCCGCCTGCGCGTCCGCCCCGCGATGGGCGACGTCCTGTCCCCGGACGCCAAGGGCATCGCGCGCGCGGCGAAGGCGCTGCGCGAGGGGAAGCTCGTCGTCTTCCCCACGGAGACCGTGTACGGCCTCGGCGCGAACGCCCTGGACGCGGAGGCCGTGAAGGGCATCTTCGCCGCGAAGGAGCGCCCGGCCGACAACCCGCTCATCGTGCACGTGGCCGACGTCGCCGCCGCGCGCAGGCTCGCGCGCGCCTGGCCCGACGCGGCGGACGCGCTGGCGCGCGCGTTCTGGCCGGGGCCCCTGGCGCTCGTGCTCCCGCGGGCCGAGGGCGTTCCTGATATCACGACCGGCGGCCTCGACTCCGTCGCCCTTCGCGTGCCCAGCCACGGCGTCGCGCGCCTCCTCCTGCAGGCGGCGGGCGTGCCGGTGGCGGCGCCGAGCGCGAACCGCTCCGGCCGCCCGAGCCCCACGCGCGTGCACGACGCGCGCGCGGATCTTGGCGACGCGGTGGAGGTCTACCTCGACGGCGGCGCGACCGACGTGGGAGTCGAGTCCACGGTCGTCGCGCTCCTCGACGCGGAGCCCGCCATCCTACGGCTCGGGGGCATCGCGCGCGAGCGCATCGAGGAGGTCGTGGGGCCGGTGCGCGTCGCGACGCACGCGCGCGACGGGCCGGCGCTCTCGCCGGGGACGAAGTATCGGCACTACGCGCCGCGCGCGCGCCTGCACCTCATCCAGGGGGACCCGCTCCCGCTCGCGCTCGCGCTGCGCGCGCAGGGGCGTAAGGCCGCCATCGTGTGCCCGAGCGACCGCGAGACGCTCCTGGGGCGCGACGTCCGCAAGCCCGCGCGCGCGGACGAGCCCGAGGCGTGGGCGCGCGCGCTCTTCGCGCTTCTTCGCGACCTCGACGCGGAAGGGTACGACGACATCGTCGTGGAGTCGATCCCCGAGGCGGGTGTTGGCGCGGCCGTCATGGACCGGCTGCGCCGCGCGGGCGAAGCGGGCGGCGCGAGGTAGGCGCGAAGGCCGCGCCTGGGAGGAGAGGGTCCGGGCCGCCAAGAAATCGGTTTGGGGAGGCTGCGATTGTTGGGGAGGCGTTGCGTTGCGGCGGCCCGGCTTCGGAGGCTGTCGCCAAGACCGAGGTCCTGACAAGGCCTCCGTGGCGCGCGCGGTGTTTGAAGGGCGCGGGCCCACCGCGGGGGGTTCGCGGGTGCAGCCGTGCGGCTACACGCGGACGTTCCGTGGAGCGCTCGGCGCGGCAAACGCTATGAGCGGGCGCCTCGCATCGCCGCGCGGTCCCGTGGACGCCTTCTGGCTGCGCGTCGCGATCTCGTTCGTCGTGGGCGGCCTCTCCGTCGCGCTCTTCACCACCGCCGCCGAGCGCCTCGGCAGCCGCGTGGGCGGACTGCTCCTCTCGTTCCCCATCAAGTCGATGATCGCGCTCGTGCTCATCGCGCTCAACGAGGGCGCGCTCGTCGCGGGCGAGGCGGCGGGCGCCGTGCCGCTGGGCATCGGCGTGAACCTCGTGTTCCTCGCCGCGACGACCCTTCTTGTGCGCCGCCTCGCGCCGTGGCGCGCCATCGCCGGCGCGCTCGCCGCGTGGCTCGTGACGGGGCTTCTGGCGGTGCTCCTTCTCCCCGCGCGGGCGCCGTGGGACGTCCTCGCGTGGCTCGTGCCCTACGTCCTCGCGCTCGCGTTCCTGCCGCGCGCGCACGGCGCGAAGCCGCGCAAGAGCGCCTCCCGCTTCGGTCTCTGGGGGCTCACCACGCGCACCGTCGGCGCGGGCACCATCGTCGCCCTCTCGGTCGTCCTCGCGCGCTTCGGCGGGCCCATCCTCGGCGGGCTCGCGAGCGTCTTCCCGAGCGGATGGATCACATCGATGGTCATCCTCACGCGCGACCACGGCCCCGAGTTCACGACGGGCACCGTGCGCGTCATGATCGCGGGAAGCGCGGCGCCCGTCGCGTCCGGCCTCGCGGCGTGGTGGCTCTACCCGAGCGTCGGCATCCTCTGGGGCACGGTGGGGGCCGTGGCGCTCGCGCTCGCGACCTCGCTCGCCGTGGGCGGCGTGCTGCGCGTCAGCGGTCGATGAAGAAGCCGCCGATCGTCGTGGCGCGGGCCTCGCCGTTCGCGCGCGCCGCCGGCGAGTCGTAGACGTCGTTCCCGCCGCCGTCGTAGAAGACGGCCGCGCCCGCGACGAGCACGGGGTCGACGAACGTCGTCACGACCTCGTCGATCCAGAACGTGTAGGGGCTGTACGGGAACGGGACCTCCGAGGCGTCCGCGATGCGCGCGGGCGACGCCCCGAGGCCCTGGTCGGTCGTGAGCACGTAGCGGTCGTCGCCGCTCCCGTCGTGGAAGAGCGCGAGCCCGCCTCCGCTCGTCGCGGTGTTGCCGCTCGCGTAGCCCAGCGAGCGCGCGACGGCGTAGTACGTGTCGTCGCCGCTGCGGTCGTAGAAGAGGCCGACGCTCGCGACCTCCGCGAAGCCGAGCCCCTTCGTGTCGCCGACGTAGACGTCGTTCCCACCGAGGTCGAGGAGCGCGCCCGCCACGCCCGAGGCGCCGCCGGTGACGCGCGCGAAGCCGGAGCCGTGGAGATAGCGTGGCTGCGCGTCGCAAAAGCCGCCGTCGGTGTTCAGGACGCCGCCGGACGGCACCTGCGTCGCGTACACGTCGTCGCCGCCTTCGTCGAGAAGGAGCGCGAGGCCGAAGAAGAGGCCGCTCCCCTGCGCGAACCGCACGGCCTCGAGCCGGTCGTTGCCCGGCCCAAGGTACAGGACGCCCACGCCGCCCACGTGGCCCGCGCCCTGCGCGATGGTCTTCGCGCGGAACGTGTTGTCGCCGGCGAGGTCGAAGAGGAGGCCCGGCCCGCCGGCGCCCGTGCCCTGGATGACGACCTTGCGCACGACGGGCTCGGTCGTGCACTCGAGGTCATGGTAGGGCGCGCGGCGCACGCCGTACGTGTCGTCGCCGGCGAGGTCGAGCACGAGCGAGGCGCTGAAGAGGAGCTCCGCGTCCTCGAAGTCGCCGCCGATGACGACGCGCGCGCAGGAGAACGTCACGCACTGCGACGGCCCGAAGCTCGACGGGTCGCCGTGGATGGGGATGAAGCCGCCGTCGCCGAAGGCGATGAGGGAGCCTCCCGCGTTGTTGTCGTAGAGGTCGTTCCCGCCGACGTCGACGACGAGCGCGACGTCGTCGCCGTAGTACGTGTCGAGGCCGACGAGGTCGAGCGCGAGAAGCGGCGGGAAGCTGTACTGCGGGGGAGAGAGGGAGGAGGGAGCGAGGGAGGAGGGGGGCGCGCGCGGCCGGAGCGTGGCGAGCGCGTGGTCGACGGCTTCGGCGACGAGGCGCGCGCCGGCGGCGTTGGCCGCGACATGCTCCGCCGAGAGCGCGACGCGCGGCTCGCCGGTCTCGCGCCCGATCTCATCCGCGAGCGCCTGCGCGTCGATGTCCGCGAAGGCGGCGTCGCGCAGCGCGTTGGCGTCGCGCAGCGCGCACACGAGGCGCGCGATGGCGTCCGACTCCGCGGGCGCGAGCGCGGGGAGCGCGGGCGCGGGGACGGCCAGCGCCGCCGCGAGCTGCGCCACCGCCTGCGGGAGCGCGGGGCACGGCGCGGCCTCCGCCTCGCGCGCCGGCACGCCCGCGAGGCCCGAGAGCGCGCGGAGCGCCTCGCTCACGCGCGCGCCCGGCGTGGGCTCCGGCTCCGCGCTCGTCGCGGCGGCGGGCAGGACGAGCGCGAGCGCGAGGAGGAGCGGGAGCGCGCGCATGCTCCGCACCTACGGGCTCGGGACGGGCGCGACGTAGGCGTACGGCTCCGGCGAAGGCGCGCCGATGGCGATCATGACGTCGTCGCCCATCCAGCCCATGTAGCCGTTCGCGACGCCGTCGGAGCTGTCGAAGGTGAAGCGCGCGACGACGCGGTGCCCCACGAGCTCCGTCGGGATGCGCACGTAGCGGTTCTCCCAGTGCGGCGCGGTCGGGTCGATGCGGTGGAGGCCGAGGCTGCCGAAGTCGGGATCGTAGGGCAGGCACGGGCCGCCGACAAGCTGCGCGCCGGGGCAGTGGAGCCCGCCGTCGCCGCGCACGCCGGTGGGGCAGAGCATCGTGCGGTAGGGCGAGCACGTGGAGAAGGCGTTGTCGTGCGAGGACTTGTCGGGGCGCACGTCGGTGTCGGTGCTGCAGAGGATGTAGACGCGGCCGTTGGTGAGGCTCTTGAGCTCCACCCACATGTGGTCGTAGCCGAAGAGGCCCTCGACCTCGAACTTGTCCTTCCAGCTGAGGAACGTCGGCTCGAGCGGGACGGTGAACTCGGGGAACGAGGCGACGCCCGCGATGCGGCTCCCGCCCGTGCGCATCTTCCCGGTGAGGCTGTTGCCGAAGTACAGCTTCCCCGTGCCCGAGTGGCCGTCGTCGGTGCCGATCTCGTTGGCGACGTGGTGCGTGACGTGCCACAGGTTCTGGTACGAGCTCGCGCTGTCGGGGAAGGAGGAGACGAGCGACTTGGAGATCGCGACCTTGGGCGCGGGACCCTCGAAGTCCTCCTGGAACAGGATCGTCGTGGGGATCACGGTGCCCGCGTCGCAGCCGAGCGGACGCGGCACGACCTCGTAGCCGGCGACGACGGGGACGTAGCGCTCGCTCTGCCCGTACGGCATGACGACGCGCACGCCCGTGTGGTCGGCTTCGGCCACCGGCAGGATGGCCGGGGCTGCAAGGAGCGCGAGCGCGAGAAAGGACGCGAAGAGGACGGCTTGGCGCATGGACGGAGGACCCCTCGGGCAGGGAGGTGGTGCCTTGGCCGTCCCCCCGACCCCACGCGCGGAGCCGCCTCAGGAGGTAAAGGCGTTCGCCTCAGCGCAGGGACTCCTTGACGTCGGTCTTCAGGTCCTTGAGGTCGCCCTTGACCTCCTGGCCGTGACCGCGCATCTTCTGCCGGTCGTCGCCGCGGGCCTCGCCGGCCGCCTGGTTGGTCTTCCCCTTGATGCGGTCCTTCGTGCTGTCGATGCGATCGCCGATGGTCATCGAGCGGCGCTGGCGCCTCGTCGTTCATCTGCCGCGTGGCCGCGTGCTCGCTACTGCGCGGTCAGACCGCCGTCCACCGGCAGCGCGACGCCGTTCACGAACGAGGCCTCGTCCGAGAGGAGCCACAGCACGGGCGCGGCGACCTCCTCCACCTCCGCGACGCGCCGCGCGGGGTTCGCGGCGACGGTGCGCTCCGCGAGCGCCGGGTTGCGGGCGAGCATGCGCTCGTACATCGCCGTGCGCGTGACGCCGGGGCAGACGGCGTTCACCCGCGCGCCCGTGCGCGCCACCTCCAGCGCCGCCGTGCGCGTGAGGCCGACAACACCGTGCTTCGAGGCGCTGTAGGCGGCGGCGCCGCGCCAGCCCGTGAGCCCGGCGACGGAGGAGACGTTCACGATGCTGCGCGCGCCCGCCGCGAGCTCGCCGCGCAGGCAGAGAAAGACGCCGCGGAGGTTCACGTCGAGCACGCGGTCGAAGTCGTCGACGGGCGCCTCGGGAAGCTTCGCGATGGCGCCCTCGACGCCGGCCGCGTTGACCGCGAGGTCGAGGCGCCCGACGCGGCGGAACAGCGCCTCCACCTGCGCCTCGTCCGTCACGTCGCAGCGCTCGGCATCCCCCTGCACGTCCACGCGCACGACGTCCGCGCCTTCGCGCGCGAGCGCGTCGGCCACGGCGCGGCCGATGCCCTGCGCGGCGCCCGTCACCAGGGCGCGCCTCCCCTCGAACCTGCGCACAGGGAAGCGACCGGCTGCGGCCGCATAGCTCCACCGAGCGCCGCCGCGTTCCAGGCTCGCGGACATGCGACCCTTTATCCATGCGACGCGCATGGGTGATATGACGAGGAGCGCTCACGCGCGCCTTGTCAAGAGTCGATCAACATGGGATTCGGACGCGGCCCCGGTGGCCCCCCTCGTGAAATGCACAACGCGACCTGCTCTGACTGCGGGAAGGCGACGCAAGTCCCCTTCAAGCCGACGGAAGGCCGCCCGGTCTACTGCCGCGACTGCTTCCAGAAGCACGCGCCCCCCCGCGACTCCCGCGGTGGCGGCGGCCGCCGCTTCTGAAGCGACGTTCGTCGTGCGCGCCTCGCGCGCGCGATCCACCAAGCCGGGCTCGTCCCGCTTGGTCCACCGCGCCCAGGGGCTTCGCCCCTGGCCGGTCCTCGTTTTTCTGGATCCGATGCGCCAGCGCCCGCGCTGACCACTCCGCTGCGGAGCCGGTGAGCACGAGCGAACCCCGCCCGCGCCTCGGCCTCGGCCTCCTCCGCCTCGCGCCTCGGCCCCCCTCGGCCTCGGCGTAGGCGTAGGCGTCGGCGCCAGGGCGTGGCCCGCCTACCGCGCGCGGGGCGCGGCGCGGAACTCCCAGCGCTCGGCGACGCGCAGGCTCACGCGGCGCCCGCGGATGTTCGCGCGCTCCATGTTGCGGAAGAGGCTCTCGAGCGAGTGCTGCGGGACCTCGACGACGCTGAAGCGCGGAAGGATGTCGATGCGGCCGATCTCGGCGCCGACGAGCCCGCCCTCGTTCGTGAGCGCGCCGACGAGATCGCCGGGGCGCACGTTGTCGTCGCGGCCCACCGAGAGGTTCAGCGCGACCTTCGGGCCGTTCGCGGGGGCGCGCTCGTTGCGGAACGCGCGCCTCTCGTAGCCGCCCTCGTTCTGCGCGTACGCCTGCTGCTGGCGGCGCGGCTCGAGCTGCGGCATGCGGAGCCCCTCGTGCTTCGCGACGAGGCCGAGAAGCTTCGCGGCGAGCGTCACGGGGTCCGCGCCCTTCTCGACGAGGCCCGCGACGATGGCGCGGTGCTCGGGCGTCGCGTCGAGCTTCTGCTCGTCGAGCCACTCGGCGGTGTGGCGCGCGAGCGCCTGCGCGACGTCCGCGTCGGTCGGGATCTGGTACCAGTCGAGGCGGCCGCCGAGGACGCGCTCGATGCCGCGGAGGCGGCCGCGGTCGGCCGGCGTCACGAAGAGGAAGCTGCGGCCGGTGCGCCCCGCGCGGCCGGTGCGGCCGATGCGGTGCACGTACGCCTCCGTCTCGCGGGGCGCGTCGTAGTTGACGACGTGCGAGATGGTGTCGACGTCGAGGCCGCGCGCGGCGACGTTCGTGGCGACGACGACCTTGAGCTCGCCCTCGCGCAGGCGCGCGAGCACGCTGTCGCGCTCGTTCTGGCTCATGCCGCCGTGGAGCGCCTCGGCGCGGATGCCGCGCGGGCGCAGCTGCTGCGCGAGCTCCTCGACCGTCTCGCGCGTGTGGCGGAAGATGAGCGCGCCCGTCGGCCGCTCGACCGCGAAGATGCGCACGAGCGTGTCGATCTTCTCGTTGTGCGTGACGGCGACGGCGAGCTGCTCGGTCGTCCCGTCCTCCTCGGTGGCCTCCGCGAGGATGAACTCCGGCTCGCGCATGTAGCGCTCGGCGAGGTGCTGGATGGGCTCGGGCACCGTCGCGCTGAAAAGAACGGTCTGGCGCTCGTCGCCGACGGCCTTGAGGATCTCCTCGACCTCGTCGATGAAGCCCATCTTGAGCATCTCGTCGGCCTCGTCGAGGACCACGAGCTTCGCGACGCTCGCCTTGAGCGTGCCGCGCGAGATGTGGTCGCGCAGGCGGCCGGGCGTCGCGACGAGGATGTCGGCCTCGCCGCGCTCAAGCGCGCGCGCCTGCTCGCCGAAGGACGCGCCGCCGTAGAGGGCGAGCGCGCGGATGTTGGCGACGGCGCCGATGCGGTCGATCTCGGCCGTGACCTGCTGCGCGAGCTCGCGCGTGGGCACGAGGACGAGCGAGGGCTTGCCTTCGAGCGCGGCGACGACGAGGGCGATGCCGAACGCGGCCGTCTTGCCCGTGCCGGTCTTGGCCTGGCCGATCACGTCGCGGCCGGTGAGAAGGATCGGGATCGCGGCCTCCTGGATGGGCGAGGGCTCGGTGAAGCCCATGTCGGCGAGGGCGCGGAGGATGGGCTGGGGCAGATTGAAAGAGTCGAACTGGACCATGTGCTATCACTCGGACCGGCCGGCGCCCATGAGGCCTTACACACAACACGTCGAGACGGACTCACGGGAACGCAAGGGGCCGGTCGAGCGGGGCTGGTCGGCCGTCGTAGTCGGGTCACCTATTTGAAGGGTTCCCTGTCGAGATGGTCGCGAAGACGCGCCAGGCCCCCTTCGAGCAGCTCGTCGATCGCCTGCACGCGCGCCACCGCGTCGCGCAGCGGCCCCGGCTCCACGGCGTACCAGCGCTCGCGCCCCGCCGCGCGCACGCGCACAAGCTTCGCCTCGAGAAGGACCTTGAGGTGCTTCGAGACGGTGGGGCGCGCCGAGTCGAACTCCGCGGCGATGTCGCCGGCGCGCAGCTCGCGCGCGCCGAGGAGGCGGAGGATGCGCTGGCGCGTCGGGTCGGCGAGCGCGCGGAGCACGCGCGGGTCGGCCTCGGGCGGCGCGCGGGTGCGGACGGCGCGCGGCATGCTCAGGCGCGCGCCTTCTGCGCCTGGTGGTCGCCGCGCAGGCCGCGCTTGCGGACCTCCGTCGTCTCGTCCTTCGTCGGGACGCGGCCCGCGCGCATCTGCGCGAGCACGTAGGGGATGGAGTGGCGCACCATGCCGCCCCACCCTTGGTCCATGCCGGCGCGCATGAGCCACCCCTTCAGGCCGCCGAAGCCCGAGTGGCGGAAGCGCACGCGCGTGCCTCCGTCGGCCGTGGGCTCGAGCTCCCAGTGCACCTTCGTCGCGCTGCGCGCGTCCCCCTCGATGCCGAACGCGAGCACGAGCTTGCGCTCGGGCACGACCTCGAGGACCTCGCAGCGGCTGATGCCGTCCCAGCCGATGCGCGGCTTGTCGCGGAAGGCGAAGCGGTGGCCCACCGTCGCCTCCTGGAAGTCGCTGTCCATGAGCCACGCGTTGAGCGCCTCGCGGGTCGTCAGCGCGCGCCACACCTCGGCGGGAGGATAGGGGTACGTCGCTTCGTGCACGATGTCTTCGACCATGCTGCCACCGAAGGCGCGCGCGGGCGAAAGCGTTGCCGCTTGGCTACGCATCGGGAGAAGGAGAACGAGGCGCGGGGCGGGAGGCCCCGCGAGAGGGCCCCTCAGTTGCGCAGGCCGAGCGCCGCGCAGTGGAGGTAGTTGTTGATGACGTAGCCGGGGGCGCCGGGCTGGCCCGCCGCCGGGGGCGTGGGGTTGAACGTCGAGGACGTGACGTCCACGCCGCCGCGCAGGACGGTGACGCTCAGCGTGTAGGGCGTCGCCGTGCCGGGCACGTTGAGGTAGTTGATGACGCTCAGCGTGTGCGTGCCCGTCGCCTCGATGGTGGCGGTGAACGTCTCGATGCCGCCGTCGGGGTGGTGCTCGGAGGCGCCGACGGTGTCCGTGCACGTGACGCGGCCGACGCGCTGGGCCATGTAGTGCATGATCTCCGCCTCGCACTGCGCGGGGTTGAGCGCGCCGCAGCCGGGGGGCGGCAGGATGGGGACGGGGTCGTAGAACGCGGACGTCAGCGTGAGGTCCAGGTCCGCGTTCGCGGCGGGGTAGGTGAGCGTCGCGGTGACGACGTCGCCCGCCTGGACGGCGAGCCGGTAGTTGATGGCGTAGTAGTAGGCGGGGGCGCTGACGCCCTGCGTGGGCGGTGCGCTCGAGCCGTAGACGGTGGTCCCCGCGTGCGCGAGGGGCGCGACGAGGGCCAGGATGGCGGCAGCGATCAGCGTGGTCTTCTTCCAGTGGTGCAAAGGAATTGCCTCCCGCGGGTCGAACGACCGGCGGCGAGGATAAACGTATCAGCGCCGCCACATGCTCTCGCGAACGCGGCCCCCTGCGACGCGAGAAGGGTGAATGCGTTGCGGAGCTCAGGCCGACGCGCTCGCGGGGGCGCGTCGCGCGCGCGTGCGCGGCGGGGAGTGCGCGCGCTTGCGCACGTGGGGCAGGAGGGGGAGGACGGCGAGATCCTTCTTCTTCGCCTCCACCATGATGTCGAAGTCGCGAAGCTCGCGCGTCTCCTCGAGGAACTTGCGGAACGGCGCGATGCGGATGCGGTCGCCGTGCGTGCCGCGGCGCATGCGTGGCGGCGCGGGGTCGCTGTAGTGGATCTTGGGCACGCGCTCCTCCGGCCACGTCGCGAGCGCCTGCTCCAGCCCCTCGAGCATGGACAGGCCTTCGCTCGGAAGCAGGCCGTCGTGGAAGACGTCGTAGACCATGGGGAACCCGGTGTCGCGGCTCATGGAGAGGACCTCCGCCGCGTTCCACGTCACGTCGTCGTTCTCGAGGACGAGCCGGCGGCGCACGTTGTCGGGCAGCTCGCGCGCCGTGTCGACGAAGCGTGCCCGCGCGGCCTCGCGGTCGCCGTACGCGCCGCCGAGGTGGAGGACCATCGTGCCGTCGAGCCCCATGAGGTCGAGCATGTCCGCGTGGTAGGCGAGGTCGAGGAGCGCCATGTCGATGACCTCGCGCCGCGGCGAGTTGAGGACGCTGTACTGGCCAGGATGCGTGCCGATGCGCTGGTCGGCCGCGCGGATGGCCTCGCCCGCGCGCGCGAGGTCCTCCTTGAGCTCCTCGCGCCAGGCCGAGGCGGGCCCGACCTCGGGATGCGCGCCGAAGGGGACCATGTCGCTCGTGAGGCGCAGCATGCCGATGCCGTGCGCGGCGTTCCACTCGGCGGCCCGCACCGTCTCGGCGAGGTTGCTGCGCGCAAGCTCCAGCACGCGCTCGGGCGTCGCGTTCTTGAGGCGCACCGTGCGCAGCTTCGTCGGGAGCGAGAGGTTGATGCACGCGTAGCCGAGCCGCACGGCGCGCGCTCGTCTTGCCATGAAGATAAGCGTTCGCGCCGCGCGGACGGCGGCTCACTTCGTGTTGCCTGTCTCGTTGCGCCCCTTGGCCTGGGTCTGCTTCTCGGCCGACCCCTTGCCTCCTGCCTCGGGGCTGGCGTTCGTTCCGGGAGTGCTCTGCGTCATGCGCGGGTCAGCTCGCAGAAGCCTCACGTCAGGGTTGGCGCCGACGCATCGGTAGCGACGGCCCGAGCAAGCGGCCGGCAAGCAGGCGGCGCCCCGGCGAGGCGACAACGTTCTGCGCCGGTCGCTCGTCCGCCCCGCGTGAAGGAGCTGGACATCGCCCTCGTCGCGGTCGGCCTGCTGGTGCTCGGGACGGGGCTCCTGAGCCGCCCCATGGAGCGCTTCCCCATCTCGAAACCCCTCGTGGCGCTCGCGCTCGGCGTGGCCCTGTCGCCCGTCGCGCTGCGGCTCCTCGATGCCGCCGAGTGGCACCCGTCGCGCGACACGCTCGTGCACGAGACGGGGCGGCTCACGCTCGCCATCGCGCTCATGGGCGTCGCGCTGCGCCTCCCGCGCATGTGGATGCGCGACCACTGGCGACCCCTCTCGGTCGCCCTCCTCCTCCTGATGCCGCTCATGTGGCTCGCGAGCTCGCTCCTCGTCCGCCTCGTCCTCGGCCTCGAGTGGCCCGCCGCGCTCCTCATCGGCGCCATCCTCACGCCGACCGACCCCGTCGTCGCGAGCTCCATCGTCACCGGCCCCTTCGCGAAGAAGACGCTTCCCGGCCGGCTGCGGCACATGCTCTCGGCCGAAAGCGGCGCCAACGACGGCCTGGTCCTCCCCCTCGTGATGATCGGCATCCTGGCGCTCACGAAGCCCGCGGGCGAGGCCGTGCACGAGTGGCTCGTGTCGACCCTTCTTCGCGAGGTGGGGCTGGGCATCGTGCTGGGCGCGGCGCTCGGCTACGTCGCGGCGCGCGCCCTCACGTGGGCCACGGAGCACGACGAGATGGAGGTCCCTTCGCTGCTCGCCTTCACCGTCGCGCTCGCCATCGTGGCGCTCGGAGGCGCGAAGCTCCTGGGCGGGAGCGGCGTCATCGCCGTCTTTGTCGCCGGCATCGCCTTCTCGATGGCCTCGCGCAGCCAGGACCGCCACGAGGAGGAGCGCATCCAGGAGTCGTTCAACCTCTTCTTCACGCTCCCGGCGTTCGTCCTTCTCGGGCTTCTCCTGCCGTGGCACGAGTGGATGGCGCTGGGCTGGCGCGGCGTGCTCGTCGTCGCGCTCGTCCTCCTCCTGCGCCGCCTGCCGGCGGTGCTCCTGCTGCGGCGCGCCCTCTCGCCGCTGCGCGCGACGCGCGACGCCCTCTGGTACGGGTGGTTCGGCCCGCTCGGCGTGTCCGCGATGCTGTACGCCGCGCTCGCGCACGAGCGTACGCACCTCGCGGAGGCGTGGAGCGCCGGCACGCTCGCCATCGCCGCCTCCGTCGTCGTGCACGGCATGACGTCCGGCCCCTTCACCCGATGGTACGGCCGGCACGACCAGGAGGCGGACGAGGAAGGGGAGCGGGAGAAGGAGTAGGAAGAAGGAGAGAAGGGCGCGGCGGGCGCCGCGCCCAGGTGCGGGCTCAGCGGCGGCGCATCATCACGAAGGCGCCGAGGGCGCCCGCGAGCGCGAGGCCGGTGAGGAGCGGCGCGCCGAAGAAGGGCACCGCGGTGACGCTCACGATGTCGCAGCTTTCCGCGTACAGGAGGTCGCCGTCGGAGGCGGTGACCTCGTAGCGGTAGGTGACGCCGGCGTGCGACGTCGTGTCGACGAAGCGCGTGGCCGTCGTGTTGCCCAGGTATTCGAGGTTGGGGCGGCCGTTCGGAAGGTCGTCGCCCGCCGTCTGGCGGTAGACGTGGTAGTACGACGCGTTCGGGGCCGCGGTCCACGTGAGCTCGATGTGGCCGTCCTCGATGGCGCGCGCCGCGAGGTCCTCGATGCACGGGATGTAGGGCTCGCCGCAGTGGACGGTGCCGCTCACCCACGTGTACTCCTCGGGGTCGCTGAACTCGCCGCGCTCGCCCTTCGTCACGACCTCGACGTGCAGGTTGAACGGATAGTACTGGTCCTCGCCGAGCGTGATGGGGCCCGCGAGGAACGAGTAGGTGCCGTCCTCGTCCTCCTCGCCGGTCCACTCGACGCTCATCACGAAGGCGACGCCGTTGCGGCCCTGCGAGTGGTAGACGTCGACGGTGCCCTCCGCGATGGGGAGGCCCTTGCCGCGCACCCAGAAGGTGCAGTCGGCGATGTCCTCGACGGCCGGACCGTCGGGGTCGTCGTGCAGCGTGAGCTTGCCCTCCGAGGAGGCTTGCGCGCCCGCCAGCGGCGCGAGCGCGACCGCCGCCACGAGGAGCGCGATCAGGGGACGGAACGTTCGAAGCATGTCCTTCGAACGAACCTGGACGCGTCTCCCCCTCGTGGCTTGCGGAGCGTCGCGCGAAGCGTCCCGTCCGCTTGTCCCCTCGGGGAGGAAGGCTCCACGCGGCTCCCTTGAGCCGTAGGGGACGGCGCGCCTCAGGCGCCCGAAGGGAGCGCGTCGTCGGCCTCAGCGTCCTCCGCGCGCAGCGCCCAGAGGGTCGCGAGCCACGCGAAGGAGAAGGCGTAGAGGCCGAAGGGGATGTGCCCCGCGAGGATCACGAGCGGGATGAACGCGATCGCGGCGGCGAGGAAGGCCCAGCCGACGCGGCGCGGCAGGATGCCCGCGCGCGCGGTCATGACGCCGTAGACGCCGCTCAGGACGAGGACCGTCAGCAGCACGGGCACCATGACGAGGAAGAGCGCGTCGGTGAAGGGCGTGAAGTATTCCCCCAGCGCGAGGAGCGCGAAGAGCGCCCACGCGCCCACGAGGACGCGCCCGGTCGTGCGGCGGCGCGGCGGGAGGCGCGCGTCCTGCGCGCCGTGGAGGCCGGCGAAGGCGACGGCGAAGAGGGCGACCGCGGCGGCGGTGAGCTTGCCGAACATGAGGTAGACGCCGTACGCGTCGCCGTCGTAGAGGCCGGGGAAGGCGCCGCGCACCGCGCTCCCCCACGCCTCCTGGTGCGGCATGAGG
>DASRYU010000106.1:0-17851 GCA_035687045.1 Thermoplasmatota archaeon | reverse complement strand
GCCGAGTGCCGAGTGCCGAGTGCCGAGTGCCGAGTGCCGAGTGCGGGTCGCGACGGGCGCGGAGCGCGCAAGCGCGGTTCGCGGCGGCGCACGTGCCGGGCACCTGCCCAGCACCTGCCGCGCAGGTGCGTCGCAGGTGCGTCGCAGGTGAGTCGCAGGTGAGTCGCAGGTGAGTCGCAGGTGAGTCGCAGGTGAGTGCGACCTGCACGCCGAACCTGGGTCCAGCAACCAGGAACCAGGAACCAGCAACCAGGAACCAGCAACCAGGAACCAGCAACCAGGAACCAGCAACCAGGAACCAGGAACCCGGCACCCGGCACCCGGCACCCGGCACGTCGCCGCTCAGCTCCACGTGTACATCACGATGCGCACCTCGACGACGGCGTTGGGGACGCTCGGGTGCGGGACGGCGACGAGGCGTTGCGCGCTGCCGACCGGCGTCTTGTCGGGGATGGGGGGGCCGTAGTCGAGGAAGAGCATGTTGTAGCTCTGGCTGAGGAGGTTGTGGAGGAAGCGCTTCGCCTCCAGGTCGTCCTGCGGCTCGGTGAGGCTTCCGGGCATGTAGCTCGTGAGCACGACGGTGCCGTCGTTGTAGGCGCCCGGCGCGGCGATGGCGAGCGTGTCCTGCATGCTGTTGCCGCCGGCGCCGGCGCCGCGGCTGAGGACGTGCGTGAAGGGCGCGCCGTTGTTGATGTCCCAGGCGCGGCCCCGGTCGAGGTAGCGCTGGTAGTCGAGCTTGTTGGGCGTCGAGAGCACGGGGTGCGTCGGGTCGGGCGTGCCGATGCCGCCGTTGGCGTTCACCTGCGCCGCGTGGTAGACGGGCTCGAGCCAGCGCGACTGCACCTTGTGCGTGCCGAGCACGATGAGGTTGCCGCCGTTCTGGACCCAGCTCGCGATGCCCCACTTGATCTGGGCGGAGTTGAGCGCGTTCTGCTTCACTTCCGAGCCCACGACGAGCGTGCCGTAGCGCGAGAGCAGGTCGGGGAGCTCGCGCAGGTGCGACGTGTCGGCGAAGATGTCGCCGTCGGGGTCCGTCGTCGCGTCGTAGATGCGGTTGTTGAATCCGCGCGAGAGGCTGGCGAGGATCTCCCTCTCCTTCGTGGCGACGGCGGAGATGACGCCGCGCTCCTGGAAGAGCGCGCTGCTGGAGACGTGGACGACGTCGGTGGCGTTGTAGTGGAGCGTCGTCGTGCTGCCGGTCGTGGTCGTCCTCCACAGGATGGCGCGGTAGGTGCCTTCGGCGGCGCAGAGGCTCGTGCACGTGAAGTTGTAGGGGCCGTTCCTGGGCAGCGTGATCGACTGGTTGACGAGGACGGATCCGGACGGGCCGATGAGCACGAGCTGGGCGGAGCGGCTGCCGTCGGAGCCGCTGGTGCGCTGGCCGTCGCCGCGGTAGTGGTCGGCGCTGAAGTTGACCGTCTCGCCCACGCGGAAGTACATGCTGCCCGCGGTGAGGAGCGGGGCCCACGCCTGGTCGGTGCCGGTGGGCGCCGGCGTGGTGAGCCAGTAGGGCTGGACGAGCGTGTTCCCGTACGCGTCGTTCACCTCGATGCGGGCGGCGGTGACGCTGGGCGAGAACGCCATCTTGGGGAAGACCGTCGAGACGCTCTGGACCTCGCCGGGCTGGAGAAGCTTCGTGTGGCGGTCGTCGGTCGCGATGACCGCCTTGGTCGCGTTGTTCCCGATGCCGACGCTCGCGAGGTAGATCTGCGGCGTCGGCGCGTCGTTGCGGATCGCGAGCGTGACGTTGACGCGGCCGTTGGGCGTGAGGTTCGCCCAGGAGGTGAGCGTGAGCTGGCCGGAGGGGCTGTCGTAGTGGGCGATGTAGGCGACGCGCCCGTGGTTCTCCTTTGTCCAGCGCGGGTCCTCGAAGCTGGGGATGACCGGGTACGTGCGCAGGTGGAAGTCGCCACCCGTGAGGCCGAGCGCGAGGCGCACGTCCTCGTAGTCGGGCGCGTTGTTCTCCGCGTGCCTCATGGTGCCGTTGCGCATCGCCTTGATCTTCACGTAGTCGAGGAAGTTCTCCTGCCCCGCGCGGGCGAGGCCGAAGCGGTCCATGAGGTCCGGGTCCACGGTCCACGCCGCGCCGTTGGCGGCGCGCCCCGGCTGGGACACGATGAC
The DNA here is from genome assembly GCA_035687045.1 of Thermoplasmatota archaeon. Lineage (GTDB taxonomy): Archaea > Thermoplasmatota > SW-10-69-26 > JACQPN01 > JAJPHT01 > JAJPHT01. The sequence goes on along the minus strand of DASRYU010000106.1, from coordinate 15,730 downwards.
CTCCAGCGCCGTCACGGCGGCGCTGTCGAGGTGCGTGGCGCGGTGGTCCATGCCCGCGGGCTTCTCCACCATGAGGTTCGCGGCGGTGAACGCGACGCCGAAGGTGGCCGCCGCGATGATGAGACCGACCGCGGAGGTCGACGCCCCGTCCGTTGCATGCCGCCAGGCCATGCGCGATATCTCTGCAAGAGGCACTATTTCTACCCGCGGAGCACCCTTTAGCCCCAGTCGGCGAGCCACGCGCGGACGGTGGCGCGGTAGGGCGCGTGGATGGGGACCTCTCCCGTCGGGAGCGCGAGGTCGATGGTCGTCGCGCGGCGAAGCTCGAAGGTGTCGGAGCCGACCGTGACGCTGACGCGCAGGAGCGCCACGTGCGTCCCGTACAGCGAGTGCGGGGGCGCGCTCCACGTGCCCTCCCCGTTCGTGAGCGCGATGGTGTCGCCCGCGCGAAGCCAGCTCCCGGGCATGTTGGAGGCCGGCGGGAGCGGCGCGTACACGGTGACGGTGGCTTCGTTCACCGTCGTGCCCGGAAGGTCGAGGATCGGCTGGAGGTTCGCCTTGAAGCCGAGGGTGCCGCTCACCGGCACCGTGGGCGCGCCGGGCGAGAATCGCGCCGCGGCCAACGCCTCGCGCAGCTCCATGGTCCTTCCTCCGTGCCCGCACTCGGCGTACGACGCGAGCCCGGGGAACGTCGCGTTGCCCGTGGTGTTGGCGCGCAGGAGGTCAGCCGACGGGCGCGCGGCGGGGAGGGTCACGTTCCACCAGAGGGGCGTGTGCGCGCGCTTGCCTTCGTACTCGGCGCCCGCGAGCGTCAGGTTCGCCCAGCGCGCCCAGGAGACGCGCGCGCGATCGATGGGGATGATCGTCGCGTTGATCTCCGTGGCGGCGGGATAGCACGAGAACTCGGTGAACACGAAGGACGTGTTCCATTCGGGCTGGAAGCCGCGCGAGGCGGAGACCGCCTCGCCCTCGGGAAGCGGCGAGACGTAGATCTCGCGCGACGCGACGCCGTTGCTCAGCGCGATGGCGTAGCCAGCCCCCATCGGGAGATAGTGGTCGAGCTTGATGCTGAGGTTGCGGCTGCGCGCCCCTTGGCAATCGATGGGCGAGGGCGCCGCGTCGTACGCGCAGTGCATCGCTTGGACAAGGAGGTGGTCGAGCAGGCTCGTGCCGTTGCCGTCGTCGAGCCCTGATAGCACGATGAGCGCGTCCTCCACGACGCGCCCGAGCTCGGCGCGGGGGCGCACGTTCTCGCGCGAGGACTCCTGCAGCGTGGACACGGCATAGGCCGCACCGAGGAGGACCATCGAGATGATGATCGCCTCGAGCACGTAGAGGGTCGCGCTGTCCTCGCGCTCCAAGCTCCCTGTGCTCTGCGGCAGGAGGTATAGAACCTTGACGCTGCCCTGACGGGTCAGCCCCAATCGTCGAGCCACAGGAGGAGGCGCGCGGTGTAGACCGGGTTCGTCGCCGTGACGGCTTCCGGTGGCGTGACCATGAAGTGGTCGTAGAAGCGGGCCGATCGGAGCACCGTCATGCCGGTGGGCGTGGAGACCCCGTCGGGCTGATCGGGCGCGGGCGGAAGCGCGTCGGGAATGGCGCCGAGGTTCACGTTCACCTGCGCCTCCGTCACCGTCTCTTCCCATTCCACCGCGATCTCGACGACGTGCGGGCCGTAGAGCCACGTCGGCTCCACCTCCTTGCGGATGAGGTACTTGCCGAGGTCGTCGGGGATGACCTTCCACTTCTCGCGCGGCGGCGTGTGCGGGATGCCCCAGAGGCTTGGCGCGGGCGCTTCGGGCGTGGGCCGCGCGGCCCCGACGAACGCGATGGGCTCGTTCCCGGGCAGGAGGGCCGCCTCCATGTCGGCGGGCACCTGGCGGAGGAGGTCGTGCTCCCAGAGCTTCTGGAGCGTGAGCGGGTCGAGCGCGTAGAGCTTGCCGCGCGCCTGCAGCGTGCCCGTCGTGTTCCAGGTCGCCGCGAACAGGATGTCCGGCTCCGGGTCGCTGTCGCTGTTGACGAGCCGGATGTGGCGCACCTCCCCTTCGAGCCACGGCGAGATGGCGTGCGGGTGGCCGTTGCGCCCGTCGAGGAGATAGACGCGGTTGTGCCGCTCCATCAGGCGGTTCGGGTCGGTGCCGGCGTAGATGGCATAGTCCGGGCTGTTCTCGGCGAGCGTGTCCCCCGTCGCGACCCACACGTCCTCGCGCTCGTCGCCGATGACGTTGTAGCCGGTGCGGATGTCGAGCACCTCGCCGCTGACGTTGCGCGTCCAGAACTCCTGGACGAGCGGCTGGCGCAGCTGCTGGAGCGTGACGTTCCAGTCGGCCGTCGTGCGCTCCTTGTCGAGCTGCGCCTGCGAGGTGAAGTCGAGCGAGATGTCCTCGTGGCCCGCCGTCACCGTCTCGCCGTCGTACGCGAGGTAGTGGACGCGGAGCGTGAGGGCGCGCACGTGCGGCGTGAGGATCGTCTTGTCGCTCGTGGTGTTGAAGACGATGCGGACTCGGAAGTCGCTCCCGGTCTCCTGCGGGTCCGTCCACGCCGTCCACGCGGGGAGCGGCTTGCGCGTGTCCTTGAGGATGCTCGTGACGCCCACGGGCGGGCCCAGCGGGCCGATCGTTTGCCAATCGCCGCCGCCGTTCGTCGTGACGTTGACGAGGATCTCCTGCTGGCCGAACGTGATGTCGCCGTCGAGGATCTCCGCGCTGAAGATGCGCGCGCCGGGCGGGAAGCGCGACTGGAAGGAGACCGTCTGCGCCTGCGACTGCGTGTGGTAGTCGTGCAGCAGCCAGATGCGCCCGTTGGCCGGCGAGCCGCCGAGCACGAAGCCGCCGCCGTCGCCGGCGGTGCTCACGACGTAGCCGGAGTTCTCGACGTAGTTGAGCGGAAGCGCGGTCCAGCTGGATCCATGGAAGCTCCCGAGGACCATGTTGCGGCTGCCGATGTAGCCGCGCGTGTCCTCGGGGAAGCCGACGGAGTAGAGCGGACGGTCCGTGGGAAGGCCGTGCGAGCCCGTGCGGTTGTGCCACGTGGGGGTCGCGGCGCGCGCGTCAAAGGTGACGAAGGCCGCGCCGGCGTCGCCCACGACCCAGCACGTGTCGGGGTCCCCGGGGAGACACGCGATGTCGCGCAGGTTGTACGTGAAGTCGGTGGGCAGCTCGCGCCACGCGGCGCCGCCCGTGAGGTTGCGCGCGATGAGGCCGCCGTCGCCGACGGCCCAGCCGGTCCAGGAGTCGCCGTAGGTGACGATCTCGACGCTTGTCAGGTTCTTGTTGAGCGTCTGGCCGTGGCGGTTCGTGAGGGTGCCGTCGGCCGACGAGAGGACGCTCCACGTGTCGCCGCCGTCGGTCGTCTTGAGGAGGATGGGCTCGCCGCAGAGGATGGCAAGGGCGCACGCGGAGCCGACGATGTAGCCGACGCCGCCGCGGAAATGCACGTCGCGGAACTCGTGGACGTTCTGCACGAAGTCGTACGGGACCCCGGCGCGCCTGGCGTCGAGCACGACGGGGAGGAGGTCGCGCCCCGAGGGCCAGTTGCCGGTCATGGGATCGCTCGAGGCATCGACCGTGGGCGCGGAGCGCCACACCTGGTTGAGCGTGCCCACGACCCAGTACTCGTTCCTCGACGGGCTGCTGATGGCCTTCCCGCCTGGCGCCATGTTCGTCGGGTAGTGCGCCGTGAGCCACGCATCGTCGGTCCAGAACACGGTCCCGTCCGCGGCGATCGCGTAGCTTTCCGCGGTGGAGCGCGTGTCGGCGTCGAGGATTTCGGGCAGGCCAATGAGGATGTAGCTGTAGATGGGCTGCGTGAGGACGGTGCCGTTGGCCATGATGACGTAGCCGGACGCCCCGCCCAGGAGCACGTCGCGCACGGCGTCGCCGTCGTAGTCGTAGTCGCGCAGCACGGAGGCCGGCGCGCCGAAGAGCGTCCCGGTGGTCTCGCCCAGCTCGTTCACGCCCTGCACGCCGGCGCGCGGCGTCGACGACGGCCCCTCCTGGAGGCTCGCGCCGTCGGGGCCGTACGTGACGCTGATGCCGGGCTCGAAGTTCGTCTGGATGGGCACGACCACGCGCTGCCAGCCTCCGCGCGGCCCGCCGTTGGACTGCGCGAGGATGGTCGTCGGCGTGCCCAGCGTCATCGCGAGCGCGGCGGAATCGTGCTCGGGCGGCGACTTCCCGGGGAGCGGGACGAGGGGCCCTGGCGTGGGCGGCGCGTGCAGGACGTAGACGACCGCGTCCTTCGAGGTCCCGATCTCGTGCGCGCGCGCGACGACGATCTCGGGCTGGCCGTCGCCGTTGAAGTCGGTGGAGGCGTCGATCGCGAGCACGTCGCCCGTCACGATGTAGCGCCACTTGATGCCGAAGTTCTTGTCGAGGACGAAGAGGCCGTCGCTGTTCTTGTCCGTGCCCACGACGATGTGGTCCTGGTCGTAGAGGCGGATCGTCTCGAGCGCGGTGACCTTCGGCACGGCCTGCTGCACGTTCGAGAGCTGCGAGATCGGGACGGTGAACGCGTTCCCCTGCAGGCGCTGGCCGGTGAGGCCGTTGAACGCCATGACACGGCCGTTCGTCGTGCCGACGATGGGGTCGGGGACGCCGTCGCCGTTCACGTCGAGAACGACCATCTGCGAGACCTCGCCCGAGAGAAGGCCCTGGTCGAGGTTCGGCTCGTACCAGACCGGCTCGCGATCGTCGCCGCTCCAGGGCGGGTAGAAGCGCACGGCGACGCCCGCGCGCTGGCCCGCGTCGGCGAGCGCGAAGAGCACGCTCTGCACGTTCGCGCTGATGACCACCTCGCCGCCGATGGGGACGGAGCGCTCCTCGGCGAGGACGTAGCTCCCGTAGAGCGCGTCCTGCACGGCGCCCGCGAGGCTCACGCTGTACTGGATGTGGCCCGGAAGCTCGGTCTGCCGGTAGACGCCCGAGCTGTTGAGCCAGTGGGGCTTGCTCACGACGCCGGCGGAGCTGTTGTAGCCTGCGTACGTGTCGTCCGCGGGGAGGATGGCCTGGCGATGGAAGCCCCACCCGGTGCGCCCGACGAGGCGGCCCGTCCAGTCGTCGAACGTCACCGGCGGCACGAAGTGCGAGCGCAGGTCGGACGGGCCCGCCGTGCCGCTCGCGGCGACGCGGAACGTGAGGTTGAGCGGCCTGTGCACGTCCATCTCGACGTTCCCGCGCCAGACGAGCGAGTCGCCGCTGCTCACCCACGTGCCGCCCATGCGCTCGCTCGGGCTCGCGGCGACGGCGCTGCCGAAGATGCGGTTGCCCTCCATCTCGATGAGCTCCACCGTGTGCACGCGCACGAGCCGGTTCGTCTGGTTGGGACCCTCGCTGTCGTTGACGGGGATGTGCGCGCTCAGCGTCCACGTCGTCTCCGCGCCGCTGCCCATGGGCGCGGGCACGCTCATGTGCAGGAGCGGCGTCGCGAGCGCCGGCTCGGCGGCGTGCACTTCCCCGCGGAGGATGACCGATGCCATCGCGTTCGCGCCCTTCGACATGATGGCGGTGAGCGGGTACCAGTCGAGGACGTCGCCGTGGTACGTGATGTCGAACGGGAGGTCGGCCACGCCGGCGCGCAGCGGCTGGTCCAGGCGCGCGCGCAGCGCGCTGCCGACGTACGAGCCGTTCTTGTCCACCGCGTTCTCGAGGACCGTCCAGACGCCGTTCGAGCTCGCCGACGCCGTCCAGCCGCGCGGCGTGTGCAGCGTGACCTCGGCGCCCGCGGGGATCCAGGCGTTCTGCGTCTCCGCGAGGCGCAGCGTCATGCGCTGCGGGAGAAGCGTCGTGCCGGTGAGGTTGTGGACCGGCAGCGGGTTGCCGGCGCTGTCGATGAAGTAGAGCGAGGCCGCCACGGCGTCAGGATCGTTCACCGCGTCGTGCGCGCTCGTGGAGGCCGAGGCGACGAGCACGTAGTCGGAGCCGTCGGAGACGCGCGTGCCCGACACCTTGACGAAGATCTGGCTTCCGCCCGGCGCGACGGGCGTCGAGTGGAAGATGGGCAGCGCGTACGTCAGGAGCGCATCCGCGGGCCCGATGGTGGCTGTGGCGGTCGCAAGGAAGGTGCTGCTCCATTCGGGCTGGAACGTGCGCGAGGCGGTGACCGCCTCGCCGCGCGGCTTCCCTTTGAGGAGGATCGGGTGCGTCTCGTGGCCGTTCGACACGTAGAGCGCGTAGGAGGCGCCGGGCGGGACAAGCTTCTCGAGCTTCTGCTCAAGCTCCGCGCAGCGCTTGTTCAGGCACTTGGCGATGAGGGCGCTCAGCTCGTTCGTGCCGTACTTCGGGTCCGCGGAGGGCGTGTCGTAGAGGACGTCGAGGACGTCCTTCGCCTTCCCCTGGAGCGACTCGCGCGCGTTGTGCGTCGGAGGCATCGGCTGCTCGACGCTGACAACGAATGCGACGGCCGACACCATGATCGAGACGACGATGATCGCCTCGAGGACATGAGTGCTGCCGGTATCTCGTCCGCGGCTAGACGAAACCACCGTGAAAGCCCCTGAACAGCGCCTCTGCCTCTATGGGGGGCAGTATAAGACGATGGCGTTGCCAGGTCCAGTCCCCATTAGGGCCTGTTCGCGGCGAAGAGGATGCTCTCCGACAGCGTCGTCGTGCCATCTGTCAACCGCACGTGCAGATACACGCCGGTGATGCAGCCGGCGGCGGGCGCGCTCGCGTCGGGGCACGGCGTCTCCCAGATGACGCCGTCGTCGAGCGCCGCGGCCGCGGAGGGGACGGCGGGGACGGCGTGCGTGAAGCGGACGCGGCCGTTCCACGACCACGCGTTGTACGTCGTGCCGCCGGGCGCGAGGTCGGCCTCGTTGCCGGGCGCGTCGTAGATCGCGCCCGCCGCCGGGCGCAGCGTCAGGTCGTACCCTTTCTCCGCCTCGACGGCGCGGAACGTGGCCTGCACCGTCGGAAGGATGGTGCTGAGGAACGACTCGATGCTCATCTCCGGGCCGATGGCCGTCTTGAGGTTCGCGCTGAGACGGTCGTGCAGGAAGCGCCACTCGTTGACGATGGAGAGCGGTCCCTGCGCGGCCGCCTCGCGCTCGAGCGCGGCGACCTGGGAGAGCGTGAGCGCGGTCAGGATGAACGAGATGGTGAGCACGATGCCCGCGAGCATCATGAGCTGGCCACGGTCGTCATCCCGCCGCATCATCAGCCGATCACCAGGCGGAAGAGGACCCACGCGATGCAGACGAGGATGAAGCTGTGGCGCAGGCCGAACACGATCCTGCCCTGCGACATGACGCCGCCCACGATGCCGCCGCCAAGCCCCTGGATGACGGCCGCGTGGAAGAAGAGGATCTTGAAGTCGTCCTGGTCGAAGCGCTTGAAGTTCAGGCCGCCGATCTTCACGCCGTCGGCCTTCTCCACGGCCTTCGCGACCTCGGGGATGAACTGCGCGTTGAGGACGGCGATGACGCCCACGAAGACGGCGAAGGCGATGTAGATGATCATCACGTAGATGCTCATCTGCTGCTTGCGCTCCTTCACGATCTGCTGGATCTCGCGCGCGTCCTCGGCGGCGGCCGTGAGCACGTCGACGACGTTGCCGCCGGCGTTGGACGCCTGGATGACGAGGGACACCGTGCGCTCGATGAGCGGCGTGCGCACGCGCTTGGCGAAGCGGTCGAGCGCCTCGGCGAAGCTGACGCCCCACTCGATCTGCGCCGCCATCTTGCGGATGTCGGGCGTGAGCATGCCGTAGTTGCCCTTCGCGGCCGTGAGGACCGCCTCCGTGAGCGTCATGCCGGCGCGCTGCGACTCGGCAAGGTCGCGGAGGAACTCGGGGAACTTCTGGTCGATGGCCTCCGTGCGTCGCGCCTCGCGCGCGGCGTACCAGCCGTACGGGCCGATGCCGATGAGGATCGCGAAGACGAACATGTCGGTCGCGACCTTGCGGTCGGCGGCGAGCGGGCCCAGCTGCGTGATGGCGCCCACCTGCACGAGGATGCCGATGACGAAGAGCAGCGCGGCCGTGCCCAGCGAGAAGCCGAGGATGAGGTAGCGCTTGACCTGCTCGGAGGTGAGGCGCTTCTTGCCGATGGTGTTCTCCTCGCGCTTCTTCGACCAGCGCGAATCCATGTTCACGCTCTGGAAGTAGCGCATCACGACGACGAGAAGGATCGCGACGCCGATGAGGATGTAGACGAAGAAGCCGAGGTCGGTGCCAAGCGAGCTCTCCATCGGCGGCGCGACGCCCAGGGAGCTCGCGACGAAGTAGCCCGCGAAGGCGAGCACGAACACGAGCGCGGCGACGTACGTGAAGAGCATCCGCTTCTTGATCTGGTCCTGCGCGGGCTTGTCGGCCTGTGCCGAGGTCGAGATCGCCTCGCGGATGAGCCCCACGACGCCCGGGAGGAGCGTGCGCGCCTTCACGAAGGTGATGAGGCTGAGGACGGCGCCGCCCAGCACGAGCACCGCGTTCTCGATCTGGATGCCGCTGCCTTCGGCGAGGCCGCTGCCGATGAAGACGCCGAAGAAGACGAGGATGATCGTGGCCGTGGCGCCCAGGATGGCGACGGCCTGCAGCTTGGGCGAGTACGGGACCTCCGTCTTCATCCGCGTGCGCACGGCGACGGCGATGCCGACGGGCACGAGCGCGATGGCGAAGATGCCGACGTAGTAGGCCACGTACGCCTCGAGGAGGAAGCGGAAGATCTCGACGCCCGCGATCTGCGCGAGGAAGGCGAAGAACGTGAGAAGGCCGACGGCGAAGGCGAGCGCGGTGAGGCCGAGGCTGATGGCGCTCAGCACGATCTTGCGCTTCCTGCGCGCGTCGGCGGCGTCGTCGCCCATCTCGAGCTTCGCGACGACGTGCGAGACGCCGACGGTGAAGGTGGCGCCGAGGAGCGTCAGCATGGCGACACCCATGCCGAAGATGCCCACGCCGCGCGGGAGCACGTCGAAGGCGGGGAGGAGCGAGAGCGCGATGCCCACGCCCGCCACGAGCATCAGCGCGTACGCGACGGTGCGCAGGATGCCCGACTCGCGGAGGCGCTCGTTGCGCTCGAGCCACGTGGAGACGTCGGCGTAGGTCGGGAGGCGCAGCCACGCCTTCACGAAGAAGAAGAGCGTGACGAGCGACGCCGCCAGGACGAAGACGCTGCGCTCGGCGCGCAGGCCCGTGCTCGCGAGGGCGCCGGTGGCGACGACGAGCGCGGCCGCGACGATGACGCCCGTGAGGGCGGCGGCGACCTGCCCGAGGGAGCGCTCGGCGGGGCGCATGACGCGGAGGCCGGGGCCGGCGGCGGCGAGAAGGATGGCGCCGGTGAGCGTGGCCAGGAGGCCCGCCGTGAGGATGGGATAGTACTGGATGAAGCCGATGCCGACGGCGCTGAAGACGACGAGCTTGCCCATCGCCGCGGGGATGGCGAGCACCTCGACGAGCGCGAGGAGCATGAAGACGACGAGAAGCACGAGCGACGACGCGTGCAGCGCGAGCTCGCTGCGGAACGACGCGTCGCGCGGGCGCTCCTGCGGCTTGCTCCCGAGCATCCACGCCGAGGCCGCGGCGAGAAGGACGCCGGCGCCGAGCGCGAAGGTGGAGGTGGCGAGGGGGACGGGCGCCACGCTGAGCGCCGCGCCGACAAGCGACGCGGCGAGGGCGGCGTAGGCGAGAAGCTTCGCGCGGTCCATCTTACACCTCCGGGGTCATGGCGCTCAGGGCGAACGCGAAGCCGAAGTTCGCGATCGGGAGAAGCATGTAGACGATGAGGTAGAGCGTGCCGGGGCCTCCGCCGCCGAGCATGCCCATGATGCTCATCATGACGATGAGGAAGAGCGGACCCGCGACGACCGCCGTGACGTACGTCTCGGCCATGAGGCCCATGAGGTCGACGAACTGCTTCTGGCTCTGGCGGTTCTCCCACATGAAGCGCTCCGCCTTGCTCGCGAAGTAGAGCTGGAGGTTGCCGCCGGAGGTGACGGTCGTGATGGCGCCCTGGAGGAACTCCTGCCACTTGTCGGAGGGGGAGCGGTCGATGGCGCGCTTCATCGCGGTGACGCTGTCGCGGCCGAAGTAGGCCATGTCGCGGTAGATGGCCTGCGCCTCGCGCGCGCACTCGCCGTACACCTTCTGCTGCTCGCCGAGGCTGCGGAACACCTGGTCGATGTTGACGCCCGCGGAGGCCATGGCGGAGATGTAGTTGAGCGCGTACGGGATGCGCATGTCGATGTCCTTCGCGCGCGCCTTCGCGCGGCTCGCGGGGTTGGCGAGCATCGTCGCGTAGGTGCCGGCCGCGAGCATCATGGGCACGACGGGGAACAGGACGTAGAGCGCCTTCGGGACGCCCGCGGGCATCGCGACGGGGAGGATGATGAGGAAGAGGAGCGCGCTCAGCGCGAGGCCGACGAGCGCCGAGAGGATGGAGAAGGCGATGGCCGTGGCCATGTAGGCCTCGGCGCGCACGCCCAGACGCGCCTTCCGGAGGTCGCGGTCAAGCTTGTCGAGGCTGAGCCCGTTCTTCACGGCGCCGCCGAACACCTTGTACGAGACGCGCTGGAGCTCATTGAGGACCATGCTGGGCCTCCTCGGCCACCGGCACGAGCTCGAGCGTGGCGGGGGCGTGCGCGGGCTCCTCGACGGGGACGAGCGCCTTCATCGCCTCGGCGCCGCCCGCGGGCTGCTGGTCGATCATCGCCATGACGGCCGCGGGGTTGCGGTAGTACGTGGCGATGATGCGGCCGACGTCGTCGAGCGCGCGGATGTTGTTGTCGACCATCCAGCGGATGATGCGCTTGCGGCGCTCGAACTCCTCCTTCATGTCGGATTCGTTCATGTTGCGCTCGATCTGGATGCGCTCGAGCACGTACGAGACGCCGCTGAACTCGAACTCGTCGGTGGCGGGCGACCACGTGAAGACCTGGTTCGTCAGGATCTCGCGCGTGTGCGGGTCGAGGCCGACGATCTCGACAAGCTCCTTCGTGCGGCGCACGCGGCGGTCGCCGATGCGCGTCTGGATCTGGATGGAGACGATGTCGAGCGCCTCGAGAAGGGAGCGCGGGATGCTGATGGGATCGCTCTCGAGACGGTGGATGACGGCCTCTGTCGAGTCGGCGTGCATCGTGCCGTACGCCGTGTGGCCCGTGGCCATGGCCTGGAAGAGGGCGGTCGCTTCCTGGCCACGCACCTCACCCACGAGGATGTACTCGGGGCGCTGTCGGAGGGCCGCCTTCAGGAGCGTGAACATGTCGATCTCGCCCGCCTGGCGGCCGTTGTTGTCGCGCGGGCCGAAGCCGCTGCGCGTGACGCCGGCGATCCAGTTCTCGTGCGGGAGGTTGATCTCGCGCGTGTCCTCGATGCTGACGATCTTCATCTGCGGCGGGATGAACAGGAGGATGGCGTTGAGCGACGTCGTCTTGCCCGACGCGGTGCCGCCCGCGTAGATGGCGCTGGCGCCGTTCTGTACCGCAAGCCACCAGTAGGCGAGGAGGTCCACGTTCATCGTGCCGAAGCGCACGAGGTCGGGGATGGTGAACGGGTCTTCCTTGAACTTACGGATGGTGAAGGTGGAGCCGCCGTCCGTGACCTCGTCCGAGAGGGTGGCGTTGAGACGCGAGCCGTCGGGCAGCGTCGCGTCGAGCAGCGGCTCGGCGATGGAGACGTGCTTGCCCGAGCGCTGCGCCATCTTGATGACGAACGAGTCGAGCTCGTCGTCCTTCACGAACGTCGTGTTCGACTTGATCGACTCGTGGCGGCGGTGGTAGAGGAAGATGGGCACGTTGGGCCCGTCGCACGAGATGTCCTCGATGTACTCGTCGCGCATCATCGGGTCGAGCTTGCCGAACCCGAGGAAGTCGCGCAGGATGTAGTAGAGGATCTTCTCGCGCGAGACGGGGTTGAGCACGATGGAGTAGTCGTAGATGACCTCGTCCACGTGCTTGTAGAGGAGCTCCGCCGCCTGCTCCTTGTTGAGCGCGGAGAGGCCGACCTCGATGACGTCGACGATGGTGTGCTCGATGAAGTCGAGGATGTTCCGCTCGCGCTCGCTCAGCGCGGGCTCGATGACCTCGTAGATGTTCTCCTGGCGCGCCTTGTCGTGGAGGATGCGCACGTACGCATACGGCTCCTGCACGGCGTAGACCTCGACCGCCTCGAGGTTGGGGTCCGTGAGCGGCGGGATCTCCGTGACGGCGGTCGGCTTCGGAGGCTTCGCGGGCGCCTCCTCCTGCTTCTCCTTCTTCGCGAACTTGCCGAAGAGGCCGCGCCCCTTCGCCTTGGGCTCCGGAGGCGGCGCCTGGCCGGCCGGCTCCTCTGGGAGGACCATGAGCGGCTGCGTGACGGGCGCCGGCGCGGCGGGCGCGGCCGCGGGCGAGGGCTGCGGCTCACTCTTCTTCCCCTTCTTGCCCTTCTTCGGGCGAGGCTCCTCGGCGGCGGCGAGCGGCGCGGCGGGCGCCGGCTCGGCGGCGGGCGCGTCCGCGAGAAGCTCGTGGAGCTCCTCCTCGGCCGGCGTCGGCGCGGCCACGGGGGTCGCGTCGGGCGCGGGCGTCGCCGCGCGCGCCTCGCCCTCGAAGATGACGAGGACGGCGTCGAGGCTCTTGGGCGCGTCCGGGACCTTCCCGAGGCGGATGGTGACGGTCAGGGGCTCGAGAGGGACCTCGAGGGCGTTGAGGCACGCCGCGCGCGTCTCGAACGGCAGGGCCGACCACGTGCCGGAGGCGTCCGCGAGGAACGCAGCGCCGCCGACCGGAGCTCCGAGCTCCTTGAGGGTCGCGATGAACTTCGGGAAGCGCACTTGGGTGTCCATGGTCATTCTCCGGAGATCTGGATGCGGCGCGTGGTGCCGTCGAGCTGATAGCGCAGGATGAGGCGCTCGTTGGAGCTGTCGACCGAGCCGCTCACCGCGATGTTCGGGAGCACCTCGGTGCGGTAGGTCGTCGAGTCGGCGTAGATGGCGCCGTCGTTCGTGGTCGCGGTGACCAGATGTGGCGCGGCTGTCACCGTATACAGCCGCCCGTTGAGCGACTGTGGGATGATGAGCGCCACCTCCATCGACGCGTTGGGGAACTCCTGGCTCACGAGGCCCAGGTCGACGATGTGCCCCGCGACGCGGTCCGCGATCGTCTTGAGCTCGACGCCGGTGACGACGTGCTCGGTGTTGCCGCGCGCGGCGCTGAAGACGTTGAGGGCGATGAGGAGGAAGATGGCGCTCAGGGCGAAGCTGAGGACGTAGCCGATGACCTCGGTCACCCCGTCATCCCGCCGCCGAAACATCCGCGCCATCTCCCTCACCCCGCCGTCATCTGGACCGTGGACTGGAGCAGCGTGTAGCCCATGCCGTCCGCCCGGCGGTCGACGAGGTGGCCGTACGTCGGGTCCACGACGTACTTGTAGCCGCGCCCGGTGTTCGTGAGGTAGGACTTCCAGACGGGCGCGTGGTCGCCGAAGAAGAACAGCTTCGACGACTCGACGCAGTCGGTCTTCGCCACGGTCGCGCAGTCGTAGCTTGCGAGGGTGGAGGTGGAGTAGAGCGTGACGAGCACGTCGAAGCGGTCGTTGCCGCCGAAGGAGCCCGTCGCGTTGAGGAGCACGGCGCGCGCGAAGAAGCGCGGCACCTCGCCGCTCGTGGAGATCGGAGGGATGGGAGGCGGGTTGATGAGCGCGTGGCCGTAGCCGTCGCCGGTGATGACCGCGCCGTTGTTCTGCGACACGGTCTTTGTGCCAAGGCCCGCTTCGAGCCGGTAGTCGACGCGCCCGGTGGGGACGTAGAACGCCTCGGCGATCTTCTGGTTGCTCTCGAAGATGCGGAAGCGGATCGTCGCGTTCTTGATCGGGACGTCCTGCCCCTGCGCATCCTTGAGCGTGAGGGCCATGGGCTGGCCCACGGGCCAGTTCTCGCCCGCGGCCCAGAGTGCGCCGTCCTTGAAGACCTGCAGGTCCTGCCCGGTCGTCGTGCCGGTGATGCGGTACGCGACCACGCGCGCGCTCGCCACGGGCTCGCCGACGTTGACGACGGTGAACGCGTTGTCGCTGTTCTCGAAGCCTTGGTAGACGAAGCTGTGGTCCTTCGTCGCGTGGTACATCTCCGTCGCGTAGACCCAGCCTTCCGTCTCGTTGATGAGAAGGACGCTGCCGCGGTTGAGCGTGGGCTGCCAGCGCTTCGCGGTCTTCTCGGTGGTGCCGGCGACAAGCTCCTTGATGGACGCGTCGAGCTCCTGGAACTGCGCCTCGACGCTCTTGTGCTCGACGTTCGCCTTCATCTCGTCGATGGCGGGAAGGCCCCAGTAGAGGATGGCGGCGATGCCGACGACGGAGATGCCCAGCACGAGGACCATCCCGACGACAGGGCTCACGCCCTCGTCTCCGCTGCGGTCCCGCGACGTCCAGAGCACCATAGCCGCCGGCGCTTTTCCTCTCGCAGGCCCTATTAGAACTCTCCTTCCGCCCAACCTCCCTTCGGGTGGTGAGGTTATATCGGCGGTCGACGCAGCGCGTCGCAACGACGCTCCGCCACTGTGTCGCAGCGGTCGCAGAACGCGTCGTAGGCGCGCCTGCGAGCAACGCGAGCGGGCGCGCCGGGACCGCAGCGCAGCGAGGACCCAGACGCGGGAAGCGCGTCGTAGGCGCGCCTGCGAGCAACGCGAGCGGGCGCGCCGGGATTCGAACCCGGGACCCCCGGCTTAGAAGGCCGGAGCACTATCCAGCTATGCTACGCGCCCGGCGGGACCGGCGTGCATCCCGCGCTCTGCACTTGAGGGTCTTGGTCGCGCGTGCGACCCGGGACGCCCGAGCGAGCGAGGCGCCGACGCGAGGCCGCGAAGCGGCCGGTGCCCGAAGGGCACGCGTCGAGCGCCGGCTTCGAAGGCCGGAGCACTGTCCAGCTATGCTACGCGCCCGGCGGGACCGGCGTGCATCCCGCCCTCTGCACTTGAGGGTCTCTGTCTACAGCCAGAGCGCGTCGGCGGCCATCCACAGGCCGACGAGGACGAGGAAGCCGCCGAAGGCGCGCTTGAGTCGGTCCGCGTGCAGCTTGTGGGCAAGCTTGGAGCCGAGGTACGTGGCGGGGACGGCGCCGATCGCGAGCGGGACGCCCAGCGCGAGGAGGACCTCGCCGTAGCCCAACGCAACGTGCGACGCGGTGCCTCCGATAGCGTTGCCGAGGACGGCGACGAGGCTTGTGCCGACGGCGAGGTGCATGCCGATGCCGGCGAAGACCATGCCGGGGACCATCACGATGCCGCCGCCCACGCCGAACGCGCCGCTCAGGAGCCCAGAGAGGACGCCGAGCGCGACGAGATACGCGGCCTGCGCGCGCTTCGACATCTCGCGCGGCTTCGGGTTCGCGGCGAACGCGAGGCGCGCGCCCATCGCGGCGAGGACGAGGCCGAACGCGGCCGTCAGGGCGCCGTCGTCGATGCGCTCGACGGCGAAGACGGAGGCGGCGGCGCCGCCGAAGCCGCCCACAGCTAGGAGGGCGCCGTTGCGGAAGCTGACGCTCCTGTGGCGGTGGTGCGTCCAGATGCCGATGCCCGCGCTCGCGACGATGACGACGAGGCTCACCGCCTTCGCGGTGTGGAAATCGGTGCCGGGCACGAGGTAGAGCGCCGCCGGCACCATGAGGATGCCACCGCCCACTCCGAAGAGCCCGGAGGCCAAGCCCGCGAGGACGCCCGCCGCCAGCACCCCGAGGAGCGTACTGCCCTCGAGCACGTCACTCAAATAGGGGTGCCCTCCAAAGCCCTTCTGTCATGGATGCGCCGGCGAGCAAGCCCCGCGTGGCGCCCGCCCC
>DASRYU010000105.1:0-9407 GCA_035687045.1 Thermoplasmatota archaeon | reverse complement strand
TTCCACCACCTCGCGGGGTGCTTGGAGCTAGAACGGTTTTCTGCAGGCTGCGCCATGCCCGCGCGTGCTCGCCCGCCTCCCCGCCATCCTCCTCGCGCTCGCGACGCTCGCCGGCTGCGTCACGCTGCCGGGCGGCACCCTCACCGTCCTCTCCGACGGCAGCGCCCGCGTCGTCGACGAGGCGGGGCAGCCCGTGCCGTACGCCGCCGCCACGTTCCTCCTGGGCGAGCTCGTCGTCGCGCGCCTCTCCGCCGCGGCCGACGGAACCCTTCCCCCCGTCTCCTCCACGTTCGACGCGGCCGTCGTCTCCGCGCCCGGCTTCGAGGCGCGCACGCTCCACCCGCGCGAGCTCTCCGGCGACGTCGCGCTTCGCGCGCAGGACGGCCTCTCCGCCGAGGACGCGTCGCCCCTCCTGCGCCTTCTCCCGCCGCACACGTTCGAGCGCTACGTCTTCGGCCCCGAGCCCCTCTGCGGCGTGCGCAACTCGTGCGGACTCTCGGAGCCCGTCATCGAGGCGGCCGCGGGCGGCGTGCTCTACGCGAGCTCCGTCTGCTGCATCGGCGGCTCGCCCCCCGTCTGGGTCAGCCGCGACGCCGGCGCCACCTGGGAGCACCTGCGCACGCCCGGCGTGCGCGAGGCGGTGGGCATCGAGGGCGACATCGCCATCGACGCGGCCGGCAACGTCTACTTCACCGACATCCTTCTTGGCGCGATGTGGATCACGAGCTGGGACGCCGAGGGCAACTGGCGCCACAGCACGCTCGTGCCCTTCGAGCCGCTCGTCGACCGCCCGTGGGTCCGCGCGGGCGCCGAGGACGTCGTCTACTTCCTCTACAACACGGGCCGCGTCACGAACTTCCACGTCTCCACCGACGGCGGCCGCACGTTCCTCCCCGTGCCCGCGCGCGTGTTCCCCGCGCCGCTGGGCACGCTCGCGCAGGGCACCGACCTCGAGCACCTTGTCGTCGTCGCCGGCGGCACGCTCTACGAGTCCACCGACGGCGGCGCCACGTGGAGCGACGGCGAGAAGGTCCCGACGCCGAAGGCCGGCGGCTCCAGCTCGTATGGGTTCTGGGTCCCCGCCATCGACGCCGCGGGCCGCGTGCTCGTCGCCTACGACCGCGGCTCGACCGAGCGCGGCTACGGCGTGTTCGCCGCCATCCGCGAGCTTGACGGGACGTGGCGCGTCCGCGAGGTGAGCCCTCCCAACGGCACGCACGTGCACGTCTGGCCGGAGGCGGGCCCCGCCGGCGGCTTCGCGCTCGCCTGGTACGGTGTCGACCTCGAGGCGACGAACCCCGACGCCGTCGCGGAGGACGCGCCGTGGCACGTCTACCTCGCCACCACGCACGACGCCGGCGAGACGTGGCAGCTCGCGCGCGCGGACCCGGAGCCCGTGCTCCACGGGCCGATGGCGCGCCGGCTGCTCGACTTCCTGCAGGTCGACCTCGACGAGCGGGGCGCCGCGCACCTCGTGTACGCGCACAACCGCGACGGCACGCGCGCCGAGATGACCTCGTACACGCGCAGCACGGTGGGGCTCGGCCTCCCGCAGCTCGCGCCCGATGCGGGGGCGCCCAGCGGCCGGAACGCGCTGCACCTATACGGGAGCGCCGCCCTCGACCTCGCGTGAAGCCCGAGCCCATCGTCTGGGACCTCTCGCACGTGCTGCCGGCCACGAAGGGGAAGGAGCTCCAGGCCATCCTCGACAGGCTGGAGTCGCTCACCCGCGAGGTCGAATCCTGGCGCGCGAAGCTCGACAGCATCTCGACCCCCGACGAGCTGGACCGCCTCCTCGCGCTCGACGTCGAGCTGGGCGACGTCGCGAGCCGGCTTGGCAACTACGGCCACCTCGCCTTCAGCGCCGACACGCGCGACGCCGAGATCCAGGCGTTCATGTCGAAGATGGAGAACATCACGACGGAGATCGGCAACCGCACGCGCTTCTTCGACCTCTGGTGGAAGTCGCTCCCCGACGAGCGCGCGGCGAAGCTCATGCCGAAGGACCCGGAGAAGCGCTACTACCTCGAGCGCGTCCGCGCGTTCAAGCCGCACACGCTGAGCGAGTCGGAGGAGACGATCATCGCCCTCAAGGACGTCACCGGCGAGAGCGCCCTCGACCGCATCCGCGAGATCCAGACCTCCACGTTCAAGTTCAAGGACCCCAAGACGGGGAGCACCGTCACGCAGAGCGAGCTCACGAAGCGCGTGTACGACCCCGACCCCGCCATCCGCGAGGCGGCGTACAAGGAGCTCTGGCGCGTCTACTCCGAGAACGAGACGCTGCTGAGCTACCTCTACAGCTGCGTCGTGACCGACTGGCACAACGAGAACCTCAAGCTCCGCAAGTACCCGAGCGCCATCAACGTCCGCAACAAGGGGAACGACGTGCCCGACGAGGCGGTCGACGCGCTGCTCGAGGTCTGCCGCGAGAACCGCGAGGTGTTCCAGCGCTACTTCCTGTGGAAGGCGAAGCGCCTCGGCCTCCCGGCGACGCGCTACCACATCTACGCGCCGCTCACGAAGGACAAGCTCGAGGTGCCCTACGAGCAGGCGAAGCAGAAGGTGCTCGACGTCTTCGAGCGCTTCTCGCCGCGCATCGCGCAGGAGGCGCGCAAGGTCTTCGACGAGCGCCACGTCCACGTCTACCCCGCTGAGGGCAAGCGCGGCGGCGCCTACTGCGCGACCGTCACGTCGCGGATGACGCCGTACGTCTTCCTCAACCACACCGGCGACGCGCAGAGCCTCAAGACGCTCGCGCACGAGATGGGGCACGCGATCCACTCGCTCCTCGCGAAGGACCGCTTCCCATTCGTCGCGCACTCCACGCTCCCCATGGCGGAGACGGCGAGCGTCTTCTCGGAGATGCTTCTCCACGAGACGCTCATGCGCGAGGCGAGCCCGCAGGACCGCGTGAGCATCCTCAGCGAGAAGCTCGCGGAGATCTACGCCACCGTCGAGCGCCAGGCCTACTTCGTCATCTTCGAGAAGGAGGCGCACAGGCTCGTCATGGAGGGCGCCACCACGAAGGAGCTCAACGAGGTCTACCTCGCGCAGCTCAAGGAGCAGTTCGGCCCCGTCGAGGTCCCGGACGACTTCCAGCGCGAGTGGCAGTACATCCCGCACATCTACGCGAGCCCCTTCTACTGCTACGCCTACTCCTTCGGCATGCTCCTCAGCCTCGCGCTCTACGGCATGTACCGCGAGCAGGGCGCCTCCTTCGTCCCGAAGTACGAGAAGCTCCTCGCGGGCGGCGGCAGCCAGAGCCCGCAGGACCTGCTGAAGCCCCTCGGCGTGGACATCACGGACAAGAAGTTCTGGCAGAAGGGCTTCGATGTGATCGAGGAGATGATGGCTGAGCTCGAGAAGGCGTGAGCCTTCGACGGCGAGCGTCATCATTTCGAGGACGACGACGCGAGGGCGCGGAGCGCCCGGAGCCGAAGGCACGCGTCGGAGTCAAGGAGATGATGGCGGAGCTCGAGGAGGCGTAGGCGTCCGCGTTCACCGGCACTCTCGTGCCGTGGCTCCGGCGGCGCTCGCGCGACGTACCGCTATCAGGTCCGCGCCGAGGGCGAAGTGTGGACGAGCTGCGGCAGCGCCGAGGTGACCGCGGTGCCCTTCTTCGGGAGCGCGCTCGTCGTCGGCCTCGCCGCCGTGGGCGGTGTCTTGGCGTTCGCCCGCTTCCGCCGCCGCGCGTGAGCGCCGCGCCGGCCCCCGCCCCCCTTCGCCGGGCGGGAGCCGCCCCGCGCGCAAGGGCTCGTCATACGACCCGCCGGCGACGCTTCGGCCGGCCCCGTCCCTCTCGGGGCGCGGCCGGAGCGGCGCCGGCGGAGCTATACCAGAAGCCCGTGTCAATACCGCTGTTGAGCGCCATCCATGAGCGCGCGGTGCATCCTGCGCATGCCGACGCGACCCCCGCCACGAAACTCGAGAAGGGCGCGCTCGTCGCGGCCGTCATCATCCCCATCCTCGGCACCATCTGGGCCATCGCGCTCCTGTGGAACCGCTACGTCGGCTGGCAGGAGCTCGCCGTCTTCGGCCTCTTCTACGCGCTGACGGTGCTTGGCATCGGCGTGGGCTTCCACCGCATGCTCACGCACCGAAGCTTCGACGCGCCCGCGCCCGTGCGCTTCTTCTTCCTCGCCCTCGGCAGCATGGCGCTCCAGGGCTCGGCCATCGAGTGGGCCGCGACGCACAACAAGCACCACGCGAAGAGCGACAAGGAAGGCGACCCCCACAGCCCTCTGGAGGGCTTCTGGAGCGCGCACCTTGGCTGGCTGTTCAAGGACCGCATGATCAAGAGCGGCATCTGGGCCAAGCCCTACGTGCAGGACCCGGTCGCCCGCGCGATCGACCGCAGCGTCGGCGTCTGGTACGCCGCCGGCTTCGTCCTGCCCGGCCTTCTCTGCTGGGCCATCGGCGGCTCGTTCTGGCTGGGCGTCCTCTGGGGCGGCGTCGTCCGCGTCGGCCTCGTCCACCACGTGACGTGGAGCGTCAATTCGGTCTGCCACACGTTCGGGCGCCGCATGTTCCACTCGCACGACGAGAGCCGCAACGAGTGGATCGTCGGCCTCCTCGGCTTCGGCGAGGGCTGGCACAACAACCACCACGCCTTCCCGAAGGCAGCCTACCACGGCATGCGCTGGTGGCAGCTCGACGTGAACGCGTACGTCATCCGCCTCCTCAAGTGGACGCGCCTCGCGAAGAACGTCTGGATGCCCTCGAAGGAAGCCATGGAATCGCGCCGCGTCCGCAAGGCGAAGCGCGACGCGCAGGCCGCCGCCGAGAGCGGCTGAGCACGCCGCTCCGCCTCACGCAAGCGACGGGAGGCGCAGGACGCGGAGCGAGCCCGCGATGTCGGCGACCCACGCCGTGTCGCCTCGCACCACCACCGCGTTGACGGCGCCCACGTCCAGGTCGTGCCCGAGCGCGCGCGGCGCCGCCGGCTGGCGGATGTCGAGCGCCCACGTGCCCGCGGAGAGCCACGGCACCACCACGGTGCCGTTGGCGAGGTCAAAGATCTCGCTCGTGATGTCGGAGCCGTGCGCCTCGTCCGGGAGCGTCCACGTCCCCACCTGCGTCGGCCTCGTCGGGTCGGTCGTATCCAGCACGCGCAGATAGCAGAGGCTCTGCGGCGCGTAGGCGCACTGGGAGGTGGCGACGGTGAGGTGGCGGCCATCGAGGAGCGTCGGGTGGGGCTTCACCGTGTGGATGATGAGGAAGTCGGCCGGCGCCATCTCTTCCATCGCGCCCAGCTCGACGGGCGCCGCGGGGTCGCTCACGTCGACGAGGCGCACGCCGCGGTCCCAGTACGCGACGTACATCACGTCCTGGCCCGTGAGCGGGTGCGTCTGCACCACCGCATCATGGATGATGGGGCTGTCCTGCGGAAGCCCCTGCGTCCCCTCCGCCTGGTAGCTGGACACGCGCATGAGCGGCGCCGCGCGCTGCGCCGGGTCGAAGCGGAAGATGTCGACGCGGAGGTCGTGCAGCGGGTCCGTGTCCTGGGGCGCGGGCGTCGCCGTGCCCACCATGTTGAGGTGCGAGATGGACGCGATGACGTAGGCTTCGCCGCCGATGCGCGCGAAGCGCACGTTGTGCGGGCCGTCCGGCGGGAGCGGCGTGAACGCGTAGATGCTGGGCGACGCGGGGTCGGCGAGGTCGACCGTGTAGATGCCGACCGCGCCGCTGAACTCCGTTCCGACGAAGGCCCAGCGGGCGTCGTCGCTGATGGCGACGGCCTCGACCCCGCCGCCGGGGAAGCGCATCGTCGCGAGGAGCGCCGGCCTCGTCGCGTCGCGCGCGTCGACGACCGCGAGCCCCATGCCCGGCTCGACGCCGCCTGCGACCGGTGGCGCCGTGGAGGCAAGGACGAGGTCGCCGGCGGTCGCGAGGTTGTACGGCCGCGCCGGGAGCGCGAGCGTCGCGAGCACCTCGAGCGCCACGGGTCCGCGCCGCGGCTCGTTCTCCGGGTCGGCGGGGGCCGCGCAGCCGGCGGCGACGAGCGCGAGGACGAGGAGCGCGGCGCGGCGCACGTCACGTCCTCCCGGCGAGCGCCATCACGGCATTCCACTCGGCGGCGGTCACGGGCTGCACGGAGAGCTGCGAGATGCGCACGAGCGCCATCTCCTTGAGCTTCGGGCTCGCCTTGATGTCGGCGAGCGTCACCGGTGTCGAGAGCTTCTCCACGAACTCGAGATCGACGCCCCACCACGTGGGCGCGTCCGGCTTCGACCTCGGGTCGTACCCCATGTCCTTGAGCTTCTTGTCGAACTGCGTCGGGTCCGGCTTCGCCTCGCTCGCGACGCGCGCGATGCCGACGACGGCGCTGGGCTTGGCGTTGCTGTGGTAGAAGAGGACGAGGTCGCCCTTCTTCATCTCGTCGCGCAGGATGTTGCGCGCGCGGTGGTTGCGCACGCCGTTCCAGAACGTGCGCTTGTCGCGCGCAAGGTCGTCGATGCTGTAGACGTCGGGCTCCGACTTCGCCAGCCAGTACGAGGGCACGCGGCCTCAAGCGGGGGAGGCCGCTTGGGCGTTTCTCTCGTCCGCCACGCGGCGCAGGCGCGGCCGCGCGAGGATGAGCCCCAGCGCCGCGCCCGTCGTCACGAGCGCCCAGACGAGCCACGCGCCCGACCAGCCCAAGGCGTCGCGGAGCATGCCGGTGAGGAGGACGGCAGTGCCGGTGCCGAGGGAGAAGACGGCGGCCCACGCGCCTTGGTAGGCCCCGCGGAGGCCAGGCGGCGCGAGGAGCGCGACGGCGGTCGGCAGCGCGCTGCTGAAGACGAGCTCGCCCGCGGTGAAGACGATGCTCGCGAGCACGAGCGCGAGGAAGTCTCCGGCGAGGACGAGCGGGAGATAGCTCAGCGCCAGGAGGGCGGCCGAGAGGGCGAGGAAGCGGTAGGGGCCGTGCCGCGCGAGGCGCGCCGCGACGGGGATGCTGCCGATGGCGAGAAGCGGGCCGTTGACCGCGAGGGCGAGCCCGATGCGCGTCTCGTCGAGCCCGACGTCCTTCGCGTAGAGCGGCGCGACGGATGCGAGGAGGCCGATGCCGAGCGGGAAGACGAAGGAGAGCGCGGCGAGCGAGAGGAACGCGGGGTCGAGCGGCGCGCGCGTGACGTCGCGGCGGAAGGAGGTGGGCGCGGCGCCGCGCGCGCGGGTCTCGGGGAGCGGTCCGCGCAGGAACAGGAGCACGACGAGGATGATGACGAGGAAGCCGCCCGCGCTCGCGAGCGCCAGCGCGGGGAAGCCGAAGATGAGGATGAAGCCCGCGGGCGCGACGCCCAGCGTGTAGCCGATGCTGATGGCCGTGTAGTTGAGGCCCAGCGCGGCCTGCCGCTTGTCGGGCGGCGCGAGGTCGAGAAGGAGCGCGCTCGCGGCGGGCCACGAGCCCGCCTGCGCAAGGCCGAGCACCGCGCTCCAGAGAAGGAGCTGCGCCGGCGTCTGCACAAAGAGGAAGAACGGCAGCACCGAGCCCGTGAGGGAGGCGGCCCCCATGATGACGACGCGGCGGCCGATGCGGTCGGAGAGCGCGCCTGCGACGGGCGCGACGAGGCCGCGGACGACGTTCTCCACGAGGAGGCCGAGCCCCACGAGCTGGATGGAGAAGCCGACGTCGCGCGTGAGGTAGATGCCGAGGAACGTGTACACGCTCATGCGCGCCGCGACGGCCAGCAGCGTCACGCTCACGACGAGGTACGCGCGGCGGTCGATGCCGACGAGGCCGTCGCGGTACACGCCGAAGAGGCGCCGCAGCGCGCGGCGGATCATCGCGCGAGCAGCCTCGGCGTGATCTCCGCGACGCTCCGGCACCCCGTGAGGGCCATCGCGTTGTCGAGCTCTTCGCGCACGAGGTCCAGCACGCGCCCCGCGCCTGCGCTCCCGCCCGCCGCGAGGCCCCAGACGACGGGGCGCCCCAGCATGACGAAGCTCGCGCCGGAGGCGAGCGCGATGAGGACGTCCACGCCGCGCCGCACGCCCCCGTCGAGGATGACCGGCACGCGCCCCCCCACAGCCTCCACGACCTCGGGGAGCGCGTCGAGCGTCGCCGGGACGCGGTCGAGCATGCGCGCGCCGTGGTTGGAGACGATGATGCCCGCGGCGCCGTGCTCCACGGCGAGCGTCGCGTCCTCCGCCGTGAGCACACCCTTCACCAGGACGGGCAGTCCGAAGCCGCGCAGCCATTCGACGTCGCGCCAGGTGAGCGAAGGGTCGAGCTGCGCGTTCACGTAGTTCGCAAGGCCGTCGGGACCCCCCGTCGTCGCGGTGTGGAGGTAGCGCTCGAAGTTCGCGAGCGTGAGCGGCGGCGGGAGCGTGAACTTGTTGCGCCGATCGCGCTCGCGGATCGCCCACACGGGCGCGTCCACCGTCAGCACGAGCGCCTCGTACCCGGCGTCCACCGCGCGCTGGACGAGGCTCCGCGAGAGCTCGCGGTCGCGGTGGATGTACACCTGGAACCAGCGGCGCGCGCCTTCCTTCGCGACCTCCTCGAGGGGCGTCGTGGAGAGCGTCGAGAGCGTGTGGAGGATGCCGCGCTCGGCGCACGCGCGTGCCACGCCGCGCTCGCCGTCCTCGTGGAAGAGGCGGTGGAACGCGGTGGGAGCCACGCCGTACGGCACGGGGTAGCTGCGGCCCAGCAGCGTCGCCGCCATGTCGCGCTTCGACACGTCGACGAGGAAGCGCGGCCGGACCGTGCGGCGGCGGAACGCCTCGACGTTGTCGCGCAGAGTGCGCTCCTCGCCCGCCCCGCCGGCCACGTAGTCGTAGGCGACCTGCGAGAGCGTGCCGCGCGCGATGGCCTCGACGTCCGAGAGCGACCAGTCCACGAGCGGACGGATGGGGGCGAGCGGCTTGGACCTATCTCCTCAGTACTCCCGCAGGATGAGCCGGCTGCGCGTCGACTGCACTTCCTTGAAGGCGCGGATGCGGTCGACGATGCCGTTGAGCTCGTTCGTGCTGGCGACGTCGACGATGACGACGATGTCGTGCTCGCCCGTCACCTCCCACACGCGCTCGACGCCGTCCCACGTCTGGATCTGCTCGGAGACGGTCGACATGTTGACGTTCGTCTCGATGCGGATGTCGATGAGCGCCTTCACGTTCGAGCCGGCGGTCTGGATCGTGAACTTGCGGATGGTCCCCTCGTCCTGCAGCTTCTTGAGCCGCGCGCGGACCGTGCCCTCGCTCGTGCCGAGCACCTCGGCCATGCGGACGAACGACTCGCGCGCGTTGTCCTTCAGGATGCGAAGCAGCGCCCGGTCGAGGTCGTCCACGCGTGCGGAAAACGTAGAGGGCAGATGAACGCTGCGTCATGTTCCGCAGCCGGGCTGGAACGGGGCACGCAGGTGCCTCTCAGGTGACTCTCAGGTGCATCGCAGGTGACTCTCAGGTGCATCGCAGGTGACTCTCAG
>DASRYU010000104.1:0-18428 GCA_035687045.1 Thermoplasmatota archaeon | reverse complement strand
ACCCGTACCAAACGCTTATAGGGCGCCCGCGGCGGCGCATGCGGGCGTCGCAACGTCCGTCACGGCGGCGCGCGACGGCTGATGTCACGCCCGACCGCCTACCCGTACCCGTGCAGCCATCGCAGGAGCTTCGCGCCCTCGTCGCCGGCGAGGTCCCACATCTTCGCGGGGATGGCGTACTCGCAGAGGAGCGTCGCCTCGAGGAGGGAGAGCTCGTAGTGCTGCTGGTGGGGCGCGCGGGCGCGCAGGCGCGCGACGTGGCGCCGGATGGCGTGCTCGCCGCCTTCGACGAGCTGCGCCTCGGTGACGGGGTCGACGTAGCGCGCGCGGAGCGCCTCGACGCGCGCGTGCGAGAGGGCGCGCTTCATCGCGTCGAGCCCGCTCGGGGGCGCGTGCGCGCGCGGCGCGGGCTCGGCGGGCGCGTCGACGAGGCGCGCGGTGGCGGTGCGCAGCATCGCGGTGGCGCGGTCGGCCCACTTCGCGCCGAAGGCGGCGGCGTAGTCGCGCGCGTCGATGAGCTTGCGGAAGCCGCGGCGCGGCGCCTCGACGTGCTCCTTCGCGACGACGCTCGCGAGCACGGGGGGCGCGAGGCGCGCGTGGAGGACCTCGAGCTCGCCCGCGTCGACGCGCGGGTATTCGAACGTCATCTGCGCGAGCACGTGGCGGCCGCTCATGCCGGGGCGCGGCATGGAGATAAGGAGGCGGTCCTGCTCCCCGTTCTCGGCGTGGAAGTGGTGGATGCGCATCGAGGCGCCCGTGCCGGGGATGCGCGTCTCGTGCGCGCGGAGGTCGAGCGGCTTCGACGGGGGCGGCAGCGGCGTCCAGCGCATGGCGGGGACGTCCGTGCGGTAGTAGCGGCCGGCGTTGGCGAGGCGCTCCTCGAGGTCGCGCAGGAGCGCGAGAAGCTCCTCCTCGCCGCGCACGCGCGTTTGGGCGCGCACCATCTCGGCGGGGTCGCGGCTCCCGGCGGGGAACTCGGTGGTGACGAGGACGCCGTCGGGGCCCTGGAGCACGGCCTGCGCGTGGAGCTCGTGCGAGCGCGTGGCGTCGACGTAGACCCAGTGACGCGGCGCGAGCGACGGAGAGTGCGCTGCCACCGGCCCGCGTCTCTCTCGGACCCTCTCTAAATACTTGCGCACGCAGCGACGTGCGCCCCTCCCTTTAAGACGTCTCTGGGCCCATGCCGGCCCGAGCCTGCATGGGGAACATGCCGAACAAGTGGGTGGGGCGGGGCGCCGCGGTCGTGGCGGCCCTCCTTTCGGCCGTCGTTGGCTGGTACGTCGGCTTCTGGATCGGCGACAAGATCGCCTACGGATTCACCTTCGACTGGTACGTCCACCCCGTGCACCCCTCGTACGGCCTGGCCGAGGTCCTCCCGCACGTCGCGAGCACCGCCGCCCTCGCCGGCTTCCTCTCCGTCACGACGGGCGTCTTCCTCACCGCCTGGCTCACGCGCCTCACGATGCGGCGCACGCGCTACACGCCCCCCCGCTACTCGCGGCCAGTGGGCATCGACGTCCACTTCGGCCGGCTCGCGGCCGGCGCCCTCGTCTTCGGGCCCCTCCTCGCCCTCCTTCTCGCCTACACGGCGCTCTCGCTCCCCCTCTTCGAGTCCGCCTTCACCGGGGGTCGCGGGGCCGTCATCGAAAACGTCTCGCCCGACGGGATGGTCCTCCTCGTCGCCTCCGCGAGCGCCCTCTTCAGCTTCCTCGGCACGCTCATCGCGAACCTCACGACGGAGGCGGGCGTCGTCTCGGGCCGCATCGTGCCCAAGGGGGACCGCAACCTCATCGCGCGCGTCTCCGTCTTCGGCATGCGCAACGCGAAGACGACGGTCGCCTTCGTCATCGGCCTGACGCTCGTCGCGGGCGCCTACGCCTCGACGGTCACGACGAACGTGGACGTCGCCGACGTGCTCCCGCGCGGCGACCCGAACACGGAGGCCGCGCACAACCTGACGGACGCCTTCAAGTCCAGCTTCACGCAGCAGGTCACGTTCCAGTTCCGCGTCATCGACCCGAACAACGCGACGCAACGGGAGCTCTACGAGCGCGAGAACCGCGAGAAGCTCCCGCACCGCGTCACCGACGCCGGCCTCTCGGGTCCCGTCGGGCGGCCGGAGAACATCACCGACGAGCTCTACATCCGCGCGATGTCGGAGATGATCGACTGGGTCCTCACGCAGGAGCCGTTCGAGGGGAGCATCGGATCGCCCGACTTCTTCAAGCTCATCAACTGGACCATCGAGGGCGGCATCAACGCCCCCGACCGCGCCTTCGCGCTCCCCGGCACCGACCAGGCCGGCGAGCTGCGCTACGCGAGCGTCGAGGCCGGCGTGCTCAACGCCCCCGCGGTGCTCAGCGCCGTCGACGCCGTCACGAGCCCCACGTGGCGCCAGACGGCGTACCTCGTCACCGTCGGCGCCGACTACGAGGGGGACGCGAAGCACATCGGCGAGCGCGCGCTCGAGGTCCGCGAGATGTGGCTCAAGCGGGTGGCGTCGGGGCAGACGGAGTACGAGATCTTCGGCCCGCAGAACCCGCCCATGTTCAGCGTCGACCTCCCGCTCGCGAACGCGCACGCGTCCGAGCTCACGGCGCACGACTTCAAGATCCTCCTTCCCGTCATCGCCGTGTTCATCGCGATGACGCTCTTCATCGCGTTCCGCAACGCGGTGAACGTGTTCGCGACCTTCGCGATGCTCTCGATCGCCGTCGTGTGGACGTTCGGCGTCATGGGCGCGATGAAGATCCCGCTCAACACGATCAACCTCGCCACGGTGCCGCTCATCATGGGGGTGGGCATCGACTACGGCATCCACATGATGAACGAGTACCAGGAGCTTCGCGGGCACGGCAAGTCGCCCGAGGAGGCCTGGGTCGCGGCCGGCGGAGGAAGCGCGCTCGCGCTCTTCGTGGGCCTGCTCACGACGCTCGCGGGCCTCCTCGTGATGGTCGTCTCGCCCTCGCTCCTTGTCGCGCAGCTGGGCATCCTCGCCATCACGGCGCTCATCTCCTGCTACATCCTCGCCGTCCTGTTCATCCCCGCGCTCGTCACGCTCCTGGGCGACCGCGGCCGCAGGCGCCACGTCACCTACCAGCCGTCGCGCCTCATGCCCTTCCTCGCGACGGGCGTCTCGCGCGCACGCTGGGCCGTCGCTCTCGTCCTCGTCCTTCTCGCCGGCGCCGCCATCGCGAGCGCGAGCACCATCGAGCGCGAGGCCTTCGGCGACCCGCCGCGCAACTGGCTCGAGAGCGACCCGCTCCGCCAGGAGCACGCGGAGGCCATCGAGGGCTTCTACGACCGCACGGACGACGCCGTGAAGGCGAACGTGCTCATCATCGAGGGGGACATCACCGACCCCGCCGTCCACGACTACATCAACGCGCTCACGAGCACGCTCCGCGCGCAGGCGCAGAACGGGTGGCGCGACCCGGAGGCCAACAACCAGACGAAGCAGTCGCGCGTCATCGCCGACACGCTGCGCGACCTTCCGTTCCTTCTCAACATCTACCTCACGGTGCGCGAAGGCGCGCCCGGCGCGGCCCAGTTCATCGGCGCGAGCACGCTCCAGCCGATGTTCCAGCAGGCGGGGCTGCAGCCTGGCGCGGAGCTCGCGGAGACGTACCCGCAGACGCGCGAGGAGATGCTCGCGCTCCTCGCCGAGGTCTACGACTCGCCGCTCTACCCGTTCGCGAACCTCTTCCTCAACGCGCCCGAGCACGACATGACGGTCATCGTGTTCTCCGTCGAGGCGGCCTCCTACGAGGACGCCGCCGCCGTCTGGCGCGAGGTGCACGTCGCCATCGCCGCCAACGAGGCGCTCCGCCCGGAGGGCACGAAGGTGAGCTTCTTCGGCAACACGGCGATCAACTACCTCTTCGTCGCGAAGCAGGTGCCGTGGCTTGGCTACATGAGCGCCGTGACCATCGTCGTCGTGAGCATCATCGTCTTCGCGTTCACGCGCGACCTCCGCACGACGGCGGCCGTGACGCTCCTCAACGGCCTCACCGGCGCGTTCTGGATCGGCATCCTGCCCGCGTTCGACATCGGCCTCGCGATCAACCTGACGTTGCCGCTCGTGTTCATCTTCTGCATGGGCAGCGACTACGGCCTGCACTTGACGTTGCGCTGCCGGCGCACGAAGGACACGTACGCGACCTTCGAAGGCGTGGGCAAGGGCGTCCTCTACTCGTTCCTCACGACGTGGGGCAGCTTCCTCATCTTCACGCAGATCAGCGACCTCGCCGGTCGCCGCGGCATGGTGGCCACGGCCATCGCCATCGCGGTCGTCTTCCTCACGACGCTCCTCGTCATCCCGGTGTTCTACCCGGTGAAGAAGAAGCAGGCGGAGCGCGCGCTGCGCGAGAGCGAGCGGAACGTCCCCCTCGTCGAGACGCGCTCGGTGCCCATCGCGGCCGGCGCGCGCCCGGCGCCGCAGGCCGAGCCGATGGGCCGTTACGTGGAGGTCTGGCAGGGGGACCGTCGGACCTTGCGCCCGATCGACGTCGACGAGCGGTGAAAAAGGAAGGGCAGCGGGTGCCGGGCGTCGGGACGACGCTCGCGGCACCCGCATCCGGGTAGTTCAGGTAGCGCAATACCGGATGCGCCAGGCTCGCCGGCGCGCGCCATCCCGCTTGTGGTGCGCTCGTCGCTGGACCTTGAGGCATCCCTCAGGCCTCGGCGTCGGCGGGCGGAGGGGTGCGCCAGAGCTCGAGCGTCTGGATGCGGCGCCGGTCGACGTCGCGCACGAGGCCCTCGAAGTGGCCCAGCCGGATGTGCTCGCCCTTCTGCGGAAGCCGCCCGAGCTCCGCCACGATGTAGCCGGAGAGCGTCGTGACGTCCGGGTTCTCGAGGGGGACCTGGAGGATGGCGCTCGCGCGGTGGAGCGGCGTGAGCCCGTCGAGCACGAAGTGCCCGTCGCCGAGGTCCTTGTACATCTGGTCGACCTCGTGCGTGTCGAACTCGTCGCGGATCTCGCCGAAGAGCTCCTCGAAGATGTCCTCCAGCGTCACGATGCCGGCGGTGCTGCCGAACTCGTCCGTGACGACGGCCATGTGGAGGCCGCGGCGGAGCATCGAGTCGAGCGTGTCCTCCGCGCTCTGGCTCTCGGGGACGAAGAGGACGGCGCGGGTGATGGCGCGCAGGTCGCGCTTCGACCGGCGGCTCATCGCGACGAGGTCGCGGTAGTGGACCATGCCGAGCACGTGCTCGAGGTTCCCGTCGATGACCGGGAAGCGGCTGTAGCCGGCCTCCTCCGCCGTCGCCATGTTCGTGTCGAAGTCCTTCGACGCGTCGAGCGTCACGATGCGCATGCGCGGCGTCATGACGTGGCGCGCCTCGAGGTCCTTGAGCTCGAAGAAGCGGAGGATGAACTCGGCGCGATGCTTCGCGAGGACGCGCGTCTTGCCCGCGTGCGCAAGAAGGAGGCGCAGCTCCTCCTCGCTCGCGACAAGGTCCCCCTCCGCGGCCGGCCGGATGCCGATCGTGCGCAGCAGGAGGTTCGCAAGCCCGTTCAGGACGACGATCGCGGGGCGGAAGATGACGTAGAACCAGTGGAGCGGGCGCGCCGTCCACAGCGTGACGCCCTCCGCCTTCTGGATGGCGAGGCTCTTGGGCGCGAGCTCGCCGATGACGATGTGGAGGAACGTGATGATGCCGAACGCGATGGCGAAGGCGATCGTGTGGATGATGGCGGGCGAGCCGATGCCCGCGCGCATGAGGGGCTCCTCGATGAGGTGCGCGATGGCGGGCTCGCCGATCCAGCCGAGGCCCAGGCTCGCGAGGGTGATGCCCAGCTGCGTCGCGCTCAGGTAGGCGTCGAGGTGCTCGACGACGTGCTTCGCGCGGACGGCCCGGCGCTCGCCGCGCAGGACGCGGGGCTCGAGCTGCGTGCCGCGCACCTTGACGATGGCGAACTCGGCAGCGACGAAGAACCCGTTCAGGAGAACGAGGAACGCCACGAGAAGGAGCATGAGGACGTTCTCGACGAGCGCCACGGGGTCTCCGCGGTTCCTGACAGGGGGAATGCGCTTGTATCTTTCTGGCCGAAGGTTCTTCTACGAGGGCCCGCCTCGCGCGCCCCATGCTGGTCGGCCTCGTCGGCAAGCCGAACGTCGGCAAATCCACCTTTTTCGCCGCCGCCACGAAGGCCCCTGCCGAGATAGCAAACTACCCCTTCACGACGATCGAGCCCAACCGCGGCGTCGCCTACCTCCGCACGCCCTGCCCGCACGTGGCGCTGGGCATCGAGTCGTGCACCCCGCGCACCGGGAAGTGCTCGAACGGGACGCGCTGGGTCCCGACGGAGGTGCTCGACGTCGCGGGTCTCGTGCCGGACGCGCACGCGGGCAAGGGGCGCGGCAACCAGTTCCTCGACGACCTGCGGGCGGCGGACGTGCTCATCCACGTCGTGGACGCGAGCGGCTCCACCGACGCGGAGGGGAACCCCATCGCGGCGCACGGGCACGACCCGGCGCTCGACGTGACGTTCCTGCAGGACGAGATCGACCACTGGATCGCCGGCATCATCGGCAAGGACTGGGACCGGCTCGCGCGCAGCATGACCGCGGCGGGCGGCAAGAAGGTCGAGACCGTCATCGCCGAGCGCGTGACGGGGCTTGGCATCATCGAGGCGCAGGTGAAGCACGTGCTGACCCAGCTCGCGCTCCCCTCGCCCATCCTCTGGAAGGCGGAGGACCTCCTCCGCGTCGCCGTCGAGATGCGCAAGCTCTCGAAGCCCATCCTTCTCGCGCTCAACAAGGCGGATGTCGCCACGCCCGAGACGCTCGCGCGCCTCCAGAAGCTCGACGTCCCGGCCGTCCCCACGAGCGCGAACGCCGAGCTCGCGCTGCGCAAGGCGACCGACGCGGGCATCGTCCGCTACGAGCCGGGGGACCCGGACTTCGTCATCGTGGACGACAGCAAGCTCAACGCGGCGCAGAGGAAGGGGCTCGAGCACATCCGCGAGAAGGTCATGCGCCCCTTCGGCGGCACGGGCGTCCAGAAGCTTCTCGAGACGGCCGTGTACGAGCACCTCGACCGCATCGTCGCGTTCCCGGTCGAAGACGAGACGCACTACACCGACAAGGAGGGACGCATCCTGCCCGACGCGCACCTCCTCAAGCGCGGCGCCACCGCGAAGGAGCTCGCGTTCAAGGTCCACACCGACCTCGGCAAGCACTTCATCCGGGCGGTGGACGCGAAGCGCAAGCGCGTCATCGGCGCCGACCACGCCCTCGAGACGGGCGACGTGGTCCGCATCGTGGCGGCGAAGTGACGCCGAAGGCGGCACGAAGCGCCGCGATGCGGACGGCCGCCGCGAGGGCCGAAGCCGCCGGCAAGAGGCGCGCCACAATCGTTTTCCCCTCGTCGCGGCGTGGCGGCGGCGGGAGCGCCATGCGTCTCGCTGTCCTCACCTGTCTCGCCCTTCTCGCCGCCGGCTGCGTCAGCGCTCCCTCGGAGGTCGACGGCGCGAGCGCAGCCCCTCGCGACGCCGCGCTCCCGGCGCCGCAGCTCTTCGAGTGGTCCGGCCACATCGTGGAGAGCGCGCTCGAGGGCCCGACGCACGTGCGCCCGACGGAGGACGTCCTCTGGCCCCTCTTCCAGGAGGGCATCCTCTTCTCCATCGACGAGGCCCCGCAGGCGCTCGAGGTCAGCCTCTCGTGGGACGGGCCCGGCGAGCTCATGATCATGCTCCACTCGCACAAGGAGCACGGGACGAACGCGTACGTCGAGCACGTGAGCCCGATGGACGACGTGAACCCGAAGTGCATCCGCGTCCCCACCGAGGACATCGTGGCCGGCGTCTGGCAGGTCATGATCCACTCCCGCGGCGCGCGCGACACGACGTTCACGCTCGGCATCTCGCTCGCCGGCGGCGCGGGCCACATCGTCGAGGACGACCGCCACGGCCACTGGCTCCAGGACGGCTCGTTCGAGGTCGAGGAGCACGACGTGCTGCCGTGCGCCGGCGCGGCCTGAGCAGTCGCCGGAACGTCGCAGCAGCGCCATGCATCGGCGGGACGACCGCTCCGCATGCAGCGCGGCCTGCTCGCCCCCCTGCTCGTCGCCGTGGCCGCAGCCATCGTCGCCCTCGTGCACGCGTGGCAGGAGGGGCCGCGCGCCCCGCTGAGCTTCATCCTCCTCGCGGGCGTGGGCGCCGCCGTCGCGGCGGTCCCGCTCGCGCTCCGCGCCGCCCCCTTCGTCCTCGGCGTGCTCTTCATCCTCCTGGGGCTCCCGCTCCTGGGAAGCGGCGGCGCGTACGCGCTCGCCATCGGGGCGCTCCTCGTCACGTGCGGCGCGCTCGCGCCCGCGCCCGCCCCCGCGCCCGACAGGCACGCGGCCGCGTGAGAGAAGCTAAGGCCGCGCGGGACCTTGGGCGGCGCGGGAGGCATCCGCCTGCGCGCGCTCACGCTCGTCCTCGTCCTTCTCCCTGCCCTCGTCCTCGCCTCAGCTCCGCCCGTCGCGAGCGCGCCCGCGCCTTGCCACGTGTGGCCCTTCTTCGAGGGCGTGCAGCTTGTCGCGGCGCCGCCGGGGCACTGGGTGCGCGTGCGCTTCCACGTCGACGAGCCGCAGGCGGGCACGCTGTGGGCGGCCGTCGGCTGGCACGCGGCCACCACCGCGCTCGTGCCCCCCTACCACGGCCACTCGGCCGAGCGCGCCGCGGCCATCGGCTTCGTGGAGGACGCGCAGGGGCAGCTTCTCACCTCGCCCTTCGCGTTCATGATGTTCCCGTACGACGCGACCGTCCACGTGGGCGACGTCACGGCGCACCTCGACGCGCAGGACAGCGACTCCTGCGGCGCGGCCGCGTCGGGCACGGCCGTCGCGCTCGCGCCCGGCTCCTACGTCCTCACCGTCCTCGCCGCGAGCGACCTCGCCAACGGCGGGGGCGCGTTCCTCCCCGCGAGCGGCTACGTCGTCGACGCGGTCGAGACGGGTCCAGCGACCCTCCTCCGCGAGGACACGCTCCGCTGCGCCTTCGACGCGCACGTCTCCATGCTGGGCGTGACGAGCAACGCGCTCGTGCAGTGCGAGCAGGCGCTGCCCGCGAGCGGCCGCGCCTACCACGGCGTCTTCTCCGGGCGCTTCCCCAGCGCCACGCACGACGTGCGCTACGACCCGGCGCACGGGCCGGCGCGCCAGGTGGGGTTCTTCGACGGCGGCGCGGAGCCCGCCGGCGTGGCGAAGCTCCTCGTCCCGCGCTACGTGACGCCCGCGGCGCACCCGTTCTACCTCCCCGTCGGCGGCCCCGGCGCGCTCGGCTCCGACAGCGGCATCTTCGGCGTCCACGCGGACGTCTGAGCCCCCTGGACGTCGGCGCGCGCCGAGTGTCACCGGAAGAGGAGGCACGACTTGAAGAGGGGTGCGACCTTCTCGAAGCTGGCGCTCGTCGCACCCCAGGTTCACCGTCACGAGGGCTTGTCGATTGCCTCCCGGAGACGTGGGCCGCTCGCAAGAGTACCCCCCTGCGAGGGGCGCCTGCCTCTCCTCCCCCGCCTCCGCGCGCTCGTCCCGGAAGGCGTAAGCGACCGCCGCGCGTGCCCGCGCGCATGCTCACGTTCGTCGGCCTCGGCCTCTGGGACGAGAAGGACGTCCCGCTGCGCGGCCTCGAGGCCATCCGCGCGGCGGACGAGGTGTACGCCGAGTGGTACACGGCGCACCTGGGCGGCGCGAGCCCGGAGAAGCTTGTCGAGTTCTACGGGCGGCCGGTCACGTTCCTCGACCGCGACCCGCTCGAGAAGGGGGACGCGCTCCTCGAGTCCGCGCGCGGCCGCGACGTCGTGCTTCTTGCGGTCGGCGACAGCATGACGGCGACGACGCACGTGGAGCTTCGCGTGCGGGCGGAGGAGATGGGCATCCCGACCCGCGTCGTGCACGGCGCGAGCATCGCGACCGCCGCCGCGGGGCTTCTTGGCCTCATGAGCTACAAGTTCGGCCGCGCGACGACGATCGTCTTCCCCGACGGGAGCTACTTCCCGACGAGCCCGTACGACGTGCTGCGCGAGAACCGCGAGCGCGGCCTCCACACGCTCACGCTCCTCGACCTCCGCGCCGCGCAGAAGCGCTACATGACCGCGAGCGAAGGCGCCGCGCTCCTCCTGCGCATGGAGGACGAGCGGAAGGAGGGCGTCTTCACGCCGGACACGGAGGTGTTCGCCCTCGCGCGCGCCGGCTCGCCCCAGCCCGGCGTGTGGCGCGGGAGCCTGCGCGCGATCGCCGCCGCGGACCTCGGCCCGCCCCTCCACACGCTCGTCGTGCCCGGCCGCCTCCACTTCGTCGAGGAGGAGGCGACGAAGGTGCTCGCGAAGCCTTTGTAGCCGCGTCGCCCGCGAGCGCAGGGGTTCATGCGGCCGGCGCGGTTCTTCCGCCTCGTGCAGGCCCCCGCGCTCCGCGTCCCGCTCCACGACGGCGAGCGGGCGCGCCGCATGCTTCTCGACGAGGGCGCGCTGCGGCTCGACCTCAAGGTGCGCCGCGAGGGGGGCGAGCTCCTCCTCCCGCTCCTCGACGCCACCCCGAGGCTTGGCTACCCCGTCGCGCTCGCGGAGTTCGAGCCGGTCGAGGAGGAGCCGCGGCACTACGCGGAGCGCCTGGGGCATCTGCCGGACGCGGCGCGCGCGCTCCTGCCGAGCGCGTTCGACGTCATCGGCCACGTCCTCATCGTGAAGGTGCCCGACGAGCTTCGCGCGCACGAGGCGGACATCGCGCGGGCGCTCCTCGACACGACGCCGCGCGTGCGCACCGTGGCCGACGACGAGGGCGTGAAGGGGGAGCTGCGGCTGCGGGCGCTGCGCGTGCTCGCCGGCGAGCCCACGACCGCGACGGAGCACGTCGAGCACGGCATCCGCATCCGCGTCGACCCCGCCACCTGCTACTTCTCGCCGCGCCTCGCCACGGAGCGCCGCCGCGTCGCGGCCCTCGTGCGGCCGGGCGAGCGCGTCGTGGACCTCATGGCGGGCGTCGGCCCGTTCGCGCTCGTCGTCGCGAAGCACAGCGACGCCGCGCGCATCGACGCGGTCGACCTCAATGACGCCGCCATCGCCTTCGCGCGCGAGAACGCGCGCCTCAACAAGCTCGACGCGCGCGTGTTCCCGGAGCACGCGGACGCGCGCGCGTGGGCCGCCGCGCATCCGGGCGTCGCGGACCGCGTCATCACGAACCTCCCGCACTCGGCGCACGCCTTCGCGGAGGACGCGCTGCGCGTGCTCAAGGAGGAGGGCGTGTGGCACTACCACTGCATCCAGCCCGACGAGGACCTCGGGCGCCACCTCGCGGAGCTCGCCTCCCGCGCGGCGGACGTCGGCCGCTCGCTGCGCGTGACGGCGACGCGCGTGGTCCGCGCGTACTCGCCGCGCGAGAAGCACTTCGCGGTCGACTTCGACGTCGGCCCGCTGCGCGCGGGCGAGGAGTGAGCGCGGGTCACGCCGTGACGCTCACCGCGGAGGACGCGGAGCTCGCGGAGGACGCGCGGAAGCTTTCCGGAACATCTCCGCGCTACCTCCGCGCCCCTCCGCGCTCTCCGCGGCGAGCGGCGCCGTAGCGGGTGCCAGGAGGACGCGGAGGGCACGCGGAGCGCGCGCCTCCAGCACTCTCTGCGGTCCTTCGCGTCTTCGCGTCTTCGCGGCCTCCTTTCGGAGCCGCTCACGCCTCGGTGGACGTTGCCTCGTTTTCGGCGGCGGGCTTGCGCCAGAAGAGGAGCCACGCGGGGGCCCCGACGCGCGCCTCGGCGGGGATGCGGCGGTGCGAGAGCCACGCGGCGCCGACGGCGAGGATCAGCCCCGCGATGACGTCGGAGATCCAGTGGATGCCGAGGTACATCGTGGCGATGGTGACGCCGAGCGCGATGAGCGTGCCCGGGATGGCGAGCCAGCGCTCGCGGCCGAACCAGAGCGCGCTCGCGATGCCGCACGTGAGCGCGACGTGGAGGCTCGGGAAGTTGTTGTTGACGGCGAGCGCGTAGGCGTCGCTCGTGGAGGCGCTCGGGACGTGCTCGAAGAGGACGTTCGTCACGTGCGTGTAGTTGTACGGCGCGCTCGCCGTCATCCACACCTCGTTCACGGGGACGAAGAAGTAGAACACGATGCCGACGGCCCAGATGATGGCCATGGTGGCGGCGATGCGCATGGCGTTGTGGCCGCGTCCCATCGCGACGAGGAGGAAGAAGGGCACGAAGTAGAACAGGAAGGAGCCTGCCGTGTAGACGGAGACGAAGACGTAGTCGAGGACGGGGTGGCGCGCCCAGTCCTGGAAGCGCTCGACGACGTTCCCCTCGATGGCCCAGACGAGCGGCGTGAAGTCGAGGTTGTGCCACGCCTGCACCGCGCGCTCGAAGCCCCCCTGGAGGCCGGCGGCGATGGTCGTGATGCTGAGGACGAGCACGGCCGGGAGGGCTCCGCGCATGCGCGCGACGTGCATCGCGAAAGGCGATTCTGGGTCGAGCTTGTGCGCCTTCTGGAGCGCCAGGGTCGCGAGCGCCAGCCCGCCGACGGAGATGAGCCCCATGGTGTAGTACAGGAAGTTCAGGTCGAGCACGGAGCGGGTGATCGCTCTCCAGACGACGTCCTCGGCCACGGCCGCCCATGAAGAGGACCTCATCAAAAGCCTTGTG
The DNA here is from genome assembly GCA_035687045.1 of Thermoplasmatota archaeon. GTDB lineage: Archaea > Thermoplasmatota > SW-10-69-26 > JACQPN01 > JAJPHT01 > JAJPHT01. Next base: position 5,818 of record DASRYU010000104.1, on the reverse strand, counting down.
TGGACGGCGCTGCCTCGCCGGAGGCGTGCTGCGCTTCGAGGGCGTCACCCGCCGCTACGGCTCCACCGTGGCGCTCGACGGCGTGAGCTTCGCCCTGGAGCCGGGCTCGTTCACCGCCCTCGTCGGGGAGAACGGAGCAGGCAAGAGCACGCTTCTTCGCATCGCGGCGACGCTGGAGCGCCCCTCGGCAGGCAAGGTGCTGCCCGAGGAGCGGCGCGCGCGCATCGGCTGGCTGGGGCAGGAGCCGGGGCTCTACGACGAGCTCACCGTGCGCGAGAACCTCGCCTTCGCCGCGCGCCTCTTCGGCCGCGAGGGGGAGGTGGAGCAGGTGGGCGGCGCGTTCGGCGCGAGGCTCGACGCCCGCGCGCGCACGCTTTCGCGCGGCGAGAAGCAGAGGGCGGCCCTCGCGCGGGCGTTCCTCTGCGGCGAGCTCCTCCTCCTCGACGAGCCGACGACGGGCCTTGACGCGGAGGGCGCGCGGACGCTGGGCGACGCGCTCGCGCAGGCGCGCGGCGGCCGCACGCTCCTGGTCGCGACGCACGACGCGGAGCTCGTGAAGCGCGCCGACCGCGTCCTGCGCCTCCGCGGGGGGCGGCTCGCGTGAGCTGGCTCGCGGTCGCGCGCAAGGACGTCCTCGCGGAGGCGCGCTCCCGCGAGACGCTCGTGCCGCTCCTTCTTCTCGCGCTCCTCGTCGCGACGGTGGGCCTCCTCGCGTTCCACGACGTGCACGACCACGCTGTCGTCGCGAGCGCCGTCGTCTGGACCTCGCTCTCGTTCGCGGCCGCGCTGGGGCTCGCGCGCGCGTTCGGCGCCGAGCGCGACCGCGGCACGCTCGACACGCTCCTCGCGCTCCCCATCGACCGCGCGGCGCTCTTCTTCGGCAAGGCCGCCGCGAGCGCGCTGACGCTCCTCGCCACCGCGCTCGTCGTCGTGCCCATCTACTACGGCGTGAGCGGCGACGCCGCGCCGGCCCCCGCGTTCCTCGCGTTCGTCCTCCTGGGCGCGCTCGGGCTCGCGCTCGTGGGGACGGTCCTTTCCGCGCTGGCGGCGCAGGCGCGCTCGCGCGACCTTCTCATGCCCGTCCTCCTCTTCCCGCTCCTCGTGCCGCTCCTCATCGCGGCCGTCCACGGCACGCAGGACGTCCTTCGCGGCGAGCCTTTCGCCGAGTGGCGGCCGGAGCTCATGCTCCTTGCCGGCTACGACCTCGCCTTCGCCGCGGCGGGCGCGCTCCTCTTCGAGCAGGCGGTGGACGCATGAGGTGGCTCGTCTGGAGCGCCGTCGCGGCCTGCATCGTGCAGCTTCCGCTCGCGCTCGTCGTGGCGCCGGAGGCGGCCAACTTCAACGCGCCCCTCACGCAGCGCATCTTCTACTACCACGTCCCCGCGGCGTGGGTCGCCTACCTCGCCTTCGCCGTCACGGCCGTCGCCTCCGCGCTCGTGCTCTGGAGGGAGGACGCGCGCGCGGACCGCCTCGCCGCCGCGAGCGCCGAGGTCGGGCTCGTCTTCGGCACGATCGCGCTCGTCACGGGGCTCGTGTGGGCGACGCAGGAGTTCTTCGGCTACAGCGCGCTCGAGGACCCGAAGGTCATCACGCTCGGCGTCCTCCTCGCCGCGTACTTCTCGTACTTCACGCTGCGCTCGAACGTGGACGAGGACAAGCGCGCGCGGCTCTCGGCCGTCTTCGGGCTCTTGTGCGTCCTCGGCGTGCCCCTCTCGTACCTCGCGAGCCGCGCGAGCATCCACCCCGACTTCACGCGCCCCGAGGAGAGCCTCGACTGGCGCCTCGGGCTCATCCTCCTCTACTCCACGGTCGCGTTCACGCTCCTCTACGCGGCGCTCGTGTCGATGCGCGTCCGGCTGATGCGGATGGAGGAGGGGCAGCGATGAGCGACGAGGCGAGCTTCTTCCTGGCGTTCGGCGCCTTCTGGGGCGGCGTCGCCGCCTACGTCGCCTGGCTCGCGTGGCGCGCGCGGCGCCTGTCACGCGCGGGTCCTTGAAAGCCGCGAAGACGCGAAGACGCCAAGGTGAAGACAAACAACCCAAGGCGCACCGAGTTCCAATGATTCGCGTCTTCGCGTCTTCGCGGCCTCTCTTGCAGCGGCGGGCGACCCGCCAAGAGTAACGCCGCGAAGACGCGAAGACGCCAAGGTGAAGACAAACAACCGAAGGCGCACTGAGTTCCAATCGTTCGCGTCTTCGCGGCCTCTCTTGCAGCGGCGCGCGACCCGCCAAGGGTAACGCCGCGAAGACGCGAAGACGCCAAGGTGAAGAGAAACAACCGAAGGCGCACTGAGTTCCAATCGTTCGCGTCTTCGCGTCTTCGCGGCCTCTTCTGCGGCGCGTCTTCGCGGCCTTTTTTTGACACGCGCAGAAACGAGCGCGCGGAGCGAAGGCGGAGGAAGGCCGCCTTCAGGTGAGCTTCGCGCGGACGTCCGCCTTGATGTCGGAGAGGGCGCGCCCTTCGGTGGGGATGCCCAGCTCGCGCGCGGCCTTCATGACGCGGTCGCGCTCGGCGTCCTCGACGGTCGTCTCCTTGGCGGGCGTCACGTGCTCGCGCGAGCCCTTCTCGAACTCGCCCTTCGCGCGGCCGAGCGCGCGCGCGAGGTCGGGGATCTTCGCCGCGCCGAAGAAGAGGATGACGACGACGATGATGAGCGCGACCTCGGGGGCCCCGATGGCGGCGAGGAACATCATGGGACGCGCTACAGGCGGGCCTGTGATAAGCCTTTGTCAGGCGAGCCGAGGCCGGACGGGGCCCGTGCTCTGCTCGAGGAACCCCGTGGACGGGTGGTAGACGACGGTGTAGCGGCCCACACCCCCCTCCTCGAAGCCGCCGTCGAGGAAGTACGAGTAGCCGGGCGGGTCCGTGAAGCTGCGAAGGAAGACCTGCACCTCCGTCGCGCCGAAGACGTCGCGCACGATGCGGATGCCCTCGGAGAGCGGGACGAGCGTGTCGGGCGCGAGCGTCGGGTCGAACCAGCCGTGGTTGCTGTCCGCGGGAGGCTTCGCGGGGCCGCTCGACTCGACACGTGGCACGCCAGGGAGGCCCACGGGCGCGGCGATCGGGAGCGGGGGCGCGTAGAGGCGCGCGATCTGCACCTCGTAGTAGCTGTTCGAGCGGTCGACCCACTGGAGGAGCCAGTGCGCGCTCAGGGCGCCTTCCACCTCCGCAGGCTCCTCCTGGAAGGTGCCGCGATAGAGGATGGGCGCGTCGGCGGCGTCGAGCCAGTCCTGGAGCGGCTTGTCGAGAAGCTTCGCCTCGGCGACGGCCTCCGAGAGCGGGTAGCGCAGCGCCGCGGCGTCGCCGTCGGGGGGCTTCTCGCCGTCCCACGCGGTGCGCACGACGCTCACGTCGGGCGCGAAGGTGGCGCCGCGGTCGCGCGGGGGCACGGGGTCCCCGCCGCGCGCGAGCGAGACGAGCCGCGCCTCCATCTCGACGGGCTCGGCCGACTGGACGCGAGCGTGCGGCGCGAGCTCGTTCCCGAGGCGCATCGTCGCGCGCACGGGCCACGGGCTGGCGGGCGCCATCCAGAGCGTCGCGTTCGCGCCCTCCCCCTCCAGCTCGACGCGCAGGAGCCCGTCCTCCTCGCCGCGCACGACCCACTCGAAGACCATCGTCTGGCCGCGGCCGAGGTTGTCGGGGAGCGCGAAGGGGACGCGCGCGCCCTCGCGCAGCTCCTCGCCGATGAGCGCGGACGCGCCCCAGAGCCAGGGGAAGCCGCGCTCGTCGAAGGCGACGACCGACTGGTCCTGCGAGAGCGGGTAATACGCCTGCACGACGGCCTGGTGGCGCGGGCTCACGTAGCGCTCGCTGTGGAGAACGAAGCCGCCGCCCACGCCGAGCTCCGTCGTGAGCTTGAACGCGGGGTGGACGGCGCGCGCCCCGTCGAGCGCGTCGGGGCTCGCCGAGAGCGTGAGGCGCAGCTGCGACGGGCCCGGGAGCGGGATGCCGTTCTCCCAGCGCGCGAGGTCGAGGATGGCGCCGCGCACCTCGTAGACGGCGACGTCGCCCAGGCGCGGGTACGGCACGAGCCCCGCGCGCGGGTCGGGCTCGCCGCCCAGGCACCCTGCGAGGAGCAGGGCAACCACGCCGAGCGGGAGCGCGCGCACGCGGGGGAGCGCCCCTCTCCCTTCGTGAAGCTTGCTGGGACGACGACGAAGCGTCCTCATGGCGCGGGCGGCGCGGGCGCGATGTCGCGGACCGGGCCTGCGCGCAGCGTGTTCGAGGGGTTGCGCACGCCGCCGCGGCTCGACATGAAGACGACGGTGTCCTTCTCGCGCACCGCGCCGGCGGCGACGACGGCGTCGCGCGCCGCGCCGATGGCGTCGAGCTCCGCCTCCTTGTACGGGATGAGGAAGGGGCGGACACCCCAGAGGAGGCCGAGGCGCTGGTACGTCATGGGGCGGCTCGTGCACGCGAGCACAGGCACCGTCGGCTTGTACTTCGCCACGCTGCGCGCCGCGAAGCCGCCGTGCGTGAGGACGAGGATGGCGGCGGCACCCATCTCCTCCGCCATGGCCGCCGCGCCGAAGGCGACGACGTCGGAGACGGCGCGCGAGGTGACGGTGCGGCGGCGCTTCCCGAGCCCGTCGGGGGCCAGAAGCTCGCGCTCCGCCTGCTCGCAGATGCGCCCCATGACGGCGACGGCCTCGTGCGCGTGCTTGCCCACCGCCGTCTCGGCGGAGAGCATGACGGCGCCGGTGCCGTCGAGCACGGCGTTGTAGACGTCCGTCACCTCGGCGCGCGTGGGGCGCGGGTTCTCGATCATGCTCTCGAGCATCTGCGTCGCGGTGATGCTGGGGACGCCGAGCTGGTCGCACTCGAGAAGGAGGCGCTTCTGCACCAGAGGCACCTGCTCGGGCTCGAGCTCGACGCCGAGGTCGCCGCGCGCGACCATCACGCCGTCGGAGGCGCGCACGATCTCGGAGAGGTTCTCGACCGCCTCGCGAAGCTCGATCTTCGAGATGACGCGCGTGCCCACGTCCTCGTCGAGGTCCGCGCGCACCTTCGCGAGATCCGCCGCGCTGCGCACGAAGCTCACCGCGATGTAGTCCACGCCCAGGCGCTGCCCCGTCTGGATGTCGAGCTTGTCCTTGGGCGTCGGGAAGCGGATGGAGAGGCGGACGCCGGGGAAGTTCACGCCCTTGTTCGACGAGAGCGTGCCGCCGTCCTCGATGACCGCGCGCACCGTCTCGCGGTCCTCCACCTCCACGACCCGCGCGGACAGGTAGCCGTCCGCCATGAGGATGCGGTCCCCCGCCTTCACGTCCTCCGCGAGGTGCGCGTACGTGATGGGAACGACCCCCGGCTCGCGCATCTCCTCGCCGACGCGGAAGCGGATCTCCTGCCCGCGCGAGAGCTCCAGCGGCTGCGCGAGCTTCCCCACGCGGATCTTTGGCCCCTGGATGTCCTGGACGATGGGCACGCTGCGCCCCAGCGCCTCCGACACGGAGCGCACGCGCCGGAAGACCTCCTCGTGCTCCTTCGCCGACCCGTGCGAGAAGTTGAGGCGCACCGCGTCGGCGCCCGCCTGCAGGAGCGCCTTCAGGGCGGGCTCCGGCGTCGTGGCGGGACCGAGCGTCGCGAGGATCTTCGTCCGGCGCATCGTCGGGCGACTGTCGCGCGCTCCCTGAAAAGGTGTCGAGTCCGCTTCGCGTCCCGCCCGCTCGCCGCGACGTCGTCGCGACGCTCACCGCGGGGCCGCGGGGGCCGCGGGGCCGTGGCGACGCTCACCGCGGAGGACGCGGAGCGCGCGGAGGAGGCGCGGAGTTAGTTAATGCAGTTCACTAATGGAGCGACCTCGTCCCCGCCCCTAGAC
>DASRYU010000103.1:0-9055 GCA_035687045.1 Thermoplasmatota archaeon | reverse complement strand
GCCTCGACGGGGTCGCCGTTGATGCAGCCGGCGAGCGCGAGGGTGGAGGCGAGGATGAGCGCGAGGAGGACTCTTCGCATGCGGGCGTCTTGCGCTCGGGGGCATTAGGACGATTGGTCAGGTCGTTGGATGATGCGAGGTCGTATCGACCGTGCGCACCGAGGAGAGGCCGCGCTCGACGAGGCTCTTCACGTCCAGCTTCGACTCCTCCTTCTCGACGCGCGAAAGCTCCGCGCCCGTCGAGGGGTGCGTGGGGCCGAGCACGTCGCAGACCTCGGGCCCGACGCTGATGTCGTAGGTGCCGATCTCGCGCGCGATGTCGACGATGTCCACCTTGTCGTACGCGAGGAGCGGGCGCAGCACGGGGAGGGGCGCGGCGCGGTCGATGCTCGCGAGGTTCGGGAGCGTCTGGCTGGAGACCTGGCCGATGTTCTCGCCCGTGGCGATGGCCTCGCAGCCGAGCGCGGGCGCGAGCTCGCCGGCGACGCGCGCCATGAGGCGCTTCGAGAGGACGAAGTAGAGGCGCTGGTCCGCCTTCTGCGTGAGCTCCGAGAAGAGCGGCCCCGCCGCGACGACGTGCAGGCGCGCGATGCCCAGGTGCGCCGCGAGCCGCGCCGCCTTCTCCTCGGCCGCGCGGTCGGTGAAGGGCTCCAGCGAGAAGTGGATGGCCTCGAGCTTCACGCCCTGCTCCTGGAGAAGCTTCCCGGCGACGGGGCTGTCGAAGCCGCCCGAGAGGAGAAGGAGCGCGCGCGTCACGCTTCGCGCGAGGCGGGTGCGTGGCTTGAACGTTCGCCGGGCGTCGGGCTGGGGCCGAGGCGGCGAGGCCGAGGCGGGGGCCTCACGCCGGCGCGCTCGTCTCGGCGCCTCGCGCGTCGCCTCCGAAGCGGCGCGCCTTCGGCAGCAGCAGGCCCAGGAGGCCCAGCGCGACGATGGCGGCGCCCCCGGCAAGGAACGCCCAGCGCGCGCCGAACTCGCCCACCGTGAGCGCCGTGGCGAGGGCGCTCGCGGGCAGGAAGAGCCAGCTTCCGAGGAGGTCGAGGCTGTTCACGCGGCCGCGCATCGACGGCTCCACCTCCGAGCCCAGCGCCGTCTCCCAGAGGAGCACGAACGCGGCGAAGGCGGCGCCGCGCGCGAGGCTTGCCGCCGCGAGCGCGAGCGTGCCGTGCGCGAACGCGGTGGCCGCGACGCTGGCGCCGGCGAGGACGACGCTCGCGTAGGCCAAGAGGCCGCGCCGCGCGGGCGCGAGCATCCCGAGCGCCGCGCTCGCCGCGATGGCGCCGACGGCGCCCGCGCTGTGCACGATGCCGAACGCCTCCGCGCCCTCGCCGCTCTCCTCGAGAAGGACGGGGAGCGCGACGTTGCGCGGCCCCGTCTCGGCGAGGTTCACGAGGGCGAAGAGAAGGATGGCGATCCAGATCCACGGGCGCTGGCGCACGTAGCGGAACCCCTCGCGCGCGCCGGCGAGGACGGGTGTCGGCTCCGCCACGGGCGCGCGGCGGCCGGCGCGCAGCCCGCGCACGAGAAGGATGCTCACGGCGTACGTCGCGGCGTCGAACGCGAAGGCCGCGGCGCTCCCCGCGAGCGCGTAGAGGAGGCCGCCGAGCGCGGGGCCGCCCAGGAGCGCCGCGGTGCGCACGCCCTGGTAGAGCGAGACGGCGGCGGGAAGGTCCTCCTTCGGCACGGTCTCCGGCAGGAGCGACGAGACGGCGGGGAGCGCGACGGCGCTCGCGGCCCCGAAGAGCGCGCCGAAGACGACGAGGACGGGGAGGTGCAGCGCGCCCGCGAGCGCGGCGACGGCGAGAAGGAGGCCGAGCGTTCCCTGCACCGCGTCGCTTGCGACGTGGACGCTGCGGCGGGGGAAGCGGTCGACGAGGACGCCGCCCAGGAGAAGGAAGAGCACCTGCGCGCCCGTGTAGGCCGCGAAGACGACGCCGAGGCCGAAGGCGCCTTCGGTGGCTTCGAGGGCGGCCCACGAGAGCGCCACGAAGAAGACCATGTCGCCAAGCTGGCTCACGGTCTGGCCCGCGAGGAAGAGGCGGAGGTCCTTGTGGCGCAGCGCCCGACGCAGAAGCAACGGCGTGGCGAGGCCCCTTCTCCTTCAAGTGGGGTAGGGGAGAGGCGCGGCGCGCGCGGCGCAAGCCTCACGTGGATGCGCGCGGACAGGCGTGCGGCCGGCGGGGCGGCTGGCTACTTCTTCTGCCCCTTGATCTGGGTCCAGTCGAAGTACTTCCCGCACTTCTTGCAGCGCCACTTGTTGGCGATGACGAACACGACGGCCCGCTCGGAACAGTTCGGGCACGTCTCGACCATCGCGTCCGGCTCCCATCCGCGCCAGCCGCTGGCCGGCCTATCAACGTAGCGCTCCGCGTCCGCGCTATCCGGTGAGGTCCAGGTTCCACATCTCGTCGCCCACGCGGTGGAGCGACTTCACGGCCTTCCCCTTCGGGCCGCGCGGCATCTGCGTGCCGGGGATGACGGCCTCGCCCACTGCGAGCGGGACCTTGTTCTTCTCGTCGCGCACCCACACGAGGTCGCCGGGCTGGATGTCGGGGTCCGCCTCCACGATGCCTGGCGCCATGACGTCGGCGCCGTTGTTGACGAACTTGACGGCGCCCATGTCCACGGTCACGTGGCGCTTCGTGGGGCGCTTGGCGATGAGGAGCCGGCAGGTGGGCGCGATGCGCTCGGGCTCTCGGCGGATGAACGCGACGATGCGGCCGTTCTCGATGAGCACGTCGAAGTCGCCCGCGTCGGCGCGCTCGACCGCGTCGGAGAAGGGCTGCGGGATCCCGAAGGCGACGCTCACGGACTCGGCGAGTCGCGTGGCGTCCTTCTCGCGCATGCGGGCGCGGTGACGGAGCCTGAGTTCGGCCACGCGGGCGGGACGTCGCGCGCCGCGCTTGAAGCTAGCGCGCGTCAGCCGCCTGCGTCACGCCCGCCGAACGGAGCCGCGGCGCCCTCGGCGCGAGGCGCGCGAGAAGGAGCGCGAGCGCGCGGAGCCGGACCGGGGCGCCCGCAGGGATTATCATGCATCCCGCCGGGTCCGCGCCGATGCTCCGCCGGCTCCTCCTCGTCGCGCTCCTCGCCCTCGCCGGCTGCGTCGGCGCGCCCGCGCCCGGTGGGGTCGTCCCGCTGGACCCGGAGGCGCTCGCTGCCGCCATCGGCGAGCCCATCGAGCAGCTCCACGACCACACGGACCCGGCGCTCCACACGTCGTCCTTCGGGCTGCGCCTCGTGAACTGGAGCCCGCTCATCCCGCACGACCTGGGGCGCGAAGGGTTCGCCGGCATGCGCATCGTCGACGACATCGCCTACATCGCGACCGACGGCGCGTACGCGGGCTTCCTGATGGTCGACGTGAGCGACCCGCGCGCGCCCAAGCTCCTCTCGCAGTACTCGACGCCCGGCGGCGCGAGCCAGGAGGCGGTCCCGAGCTGGGACGGGAACTGGGTCTTCCTCAACCTCCAGCGCCGCCCGGAGCCCGCGGACATCCTCGCCGACCCGCTGCGCGGCACCGGCACGGGGATCCAGATCGTCGACGTCAGGGACAAGGCGAACCCGCGCTTCGAATCGTTCTTCCCCGTCGAGATCCAGGGCACGCACGTGATGATGTACTACGAATGGCAGGGGCGGCAGTACCTCGTCTACAACGGGCAGCCCGCGCGGCAGGCGCTCCCCACGGGCGAGACGTACACGCCGCCGCCGGGCAACGACATCAAGATCGCCGAGTTCGTCGAGGTCGCCGGGAAGCGCACGCTCCAGCCGGTCGGCTCGTTCCGCTACGAGCGCGGCCTCGTCGCGATGACCTCCCAAGGGTGCTTCCCGCACGACCAGTACGTCGAGGAGCATCCGCTCACGGGCCAGCTCCTCCTCTACGTCGCGCACTGGGACTGCGGCGTGTTCACCGTCGACATCAGCGACCCCACGCTCCCCGTGCTGCTGGGCGTGGACACGCAAGTCGAGCCCTCGACCCGCGCGCGATATCACTACTTCCGCCCCGACCCCACGCCGCGCGACGGCCGCATCATCGCCTGGAGCGGGCCCGAGATCGACATCAGCCCCGGCGAGCCCGGCTACCTCCGCGCGCACGACGTGACGGACCCGGGCGACATCCGGCAGATCGGGTGGTGGCGCCTCCCCGGCGACGTCGAGAACGACAAGCCGTTCCTCTTCAGCCCCCACAACTTCGACTTCCAGGGGGACCTCCTGGCGCTCGCGCACTACCACGCGGGCGTCTGGGTCCTCAACGTCAGCGACCCGACGGCGCCCTACGCCGTCGCGTACTACCAGCCGCACGGCGAGGAGGACCACCCCTACGACGGCCCCGAGGTGTGGCGCAAGACGCCCAACTTCCCCGAGCCGTACTTCCCCAACGTCTACGAAGCGAAGTGGCACCGCGGCCACCTGCTCGTGACGGAGCGCGGGAGCGGGCTGTACGTGCTGGAGATGGACCCGACGGCGCGGCGGGAGTGAGCGCGGCCGGCGCGGACCTGTCACCGCGGCGGAGAGCACTGACACGTTATCTACCGCCTCCCGGGCTCTGGCGCGCCTTGCGCCCCCACACCTTCGCCGCTCTGACCGCGCTCGCGATCGTCTCTCCCGGCATCGCCGGCCTCCTGGAAGGGGGCGACGCGGCGGCGCCGATGGCGATCGAGCGCTGGCCGCACGAGCTCAACGTCACCGCCAGCACGGCCAACGGCACGCCGCTCGAGGTCGCGAGCCGGTTCGAATGGCCGGCCGACGCGCTGCGCGTCGAGATGCCGACGGTGCCCGTGGAGATCAGCACGGACGTCGTGTGGCCGCCGGAGGCATTGTCGGTCGACGTCGCCATCGTGCAGGACGAGACGCGGATCACCGGCTGGCCCTCCGCGCCGCTCGTCATGAACGGCAGCTTCGACATCCGGGAGGACCCGGAGCCGGTGCTCAAGCTCGTGCACGCGTCGCGTTCCGTCATCGTCCTGCCGTACGGCAACACGACGTACGACAACGTGACGGAGTTCAGGAACCTGCTCGGCCTCACGCTCAGCACGTCCGAGTTCGACCACTGCAACCTGACCGCCGTCCGCTTCGTGAGCGGCGCCGGCCTCACCATCGGGCGCACGGCCATCTTCGAGCGCACCGGGTTCGCGCCCGTCACGTCCGGCCTGCAGACCCTTCTCGGCAGCCAGTACCCCAACGCCGTCGAGAAGGGCTCCTTCACGAGCAGCGCCCTGGAGCGCGAAGCGGACCAGGCGGACCGGCTGCGCTTCTCCATCTACCATGGTGGGGGGAACACCGTCGCACCGACGGGCACGTTCGAGCTCCGCTCGATGTGCTACAAGCTCACGGCGGCTTGAGGCAACGCCGGCGAGGCGGCCGGCGTCACCCGGCGACGATCATCCGCACGGACGTCGCCGGCACCTCCGTCGTGCTCGACCACGCGAGCGCGCTCGCGGGCGGCGTCTGCTGGACGGTGTGCGGCGTGAGCGTCATCCCGTTCACGGTCACCGTCTTGTCGGAGTACCCGTCGCCGACGATGTCGTACACGCGCATGCTCGAGGCGGAGTAGCCGCGCAGGTCGAGCGCGACGGTGCGCGCGCTCGTGTCCTTGTTGACGAGGAGGATGACGAGCTTGCCGTCGTCGCGGAGCGCCGCGTGCGCGGCGACCTTCGTCCGGTCGCTGCTCGTCGTGTGCACGATGTCGTCGCCGAAGTGGCGGCTCATGAGCCAGTACACGTAATACGACGGGCGCGGCCGCAGCTCGCTGTCCAGGAGGTTGAAGCGGTGCGTCGAGCCGCTCTTGAACACGAACTTGGTGACGACGTCCGTGTCCTGCGCGGCCAGCCGCCCCATGATGTCGGCGGTCCAGAGGGCGCCGGCCATCGTGTCGACGATCCCCTCCTTGCCGCCGCGCCCGGAGTCCTCGGCGATCTCGGTGATCCAGATCTCGCTCCCGGGCGAGTGCCTGTCGCGCACGCTGCGCAGGTGCGGCATCGCCTGCTCGACGAACGACATGCCCGCCGGGCGCCAGTCGCTCGCGTTCTCCTGGAAGAGGTGCTCGACCGTCGGGTACGCGCTGCTGTTCGGGTTCGGCTGCGCGCTGTCGAGCGGATAGTAGTGCCAGCTCAGGGCACGGAACTCGTGCCCGGCCTGCTCGGCGATGACGCTGATCCAGTCGCGGCGGCCGTTCGAGCCGACGACGTGCGCGCCCGTCATGAGCTCGCCGCCGACGAGCCGCACGTGGGGGTCGACGGCCTGCATCGCGTCCGCCCACCGGTCCGCCTTGGCGGCGTAGTCCTCCGGCCCGGAGGTCTTGCCGTCGCCAAGGTCGGGCTCGTTGCCCAGCATCCACCAGCGCACGTTGTGGCCGCGCTCGACGTTCACGTAGCGCACGAGGTCCGCCGCGGCCTCGGGTGTTCCGGTCTTGATGTTGACCGCGATGGCGGGGTCGGCACCCACTTCACGCGCGAGGCGGATGTAGCTCTCGACGTGCGCCTTCGTGAGCGTGCGCGTCTCCTTGCCCGTGCAGGGCCCGCGCTCCCAGCAGTACTCCTGCGACGTGTGGCCGGCGGGCCAGCGGAGCACGCCGGGCTCGAGCGCCTTGAGGTACGCGAGGAAGGTCGCGTTCTGCGTGGGGTGGTAGTCGGCCGCGTTCCAGTCGGCGATGTTCATCCCGTAGAGGCGCTGGTCGACCTGCGCGATGCGGGCGGCAGCGTCGACGCGCACCGTGATCGAGGCGGCGCCGCCGCCACCGCCCCCGCCGCCAAGGAGCGTGCCGGAGGGCCACGCGTAGACGCCCGACATCGCGGTCGCGCCGCTCGTGCCCGTCGCGCGGAAGCTCACGGTGCTGCCCGTGGGCGCATGATGGCTCGCCGCCCAGTCGCCCCAGCTCTTGAGCTCGAGCGCCTTCCAGGGGCCGCCGTTGATGCTGGCTTCGACGCTGCGGAGAGGCTCGCTCGCGGTGACCTTCGCCTGGATCCACCATTCGCCGCCGTTGCGGGGCTGGAACGTCGCCGTGAAGCCGGAGGAGGGCGGGGGCGTGGAGCCGCCGCACTGGGCGGCGCCCTGCGGGTGCGTGAACCAGCAGCTCTCCGTCCACGCGCCGCCGGCGAGCGCGCGGAACCTCACCTGGTGGCCCGGCTCGATGCGGAAGCTCCCGGCCCACTCGCCCCACGACTTGAACTCGAGCGCCTTCCACGAGCCGCCGGTGTCCATGGCCTCCACGGCGGCAGGCTTCGGCTCCACCTTCACCTCGACCCACCACTCGTTCCCGCCGCCGTGCGTGAACGTGGGCGCGCTCGGCGCCGACGGCTCCGTCACGGGCTCCCCCGAGGGCCAGCGGTACTTCCCGGAGTGGTCGTACTCGGTGCCGCTTCGCGCGCGGAACTCGACGACGCTGCCCGCCGGCGCGTGATAGCTCTTCGCCCAGTCGCCCCAGCTCTTGAGCTCGAGCGGCCTCCACGAGCCGCCGTCGATGCGCACGTCGACGGCGTGCACCGCCGCGTTCGCCGTCACCTTCACCTGGATCCACCACTCGCCGCCGTTGCGCGGCGTGAACGACGCGTCGAATCCGGCGGCGGCGCCCGTGGGGACGAGCGTCGTGGCGAGGAGGGCGACGACGAGGAGCGGCGGGAGACGCATGGCGCCTCCGCGGGCAGCTTGTAGAAAAGCGCGTGTGGTGCAACAGGCGAGGCGTCCCGCGCCGGTGCCCGCCTCGGACGCGCGGGCGCGGCCGGAAACGCTCTTCCGCCACGGGCCATTGCCCGCCCCGCATGGCCGACCCGAGCAGCATCCGCGTCCTCCTCCACGTGACGAACCACCCGGACGACGTCGACGCGCTCGGCGACGGACGCGAGGAAGGCCCCATCGGGCTCATCCCCGCCGTCGAGGTGGAGCGCGTGGTCGAGATGGTCCGGCGCTACGCGGACGACTGGGACTTTCTGGGCTCCGAGTGGCGCCTCGCCGGCGACCCTCCCGCCTTCGAGCTCCTCCTCTCCTTCCGGCGCGGACGCCAGATGCGCGAGCGCGAAGGCGCGCGCGACCGCGCCGTCGACGCGGCGGTCTCGCGCTGAGCACGCTCGCGCGCGCTACGCCGCTTCGAAGATGCTCGCCGCACCGCCTCACGCGGCGTCACGTCGGCCATCTTCTCAGCGGCTCGGCGCGCTGCGGCGCGCTACGCCGCTTCGAAGATCCTGTCGACCATCCACTTCGGGTCGTAGGGGACGATGTCGGCGTACTCCTGCCCGACGCCGAGGAAGAGGATGGGCTTGCCGACGGCCTTGGCGATGGAGAGCGCGGCGCCGCCCTTGGCGTCCGTGTCGACCTTCGTGAGGATGACCGCGTCGATGCCGACGGCCTTGTCGAAGTGCACGGCCTGCTCGACCGCGTCGTTCCCGGCGAGCGAGTCGCCCACGAACACGATGAGGTCGGGCTTCGCGACGCGCTTGATCTTCTTCATCTCGTCCATGAGGTTCGTGTTCGTCTGCATGCGGCCCGCGGTGTCGAGCAGGACGACGTCCTTCATGCGCCCCTTCGCGTGCTCGATGGCGTCGAACGCGACCGCGGCGGGGTCGCCGCCCGCGTTCGTCTTGATGAACGACACGCCGACCTTCTCCGCGTGCTTCTCGAGCTGCTGGATGGCACCGGCGCGGAACGTGTCGCCGGCGGCCATCACGCACGTGTAGCCGCTCTCCTTGAGGCGGTACGCGATGCGGCCGATCGAGGTCGTCTTGCCGGTGCCGTTGACGCCGACGAACATGATGACGACGGGCTTCTTCTCGAGCGTCTTCTCGAGGACCCACGTGTCGAAGTCGATGGGCTTGACGGAGAGCGCGTCGAGGAGCGACTCGCGCAGCGCGTTCTCCACGGCGGCGGGCACCTCCTCCGGACCGCTCACGCGGATCTCGGGCAGCTTGCGCTTGAGCGACTCCTTGATCTCCTCCACCACGGGGAGCGCGACGTCCGACTCGAGAAGCGAGAGCTCCAGGTCCCACAGCAGGTCGTCGATGTGCTCGACCTGGATGGGCCGACCCTTCTCCGCGCCGCCGGGCGCGGAGAAGGGTCGGCCCATCCAGGT
>DASRYU010000102.1:0-2868 GCA_035687045.1 Thermoplasmatota archaeon | reverse complement strand
CGCGTCGCCCGCGAGCGTCGGCGCGGTGTAGCGGAAGCTTGTCTGCGAGGGCGTCACCGAGTTGTTGTGGCGGTCGAAGCCGGAGACGGTGAAATCCGCCTCCGTCGCGGCCACGAGCGCGGCAGGGCCCGACACGACGATGCGGTGGAGGCCGTCGGCGACGACGAGCACGTCGATGCAGCGCGTCGCGCCGTCGATGGTGGCGCACACGCTCGAGGGGCCGGAAACCGTGGGCACGTCGAACGACACCTGCGTGCGCGAGAGGACGACGCTGTTGTTGTAGCGGTCGTAGCCCGTCGCGGTGTAGACGACGCTCGAACCGGCGGTCGGGGACGCGGGACCGTCGAGCTCGAGGCGCGCGAGCGCGTCGGGCAGGACCACGAGCGCCACGCAGCGCGCGACGTCGCCGACGCTCGTGCACACCTCGCTCGTTCCGGCGAGGGTGGGCGCGGTGTGCGTGAACGTGGTGAAGGGGACGTCGACGGGGTTGCCGTAGCGGTCGAAGCCCGCGACGGTGAAGTCGCCGGTCGTGTTCGCGACAAGCGACGCCGGGCCCTCGACCGCGAGGCGGTGGAGCACGTCCGCGACGACCGTCACGTTCGCGCAGCCGGTGACGCCGGCCTGCGTCTGGCAGACGCTCGCGGGGCCGGCGGTGGTGGGGGCGAGGAAGGCGCGCGTGCCGACCGCGAGCGGGACCGGGTTGCCGAAGGCGTCGAAGCCGGCGAAGGTGTAGTCGGCGCTGGTGTTGGCCACAAGCGTCGCCGGGCCGGCGACGTCGATGCGCGAGAGCGCCGCGGGCGTGAGGGCGAAGGTCGCCGTGCCGGGGCTCGCGCCGTCGGAGCGCGCGGTGAGGGCGCACGCGAGGGTGTCGCCCAGGACCGTGGGGGCGGTGTAGATGCCCTCCGCGAAGGAGCCGCACGTGGGCGCGTCCCACGAGACGCTCTGCGCGAGCGGGTTGCCGTGCGCGTCCTGCACGATGGCGGAGACGGCGCGCGTGGCGCCGGCGGCGAGGGTCGCGCTCGCGGGCGAGACGACGACCTGGTGCGGCGAGCCGGCGACGAGGGTGAGGCCGACGGAGCCGGACACGCCGTGCGCCGTGGCGGTGACGGTGCAGGTGCCAGGCGGCGAGGCGCGCGCGTCGAGGATCCCGCTCGCGGAGCCGATGACCCCGCAGTCGGAGGTCCACTGCGGCGCGATCGTCACCGCGTTCTGGTAGGCGTCGCGGCCGGCGGCGGAGAAGGCGAGGCCGCTCGTGCCGACGGTGACGGTCGTGGGGCCGGCGGAGGCGACGTCGATGGCGTGGAGCGCGGCGGGGCGCACGAGAAGCGTCGCGGTCGCGGCGATGAGGGCGCCGTTGGAGACGGCGATGACGCAGGCGCCCGCGACGGTCGGCGTGACGACGTAGGGCGTCGTGGTGGGGGCGACGCCGCAGCCGGCGGGGACGGTCCAGTGGGGCGTGAAGGGGACGACCGTCGTGCCGTCGCTCGCGAGGCCGACGACGCCGAGGGAGACGGGCGTGCCCGCGGCCACGTCGCTCGCGGAGGGGGTGAGGCGGATGCTGTGGAGCGTGGGCGCGCGCACCGTGACGCGGGTCGACGCGGAGACGCCGCCGCTCGAGACGGTGATGGTGCAGCTGGCGCCCGTCGCGGGGGCCGTGAAGAGGCCGTCCGGCGAGATGCTGCCGCCGCAGTCCTGCGTCCAGGCGGGAGCCGGGAAGAGGTCCATGTCGCTCCACGGGCCGGAGCCGACGCGGAACTGCTGGGTCGTGCTGCGGTCGATGGTGATGTCGCTCGGGCTGATGCGCAGCGTGCGCTCGATGACGTGGACCGTCGCCTGGCCCTTGTCGCCGTGCGCGTTCGCCTGCACGACGCAGCTCGCGGGGGCCTCCTTCGCGCGGAACTTGTCCTTGTCCTCCATCCAGCTCGCGCCGTTGCAGCTGCCCATCGTGTTCCACGAGTTGATGTCGCCAGGCGAGAGCCATCCGGAGGAGTCGCGCACACGGAAGAGGTCGCTCAGGGGCGTGACCGTGTTGACAAAGACCCAGCGCTCGTCGGGGCGGAGCGTGAGCGGGTCGTCGCCCGGCGCGGTCGCGGCGCTGGGCGCGCCAAGGAGGAGGCTGAGGACCATGGTGGTGGCGAAGACCTTCGCGCCGGTGGCGCGGAGAATGGAGGAACGCTGCACGAACGACCCGACCGCGGCTGGCAAGCCAGCCCTGCGGCCGCGTTGGACATTCACCTCCTGAAGCGTTCCGCCCCGACGATCGGTGAGCGTCTTTCGGGTAGCTCTTTCCTCACGCCGGTGACACTGGAGCGCTCATCAGGGCAGCCCTGACGCGCCCCTCGATGCGCTCGTGGTCCTCGTCGGTGAGACCCAGCGTCTCGCGGAGGCGCACGAGCGAGCGCACCTCCTTCGGGCTGATGGCGCCGTCCAGGAGAGAGCCTTCCACCGCCGCCTGGTAGATCTGCTCCGTGTCCTTGCGCGCGCCCGAGCGCGCCGCCTCGGGGAACATGCGCCGCGACAGAAGCTCGCCCACCTTCGCCAGGGGAAGGAGCGCCAGCGCGACGGCGATGCCGGAGATGACGTTGTTCGCCGGGAGCCCCGCGAGGTACTTGTCCTGCACGAACTCCTGCGCGAGGCTCTCGACGGTGACGAAGAGCATGAAACCGGCCGAGACCACGAGCGCCACGGCGACGCCTTGGCGGGCGCGCATGTGGAACGCGAAGAGCTGGAACCGTAGCCCGGCGAAGACGAGGATGAGGAGGCTCGCGAGGTCCCAGCCGGCGTGGAACATGCCGATGGGGTCGCGGAACTCGTCGCCTGCCGCCAGAGGCGCGGTGAGGACGCCCGTGAGGGCGCCCACGAGGAGGA
>DASRYU010000101.1:0-9463 GCA_035687045.1 Thermoplasmatota archaeon | reverse complement strand
TCCATCGTGAACGCCCCCCGGAGCACCCACGCCTCCGGCGCCGGCGCCGGGGGCTCGCATTCCCCCGGGCGCGCCGTCTCGACGCGCGCGATCCGCTCGCGCGCCTGCTCGCACGCGCGGCGCGTGTCGAAGGAGAAGATGAACTGCTCGGGGTAGCTCTCCAGGAACGCGCAAGGCGGCGTGCGTCCCGCTGCGCGGCAGACCGCGTCCATGTCGGCGTCGCTCCGCGCCGTCGTGAACGAGCCCATGAGCGTCCACCGCCCCTCCTCGCTGATGCTGGCGCATCCGGCGGAGAGCAGAACGAGGACGATGGCGGCCGCGAGCCGGCCCGCGCGTCCCGCTCGCGTCAGAGCACTCGCGCCGCGCCTGATGGCGCGTCGCGTCCCGTGAGCCCTCACGGGCTCACAGCACTTCGACGCCCTTCTGCGAGTCGCGGGCGGCCTTCTGGCGGCGGATGATGCCGCCTTCGAGCTCCTGGGCGATCTTCTTGTAGTACTCGACCGTGTTCTCGTCCACGCTGGGGCGGACCTGGCCGAGCGCCGCTTCGAAGTGCTTGCCCGTGACGACGTCCGCCTTCATGTTCTCGCGGAGGGCGAGCATGGCCGCCTCGCGGGCGAGCGACTGGAGGTCGGCGCCCACGTACCCCTGCGTGCGGGTCGCGAGCTGCTCCATGTCGACGTCCTTGAGCGGCATGCCGGACGTGTGGATCTCGAGGATCTTCTTGCGCGCGTCCTTGTCGGGCGGCGGCGCCTGGAGGAGGCGGTCGAAGCGGCCGGCGCGCAGGAGCGCGGGGTCGAGGATGTCGGGGCGGTTCGTCGCGCCGATGACCACGACGCCCTCGAGCGTCTCCATGCCGTCGATCGACGTGAGGAGCTGGTTGACCATGCGCTCCGTCACGTGGCTGTCCGAGGAGCCCATCGAGCGGCGGGGCGCGATGGAGTCGATCTCGTCGAGGAAGACGATGCTGGGCGCGGCCTGCTTCGCCTTCTTGAAGATCTCGCGCACCGCCTTCTCCGACTCGCCGACCCACTTGCTGAGAAGCTCGGGGCCCTTGACGGAGATGAAGTTCGCGCGGCTCTCGTTGGCCACGGCCTTCGCGAGGAGCGTCTTGCCGGTGCCGGGGGGTCCGTACAGGAGGATGCCGCGCGGCGGCTTGATGCCCATCTTCTTGAAGATCTCAGGCTGGTTGAGCGGCCACTCGACCGCCTCGCGCAGCTGCTGCTTGAGCTCGCCGAGGCCGCCGACGTCGTCCCACGTGACGCGCGGGATCTCGATGAGGACCTCGCGGAGCGCGGAGGGCTCGATCTCCTTGAGCGCCTCCTTGAAGTCGTTCATCTGGATCTCCATCTTCTCGAGGACCTCCGTCGGGACGGGCTGCTCGAGGTCGATCTCGGGGAGGTAGCGGCGCAGCGCCTTCATCGCGCCCTCCTTGGCGAGCGCGGCGAGGTCGGCGCCGACGAAGCCGTGGGAGTTGTCCACGAGGTAGTCGATGTCGAAGTCCGCCGCGAGGGGCATGCTGCGCGTGTGGATCTGCAGCACCTCCTTGCGGCCCTCGCGGGACGGGACGCCGATCTCGATCTCGCGGTCGAAGCGGCCGGGGCGGCGCAGCGCCGGGTCCACGGCGTCCACGCGGTTCGTGGCGCCGATGACGACGACCTTGCCGCGGCCCTTGAGGCCGTCCATGAGCGTGAGGAGCTGCGCGACGACGCGGCGCTCGACCTCGCCCTGCGTGTCCTCACGCTTGGACGCGATGGAGTCGATCTCGTCGATGAAGATGATCGCGGGCGCGTTCTGCTCGGCCTCCTCGAACACCTCGCGCAGGCGGGCCTCCGACTCGCCGTAGAACTTGCTCATGATCTCGGGGCCCTGGATGCTGTAGAAGTTGGCGCCCGACTCGTTCGCCACCGCCTTCGCGATGAGCGTCTTGCCGGTGCCGGGGGGACCCTGGAGAAGCACGCCCTTGGGGGGCTCGATGCCGAGGCGGTCGAAGAGCTCCGGGTGCTTGAGCGGGAGCTCGATCATCTCGCGCACCTTCGTGAGCTCGTCCTTGAGGCCGCCGACGTCCTCGTACGTGACCTTCGGCGCGGCGAGCTCCGACTCGGAGATGGCCTCCTCGCGGATGTTGACCTCCGTGCCTTCGGTGATCTGCACGATGCCCGAGGGCGCGATCTCGACGACGATGAACGGCAGCGCGCGCCCGATGAGCGCGATGCCCGGGACGATGACCGTGTCGCCCTTCGTGACGGGGCGCTTGAAGAGGCCGCGCTTGACGACGCCTTCGATGCCCGAGCCGAACTGGAGCTTCTGCCCCTCCTCGATGACGGGGGCGAGCGTGATGCGGTTCGCCGGGGAGACCTCGACCTTGCGGATGCGCACTTTGTCGCCGATGCCCACGCCCGCGTTGTCGCGGATGAGGCCATCCATGCGGATGAGCCCCTTGCCCTCATCGTCGGGGTGCGCGCGCCAGACGATGGCGGCGGTGGATTTCTTGCCGATGATCTCGACGACATCGCCCACGGTAAGGTGGAGGTCGAGACGCGTGGCGGCATCCACCCGCACGCGACCCTTCGCGACGTCCTCCTGGACTGCTTCTGCGACCTTGAGAGTGACTTCCTTCGCCAAGCGTGACAGCTCCTTGGGAGGATATGTTGCGAGTTCCAGCGGGCGGCATCGCTTTCAGGGTTGCGCCAGGCGGGGCTGCGAAAAATGGGAGGGCGCTTCGCGCCCCGGGCGCGGGCCGAGGCGAGGGCGCGGGCGCGGGGGCCTGCCCGTTCCCCCGCCTCCGCCCGTGCCCGTGCCCCTCGAACTGCCGATAGGCATTTGCACCCTGAGACGCCACGCCATCGCATGCCTGGCGCCTGTGCCCGATGCGGCAGCACCCTGCTGCAGCATGTGACGTCCTCCCAGGGCGAGTTCGCCTTCGAGGAAGCGAGTGCCGAATGCCTCCACTGCGGCCACACCGGTGAGCCGCGCCAGTTCCGCACCACGGCGGACCTCGAGAACTTCCGCCTGCAGGTGCGGCGGGAGCTGTAGCGAGGACAAGGACGAGACAAGGACGAGGACAAGGACGAGGACGAGGCAGGACGAGGCGACGGGGCCGAGGACGCGGATTCCGGCTTGCCTCACTTTCTGCGCTGCATCGCGAAGACCATTTTCCTCAACGAGCCCATGACGTGGAGGAGCTCGCTTCGCGCCGCGCCGTCATCGGCCGACCCGGGACCGACCTGGCGCGCGAGGTCGAGCGCGGCGAGACATTCCCCTGCGGAACCCTGCGCGATACGGTAGTAACGAGCCTTGTCCCGAGGGGCGAACCCGTTCGCGCCCTCAGCGATGTTGAGCACGACGGAGGTGCTCGCGCGCCGCATCTGATCCCGCAGGTCGGCGCGTGCCTCGGGGACCGCGAGCGCGACCTTCTCCACCAGAGCCGCCGCGCGCACAGCGCGGTGGTACACGTCCAGCTTCTCGTGGTCCGGCACGAACATGCGCGCGCTCATGCGCGTAGGCGCCTTCTCCTTTGCCCTCGCTTCGCCACATGGCGCTCGCCTTGGCCCTCGGCCTCGTCCTCGCGCCCATCAACCTCGTCCTCCTCGTCCTCCTCGTCCTCGTCCCAGCCTTTTTGCCCCCCTCCCGTCGTCGCCCCCGCGTGCGCCTCCTCCTCGAGCTCAGCGCGGAGCACCCGACGCTCCCGCGCGCGGAGCTGGAGGCGCTTTGCGACATCGTGGGCGCGCGCGTGGAGGAGACGGACCGCGCGCTCGCGTTCGTGGAGGCGCCTGACGAGGCGGTCGCGTTCTTCCGCGAGCGCCCGGGTCTTGCGCACAGCGTCCTCGCCCACTGGTGGTCGAGCCCCGCGACGCCGCGCGCCGTCGTGCCTCCGTTCGGGCGCATCGCGCTGAAGGGGGAGCGCTTCGCCATCCGCGGGCGGCGCCTCGAGGGGCTCCACCCGGAGTTCCCGCTGCAGGACACCATCGTCGCGGCGGGCGGCATCCTCGCCGTCTCCGGCAAGGTGGACCTGAAGGACCCGGAGCTTGTCATCCAGATGCTCGTGGCGGAGGACGTGCACGTCGGGGCGCTCCTTGGAGAGGTGGACCGCAAGGCGCTCGACCGCCGCCACGTGAAGCACCGCGCGCACTTCGCGCCCGTGTCGCTCCACCCGCGCTACGCGCGCGCGCTCGTCAACCTCGCGCGCGTGCGGCCGGGCGACCGCGTCGCCGATCCGTTCTGCGGCACGGGGGGCATCCTCATCGAGGCGGGGCTCGTGGGCGCGCGCGCGTTCGGCAGCGACCTCGACGGGCGCATGGTGGAGGGGACGCGGGCGACGCTCGCGCAGATGGGCGTCGAGGGCGCGACGGTGGAGACGCGCGACGTGGGCGAGCTTCCGGAGTTCGCGCCCCAGCTGGACGCCGTGGTCACCGACCCGCCCTACGGGCGCAGCAGCACGACGAACCAGGAGGACATCGTGCGCCTCTACGACCGCTTCGTGGACGCCGCGCACGAGGCGCTCAAGCCCGGCGGCCGCCTCGCGTTCATCACCGCGAGCCCGGAGCTTCGCGACCGCGCGCTGCGGCGCTTCCGCCTCGAGCAGACGCACGAGCAGCGGGTGCACCGCAGCATGACGCGCTACTGGGGCGTCTACGTCAAGGAGGGGGGCGCGTGAAGAGCGCGCGCTTCTGGGCGACGATGGCGCTCGCGGGCGTCGTCCTCTTCCTCGCGTCGTTCGCGCTGCGCCCGCTCGACGAGCCGGTGGGGCGAGCCGTCGCGGGCGCGCCGGGGCTTGTCCTTCTCGCAGGCGGGCTCGCGTTCCTCGGCGGCGTCGACTTCGTGGCGCCGGCGCTCGTGGCGGGCGTGCTCACGCTCTTCATCCTCCGCCGGTGGTGGGGCGCCGTGCGGCTCGTCGGCTCCATCGCCGTCGCGGAAGCCGCCGCGCGCGGGCTCAAGCTCCTCTTCGCGCGGCCGCGCCCCGAGTACATGCTCGTGGAGACGGGCGGCTTCAGCTTCCCGAGCGGGCACGCGACGGTGGGCGCGGCGTTCGCCATGCTTCTCGTGTGGTTCGCGGGGCACTACGTCACCGGGCGCCGCTTTGTCGTCGCGGTGCTCGCGTTCGCGCTCGCGTGGACGGTGTCGATGGCGGCGAGCCGCATGGTGCTCGGCGTCCACTACCTGAGCGACGTCGTCGCCGGCGTCGGCGTGGGCATGGCGTGCGCGGGCGGCTTCATCGGGCTCACGCTCGTCCTGCAGCGGCGCTTCAGCGCACCGCCACCGTGAGCGGAACGATCTCGCGCGCGGCGTGCTCCTGCGCCACGTTCGGCAGCCGCCCCTCGCGCACAAGCATGCGCACCTCCGCGACGAACTCGGTGACGGGCGCCGGAAGGAACAGGTTGTCCGAGTCGCTCGTGAAGAAGAAGTGGATGCCGTGCGCGCCGAACGAGCCCTGCGGCTGCGGGTCGTGCCCGGTGCCGTCGTTGAACAGCGCGTCGTCGCGGTAGTAGGGCGTGAGCGCGCCGGTCTTGGTGTCGGGCGCGAGAAGCACCGTCACGACGCTGCCGCGCGCGCCGCTCACCTGGTCCCAGGCGACGTTCGCGAGCGGACCCTGGAGCGTGGGGTCGGGCGCGTCGATGGCGAAGTACGTGGCGCCGAGCGCATCCTCCTGCCACTCGGAGTTCGTGCCGTAGGCCTCGTCGTTGACGCCGTCGATGGGCACGCCCTCGGGCCGGTACGCGGTGTAGTACGTGTCGACGGCGCCGGCGGTGTGGTCCCAGAAGGCGTAGATGCCGTCGGGCGGGACCGGGTGCACGCGCAGGCGGTAGACCTGCGAGAAGAACGTGGGGTAGAACGCGTCGAGGCGCGTCACGTGCGTCCCGCTGTCGGCCCCCCACGTCTCGCGCAGCACGCGGATGGGGCCGACGCGCTCGCCGAGCGTGACGCTGGAGCGCGTCCAGTCGTTCTCGTCCTCGAAGCCGCCGATGTCGAGCGCGTTCCCCTCGCGCTGCTGGAACGCGCGCCCCTTCCAGCGGTCCACGAGGTCCGGCCCCCAGCCGTCCCCCTCGCGCGCGTGGATGGCGTCGAGCTTCCAGCGCCCCGCGTAGTGGAAGCGGTACGTCTGCGCCGTGACCCACGCGCTGTCCTTCGGGCGGCGGTGGTCGCACGCGCGCGGCGTGCCCCAGGGCGCGTCGACGCCGTCGCCGGGGAAGCACGTGCCGCCGGGGGCGCCGCCGTAGCCGCCGTGGTTGCTCTGCACGTAGAGGTCGGCGTCCGCGTCGCGCGCGTACGTCACGAGCGGCTCGAAGGCGACCGGCGCGGCGCGGCCGACGTAGGCGTAGCGCCGCGCGCCCGTCAGCGGGTCCAGAAGCTCCACCTCGAGAAGACCCGCGTGCGCCGGAGCGCGCGCGCCCGCGTCGCCGGCGAGGAAGACGAGCTCGTCGTCGCTGTCGAAGCCCGGCACGGGGTCCGGCGTCGTGGCGGCGCCCGCGAACGCCGCGCGCCACGGCTCGCCCGGCGCCTCCCCCGTCTTGCGCGCGCCCTCGGCGTCGAAGGCATAGGTCAGCTCCATGTCCGACTGCGAGTACGGCGCGAAGTCGCTCGCGTAGTTCGTGAGGTAGCGCACGAAGCGCTCGTCCACCTGCGACACGACGCGCACGAACGCTCCGCCCTCCCAGCGGAACACCGCCACCTCGTCCACGGGCGTCGCGCCCTCCACGGGGAGCGCCGGGAGCGGGAGCCACGCGCCGTCGATCGCCTCCTCCTGGAACGGGAGGGGCGGGCGCTCGACGTAGCGCGCGACGACGGCGAGGCCCGGAAGCTGCGCGCCCAGGAGCACGACGGGCTGCCCCGCGCGCGCCTCCCACTCGGCGGGGGCGGGCGCCGGCAGCGCGATCGCCGGTGCCACGAGAAGCGTGAGCGCGAGGAGGCCGACGAGCCGCACGCGCCCGAAGCTCCGGAGGCGGCTATCACCCTTCTCGTGAGCCCGTGTCCACCTCGAGCGCCGCGAGCATGCCCGCGGTCGCGCGGCTCGCGGCGGCGAACTGGCCCGCGCCCGGCAGGAGCGCGACGCGCTCGTCGCCCACGCGCACCTCGAGCGTCGCGCGGGCGACGAACGGGTCGAACCCCGGCGCGTTCCCGCCGTAGGGCGAGCACGGGAGGGGCGCGCGCCCGCACGCGATGCCCAGCGGCGCGTACACTGCGCGCAGCGTCGCGGGCTCGTCGAGGGAGAGCGTCGGCAGCGCCTGCGGGCGGAGCAGCCGGCGCGACGCGTCGCTCACGGGCGGGAGCTCGTCGGGCGCCGCGAGGTTCGCGAAGACGACCTCGCCCGCCACCACGCCCAGCGGGCCCACCTGCGCCTGCGCGGCCGCCTCCTCGAAGAGGAGCGCAAGCCGCGACGCCTCCATCTCGAGCACGTCGAGGCCGCCGCGGAACTCGCCCGCGTACTCGACGATCGAGCCGTCGAGGAGCGTGAGCGTGAAGCGGTACTCGTGCGGCTCGTTGAACCGCAGCGCCTCCGGCACGCGGTACGCGGCGACGTACGGGCTCGCGCGCTCGAGCGGGACCTCCGCGCCGTCGAGCGTGAGCTTCGCGTTCGCCATCGCGGTGTCGAAGCAGGGGGAGAAGGCGTGGACCGTCGGGTGGAAGTCGTAGACCCAGCCGTGCGGACCCGCGGCGAGCGGCGCCCACAGCTCCACCTGCACGAGGGCGTCGCGCAAGAGCGTCCAGACGGTGCCGAGCGCGTCCTCCACAAGCACGTCAAGCTCGGCGGGCGCGCCGTGCGCGGACGGGCGCAGCGGCACGGTGAGCGTGTGCGCGTACCCGACGCCGAGCGCGCGCGAGCGCAGGGTCGCGTCCGCCTCCTCCTCCCCCACGCGCACGACGATGCCGGCCGCCGAGAGCGGGAGCGACGTCGAGAGCGCGAGGACGAGCTGCGCGGGCGCGCCGCACTCGCTGTAGGCGACCGGAGGCAGGAGCTCGAGGACGGGCGCCGCCGCCGCGCGCGCCCCCTCGAGGAGGAGCTCCCCGGCCGCCTCCCCGGCGTCGGGCGCGAAGCGGAACGCGAGCTCGTGCACCCCCGGCGTGAGCGCGAGCTCGACGCCCTTCTCCGTCGCCTCGTGCCGCGCCCGCAGCGCGCCGTCCACATACACCTCCACCGCGCCGCGCTCGACGCGCGGCTCGTACGCGAACGCCTCGGCGCCCGCGACCCGCAGCGTCGCGCGCCCGTCGCCTCCCCCGCGCGGCGGCTGCAGCCGCACGCCCGCCTCCGTCGCCTCGGCGCTCCAGCCGCTCGGGAGCGACAGCCCGTCCAGCGCCACCGGGAGGAGCTCCCGCGCCTCCGCGGCGCCGGGGTCGCCCGCGACGAACGTGGCGGGCAGGAGGAGCGCGGCGGCGAGCAGGATGCACCTCGAGGTGGCGCTGGACGCGGATGGCCTCATCTTGGTTCCCCGCCTGTACGTGCGCGCGGGACGGCTTAACCATCCTCTGCAGGCGGTTTCTGGTCGAGGAACGCGCGCAGCGTCGTCTGCGCCTTCGCCTCCCTCACGAGGGTGGCCTGCCGCGTCCATTCGCTTGTGCGCGTGCGGCGCGCGACGTGCCGCACCGCGCTCGCGACGTCGCCGAACACGAGGCCCTTCCCCTCCATCGCCGTGCGGACGGCCTCGCGGATGACCCACACGCCCAGCGGCGCCCAGTACTCGTCCGTGATCTCGCGGTACACAAAGACGCTCGCCTGCCGCCGCACGCGCTGCAGGTGCTCGAGCACCGAGAGGCGCGCGGCGTAGTAGGCGCCCGCGACCTGCTCGACGTACGCCGTGCGCCCGCCGTAGCCTTCGGCGTCGCGGCCGAACATCCAGCCTCCGTCCTCCTGCCACGCCTCGACCATCTCGAACGACCAGACGCGCGGCATGAGCAGCACGTGGAAGTAGTTGCCAAAGAGGTCGGCCGCGAAGACCTGCGGCGCGTCGACGAGGCCGAACGCCTTGACCTCCTCGATGAGGCGCTTCCCGAGGATGTCGTCCGTCGCCGTGATGCTCCAGCGCGTGGGCACGAGCTTGCGCCGCCGCGATTCGCCGAGGAGGCCGACGGAGAGGAGGCGCTGGATGTGGTACGCGCTGATGCCCGCGTCGTACATCTCGTTGGCGCCCGTCGCGGCGTCGACGTGCACGTCGCTTACGATATCATCCACCTTGCGCGGCACGCTCGGGTGCGACAGCACGCGCGCGTCCACCACGTTCACGCTCGGGCCCATGGGGGCCGCGTAGTTGTCCACCTTCGGCTCCATCGTGAGCCGCGGCGGCTTGGCGAGCGTCACCTCCGTCTCCACGGCCTTGGCGGCGAGCGCGAGCTGCTGGCTCGTCTCCAGCGTGTGCGAGCCCAGCGGCCGGTCGACGCGCGCCGGCGCCTTGCTCCGGTAGAGCCGCGCGCGCATGCCGAGGATGGTCGCGATGTCGAGGTTCTGCGCCCACTCGCGCGGCGAGTCCGTCAT
>DASRYU010000100.1:0-3951 GCA_035687045.1 Thermoplasmatota archaeon | reverse complement strand
CGCCCTCAGCGCGGGCGCATCCGCCACGGGTCCTTCTTCTGCGCGCCCGCCCCGTAGCGCCGCTCGCCCGCGCGGTGCTCGAGCTCGCGCGCGCGCTTCGCGACGCTCACGCGCTCGCGGTCGAGGTCCGACGCCGCTTCGGTCAACGCGCCGCGCACACCCGCGTCGCGCGAGTGCGACGCGCGCTTGCGGACGCGGATGGCCTCCTTGCGCAGCCGCTCCTCCTCGAGGCGCAGGTCGCGCAGGAGCGTCATCTCCTCCGGCTCGCCCCGCTCCGCGTGCGACTCGTACTCCGCCTCGCGGCCCAGGAGCGGGAACGCGCCGCGCCACCACGCGACGAGGAAGAGCACGAGCGAGAGGCCGCCGAGCGTGAACTCGAGGACGGGCGCCCCCGTCTGCGCGCCCTGGAACCAGCCGCGGCCGCCCGGGCCCTCGCCGGGGAGGAACCCGAGGATGCTGCCGACGACGACAGTGATGGCGACGGAGAGCGCCATCGAGAGGGCGACGAGCGCGGCGGGGTGGAACGGGCCGAAGTAGCGGCGGCCGGGAAAGAGCGCCTGCAGCAGGAAGTAGCCCGGCGCGAGAAAGATGAGGAGGATGCCTGCGAGCACGCCAAGGGGGCTCACGGCCATCGCAGGCCGAACGAGGGCGCGTCTCTTAAAGCCGTGCGCCCCGCGCTCAGTCGAGCGGCGCGCGCAGCCCGAAGTGCTCGCGCAGCCGGTCGCGCGCGGCGTTGATCTCCTGCATGCGCCGTTCGAGCGCGGCGCGCGTCGCCGCGTCGATGCCCGGGCGTCGGTCGGGGTGGTGGAGGAGCGCGAGGCGACGGTGCGCCGCGAGCACGTCCTCCCACGTCGCGCTCGTCGGGTCGAGCTCGAGCGCGTAGAACGCGATCTCGGGCGGGAAGGTGTCGCCCTCCCGCGCGCGGCGCGCCTCCTCCTCGCGCGACGCGCGCGACCTCGCGCGGGGGGGCTCCTCCTCGCGCTCGCGACGCGCCCACTCCGCCTCCATCTTGGCCCGCTCCCGCGCGACGCGCTCGCGCCGCACGCGCGCCTGCGTGGCCTCCTCCTCCGCCGAGAGCGGCTCGCGCTTCACGTGGCGGCAGCGCGCGCACACGTGCCAATGCTCCGTCACGCCGTCGTTGGGGACCGAGCGCCGCTCGAAGAGGTGCTCGCCGTCGGGGCTCTCCGGGCACGGAAGCGTCGCGGCCGACGCGTAGCGCACCGGCGGCTCGGCGCCCGCCGCCCCGGCGTTCGTCGCGGCGCGGGCGGAGAGCTCCAGCCGCGCCCGCGCGGGGAGCGCGTTCGAGGCGCGCGCGACCGCCTCGATGGCGCTCCAGCCCTCCGGGTCGCGCTCGATGAGCGCGTGCAGCGCGCGCACCTCGAGGCGCAGCGGCTCGCCGGCCGCGAGGAGGCCGAGCTCGCGGCGCTCCGCGTCCGAGGCGCTCCCGTCGGGCCGCACCCAGCGCACCTCCACGCGCACGCCGCGCGCCGCGAAGCCGCCGCGGTTGACGAGGACGAGGTAGAGCTTGCCGTGCCTCGTGCCGCCGCGCAGCGAGGCGTCGAGCGAGAGGCGCGGCCGGCGGAGGACGAGCGTCAGCGCGCCCGCGAGAAGAACGACGCCGAGCGCCTGGAGCGCGAAGAGCGCGAGGGAGGGCTCGTGGGACATGCGCTCACGCGTCGGCGGGGCGCGGCGCCTGCTCGGGCGGGACGGGGTCGCGCCCGCGCAGGTAGCCGACGAACATCACGACGATGCCGAGGAACTGGAAGAGCACGCGGAGGTCGAGCGACGCGAGGGTGGACAGGGAGCCTCCGAGGAAGGGAAAGAGCGCGCCCACGCCGATGAGGAGGACGCCCACGCGGCGCGTCTGCCACCAGGAGACGACGGCGCCGACGATGAGCGCGAGGCCGCCGACGACGTTGAGGAGGAGGAACGCGAGGCGGGCGGGGTGCGGGAACGGGATGTGCGAGGCGGTGCCGTCGAGGCGCGCGGGGTCGAGGGGCACCGCGAGCTGCGCGAGCGCGGCGACAAGCGACGCGAGCACGACGAACGCGGCGAAGGCGCGGCCGGCGACGCGCGAGCGCGTGAGGAGCACGGTGCCAAGGCCGAGGAAGCCGACGTTGGCGCCGGCGGTCGCGAAGAAGAGCCGGTAGGCAAGCTCGTTCCACCCTTCGGTCGCCGCGTACGCGTCGACGAGCGTGGCGACGGCGTAGAGCGAGAGGCCGACCGCCCAGGCCAGCTGGTGCGCGCGGCGGCGCACGCTCCACTCGCCCCACACGCGCGCGGCGAAGAGCCCGGCGACGACGCCGGCCAGGAGGGGAACGACCCAGCCGGAGGCCATGGGACGAGCCAAGTGGGGGGATGACAAAAGGCTAACGGGGGCGCGCATCTGCCGCGGCTGGCATGCGCAAGCCCGTCGTGCTCGTCGCGCTCCTCGCGGCGCTCCTCCTGGGCGCGC
Organism: Thermoplasmatota archaeon; assembly: GCA_035687045.1. Lineage (GTDB taxonomy): Archaea > Thermoplasmatota > SW-10-69-26 > JACQPN01 > JAJPHT01 > JAJPHT01. The sequence continues at coordinate 1,496 of DASRYU010000100.1, read as the reverse complement.
ACGCGACGCTCGTCCTCACCGCGCCCGGCATGCGGCCGCTGCGCGACGAGGCGCCGCTTTCCGACGCGGCCGAGGCGCCCGTCGACGACGACCTGTGGCTCGCGCGCGCGTTCGCGCCGTGGCTTCTCCACGAGACGGACCCCACGTGGGGGCGGCAGGACATCCCAGCCGCGATGGACTTCGACGGCGACCGGGACGCGCGCGACAACTGGGACGACCTCCCGCGCCACGAGCTCCTTCCGACCGTCTACTACACCGTCGTGGAGAGCGCGACGCATTACTTCGTGAGCTATCACCTCTACCACCCGCGCGACTGGACGCGCGTGCCGCTGGGCGTGCAGGACACGCACGAGGGGGACGGCGAGAACGTGCAGGTCGTCGTGGCGAAGGAGACGCTCGAGATCGTTCTCCTCACGACGCAGGCGCACTACGACATGTGGAGCTACGCGCCCTTCCCCGGCCCCATCCGCGGCGGCGCGGAGACGCTGCGCGGCACCTTCGAGATCATCCAGGGGCACCCCGTCGTCCTCGTCGAGAGCGGCGGCCACGGCATCTACGGGAGCCACGACCCGCGAGCCGCGAACCGCCTCTCGCGCGTCCGCGACGACGTCGTGAGCTATCGCCCGGCCGACGAGGGCGAGGCGCTCTACGAGCCGAACATGACGCCGCGCGACGCCGTGCCGTACCGGCTCGTCTCGCTCCCCGCGTTCCTCGCGAACTCCACCGACCACCCGTCGCTCTTCGCCTCCCCCGTCGACTTCAGGGGCAACGCCACGCCCCGCTATCACGTGGGCGACCGCTACAGCGGGCCGCTGGGCAACAGCCGCGGCATCTCCCCCTTCGCGATGGGGTACGGCTGGTCGCGCGGCGAGATCGGCTCGCTCTTCTGGGACCCCGCGCGCCGCTACGCCGAAGCGCTCACCATCGACACCGCGTGGTCGACCGAGATCGTCCGGCACCCGTTCGGGCGGTGACGCCGCGCTCGCGGGCGCCAACGCCGACGCCGACGCGCGAGGCCGAGGTCCGGGACGAGGACGAGGACAAGGAACAGAGAGGACCGGTGGCCGCGAGAAGAAGCAGCGTCGTTGCCGGGTCCTTGAGTCCTTTGCTCGACGCGCGGAGCGCGTGCTCGGGCTGGGTGCGAGGTGGTCGAGAAGAGAGTCGAAGGAAGGGCTCGTCGTCTGCCTTCACTCGAGCGAGACGTCGGCCACGGTGTGGTGGCGCTTCATCAGCATGCGGGCGAGCTGGATGTTGCGCCCGCCCTTGCCGATGGCCTTGCCCTTGTCCTCTTGCGGGATCTTCACGTGGGCGATGATGTCGCCGTTGCGGTCCTCCCACTCGACGCCTTCGACCTTGAAGCGGTGGAAGACGTTCTTGAGGAACTGCTCGCGGTCGGCCGCGTAGCCGAGAAGGACGACCTCTTTCCCGAGCGACTCGCGGAGGCGCTTGAGGTTCATCGCGCCCTTGCCGAGCGCGCGACCCACCTGCCCCTCCAC
>DASRYU010000099.1:0-34394 GCA_035687045.1 Thermoplasmatota archaeon | reverse complement strand
TCTGAGGGACGCGCCCCTTATCCGCGCGCGGCGGCATCCGATCGGCGTGGAGCCGACGACCGCCGCGCGCGATGCCCGCATCAGCCTCGGCCTCGCCATCGCCTGCGCGATCGCGGGGCTCGCGATGATCGCGCTCGCCGCCTACTCCATGAGCCCCGGCGCCTGCGGCCGCGAGACGGGGTGCCTCGGCGGCCGCGACGCGACGCCGCTCACGGGCATCGCCGTGGGGAGCGGGCTCGTCGGCATCGCGTGGGCCGCTTGGCGCAAGGCGCGCGCGCTGCGGCGAGGCTGAGCCGCGCTCACGCCCAGCCGCGCGCGCGCACCTGCGCGCCCACCGTCTCCGCCCACCACACGGGCCCGCGCCGCCCCGGCCCGCGCGCGACCGGGTGGTCGGCGACCAGAACGTCCTCGTCCGCGAGCGCTTCGCCCGCGACGCGCGCGACGTCCTGGCCGAGGAGGAGGATGCCGCGCGGCTTCGCGAGCGCGACGCACTCGCGCACGACGCGCAGCCGCAGCTCGCGGACGTCGTCGCGCCGTGCGAGGCGCGCGTCGGCGGGCGTCACGTTCGTGCCGTCCTTCTCCAGGAAGAGCAGACCACAGGGCGAGACGGCCCAGACGCGGCGCCAGCCTTCGCGCGGCGAGCCCCACAGCGCGTCGAGGAGGCCGTAGACGCTCGCGCTGCTGCGTTCGACGCGATAGCTTTTGAGGAAGGGGACGAGCGTCGGCGGCGCGAGCCCTGGCGGCTCGAGGGGGATGCCGAGGAGCGCGGCGCGCGTGACGTCGGTGAAGGGGATGCCCGTCTGCGCCATGCCGTACTTGCCGGGGTTGAGGCCGAAGGCGAGGAGGGCGCCGGGCGCCGGGGGAAGATGCTCCTCGGCGAAGCGCCGGTACAGGGGGAGCCCGTAGCGCTGGGGGTTCCAGACGCGCAGCTTCGTCGCGCGCGCGAGGCGGGGGGCGAGCGCCTCCCAGGCCGCGGCGTGCTCCTCCCAGAGGGCGAGCAGGCGGCGCTGGTGGGCGTTCATGCGTCGACGTCAGCCGATCGTCTTCTTGAGCTCGGCGACCGTCTCCTGCATGCCGTGGAGGATCGTGCGCAGGTGGGGGATGAACTCGGAGATGCGCGCGGTGGTGACGGCGCCCTGGGCGCTCGGCTCGATGAGGCCCTCCTGCTCGAGGATGCGCAGCGAGTAGCGCACCTTGTGCTGCGGGTGGCCGGTGATCTCCGAGAGGCGGATGATGCCGATGGGCTCGTGGTCCTTCACGGCCTTCAGGATCTCCACGTGCCGCTGGAGAAGCTCGAGCTCCAGTTCCATCTTTCCTGTGAGCCCGCTCTCGAGGTCCTGTCCGCGCTCCTCCATGTCGTCCACCGTGCTATCCGCCGTGCTACGCCGCGTAGCCAGGACCCGCCCTTCAAGCTTTGGGCGGCCTGCGCCGGCGGCCCGCCGGGCGCTCAGGCGGGCTCGGCGGTGGGCGCGTAGATGCCCGCGAGAAGCATGAGCAGGTTGAACAGGAAGTGGCCCGCCATGGGCGCGAGCAGGTTCCCCGTCATGCGGTAGATGATGCCGAAGAGGAGCGCGAGCGTGAACGTGACGACGATCTCGAGGACGTTCACGTACGAGAGGTGGGCGAGCGCGAAAAAGACGGCCTGCCCGAACATGCCGATGCGCGGCTGCAGGAAGCCTCGGAAAAAGACCTCCTCGCTCACGGAGGCGCCGACGGCGATGCCGAACGCGCCGAGCACCGTCACGCTCTTCGCGATCTGGAGCGCGCGCTCGTTCTCCGGCACCTCGATGTCCGTGGCCTCGATGCCGTAGGACAGCAGGGCGATGACGAAGAGCACGCCCAGGGCGCTCGCGAAGCCGATGAAGAGCGCGCGCGACGCGTTGCGGCCGTGGAGGCCGAGCCGCTCGAGCGCCTTGCCGGGCCCGCCGTCGTGCACCATCGCGACGTAGAAGATGGCCGGGAGCACGAGCACGACGAGGTTCATCATGATGCCCGCGAACAGGTCGTCGCCCGTGATGGGCACGGGCTCGTTCCCCAGCACGACCTCGTGCTCGTAGGCGTACGCGCCGTTCGTGAGCGAGCCGTAGCCCAGGACGAAGTAGAGCGTGCCGGCCATGACAACGGCCGCGGCGACGTGCCCGCGGTCGCGCAGGTCGAGCCGCGTGAAGCGTCGCAGCGCGCGCTGCAGCGCGTCGGGCGCGAGCGCGAGAAGCGTGAGGAACGCGACGAGCGGGATGGTCGTGACGAGCATCACCGTCGCGGTGAGGGTGTACCCCTGCGAGAGGAGCCCCGACGGCATGAGCATCCCGAACGTGGCGGCCATCACCAGCGCGCCGAGGCCGGCGAGAAGACGAGGGCCGCTCGGATAGTCGCGCACGCTCGCGCGAGTCGCGCCTCGGCCAAAAGGATTGCGCGCGCGAGCCGCGGTCGGTCCGAACAGCGGGCCGTCTGCGGTGGCCGAAGTCAGTGCGCAGATACGGATTTGAACCGTAGAACACCTAAGTGATCAGACTCTGAATCTGACGCCGTTGGCCAGGCTTGGCTATCTGCGCGAGGTGCGGAGCCGCCGATGCGGCCTCTCCTCCTTAAACCTAACCTCCGCCCCGCAGGAGCGCCCGGGCCTCGAGCATCGTCGCCGGCCGCTCCTCCGGCGCGTCCGCCGCGCAGCGCGCGACGAGGCGTCGGTCGCTCTCCGGAACGCGCGCGGCATCCAGGCGCGCGAGAAGGTCCGCCGCCGCGTCCGTCGGCTTGGGGAGCTGACCCGTCGCGACAAAGAAGTGGAGGCGGCCGAAGCCCCAGACGTCGGTGCGCGGCGTCGCCACCCCGTCGTGCGTCTCGGGCGCGGCGAAGCCGGGGCTCCCGTGCGCGCGGTTCTTCGCGGGCTTCCCCAGCTCCACGCGACCGTTCGCGAGCGGCTTGCAGTGCCCGACATCGATGAGCATCGGGCGCATCGAGCGCGGGTCGACAAAGAAGTTCGCGGGGCGCAGGTCGAGAAGGAGGAAGCCGCGCTCGTGGAGGTGGGCGACGATGTCGGCGATGTCGTCCGCGAGCCGGTGCCGCGCGTCCACGTCCTCGATGCCCTTGCCGCGCCAGCGCGAGAGCTCCTCGCCTTCCGCGAGCTCGCGCACGAGGTGGAACGCGCCGTCCTCCTCGAACGCGTCGAGCGCCTTGGCGATGCGCGGGTGGTCGAGCTTGCGCATGACCTCCGCCTCCGCGCGCATGAGCGCGTCGGCGCGGGCGAGCGTCGCGAAGTAGTCCCACGCGCGCTTGACGACGACCTCGCGACCGTCGCGCGCGTCGCGGCAGAGCCACGCCACGCCGACGCCGCCGCGGCCGAGCTCCTTGCGCACGACGTAGCGCCCGTCGGCGAAGGAGGTCGGCTGCTCGAGGACGAGCTCGATCGCCTTCAGGCGGTGGAGCGTGAAGAGGAAGCGGCGCAGCGTGGCGTCGCACCAGGCGCGGCGCTTGCGCGGCCAGAAGCGCTGCAGGCGGTCGACGAGCGCGGGGTACGGCTCGGCCGCGGCGAGCCCCTCGAGGACCTCCGCCGTCCACGGCTTCCAGCGCTGCGCGATGCCCGTCTGCGCGTCGTCGACGACGATCGCGTCCCCCTCGCGCGACCAGCGCGGCACGCGGAGCACGCGGTACTCCGGGTCGCGCTGGTGCAGCGGGACGCGCGCCGCCATCGGCCCTGAGCGGCGCTGGCCGGTGATAAACCGCGCGCACGCCGCGCCGGAGCGCGAGATGTCACCGTGAAGGAGTGGACGCAATGGCTTATGAGGCGACAGCCGCAGTTCCGCCGGAATGGAGGCCATCGTCGCGAGGGGGGTGACGAAGCGCTACGAGGAGGTGGAGGCCCTCCGCGGCGTCGACCTCACCGTGCGCGCGGGCGAGACCTTCGGCCTCCTCGGGCCCAACGGCGCGGGCAAGTCCACGCTGATGCAGGTCCTCTCGACGATGCTTCTCCCGACGGCGGGCGAGGCGTACGTGGGCGGGTACTCCGTCCTCACGCAGCAGGAGGACGTGCGCCGCCAGCTCGGCGTCGTCTTCCAGCAGCCGACGCTCGACCCCATCATGGACGCGTACGAGAACCTCTGGATGCACGGCCGCCTCTACGGCATGCCGCGCGACAAGCTCCGCCAGCGCATCCCCGAGCTCATCGAGCTCATCGGCCTCACGGACCGGATGCACGACCGCATCGGCACCTTCTCGGGCGGCATGCGGCGGCGCGTCGAGATCGTGCGCGCCATCCTGCACGAGCCGAAGATCCTTCTTCTCGACGAGCCGACGGTCGCGCTCGACCCGGTCTCGCGGAACGCCCTCTGGGAGCAGATCCAGATGGTGCAGAAGCGCTTCGGCGCCACCATCCTCGTCACGACGCACTACATGGAGGAGGCGGACGCCCTGTGCGACCGCATCGCCATCATCGACCACGGCGAGGTGAGCGCGCTGGATTCCCCGGACGCGCTCAAGCGCGCGCTCGGCGGCGACCTCGTCGAGCTGGTGCTCGACCGTCCGCTCAACGGGGAGGCGCGCCTCCTCGAGGCGATGCCGAACGTCCTCAGCGTGAAGGCCGAGGGCGCGAGCGTGCGCCTGAAGGTGCGCGAGGCGGACGTGACGGTCCCGCAGCTCCTCTACGCGCTGCGCGACCACGGCCCGCGCGTCGAGTCGATGCGCACGCGTCCCCCCTCCCTCAACGACGTGTTCCTCGAGCAGACGGGCCGCGCGCCGCGCGACAAGCGCAAGCGGCAGAAGCAGCGCGGGTGGTTCGGCCGATGGATCCGGGGGCAGCGATGAGCGAGCTTGTCGCCGTCCAGCAGCTGTGGGTGCGCGAGCTCAAGCAGATGTTCCGCCGCCCCTCGAGGATGCTCGGCTTCCTCATGCAGCCGCTCATGTGGCTGTTCCTCTTCGGCTTCGGCGTCGGGAAGGGGCTCGGCGTGACCGTCAACGGCACGCCCTACATCCTGTTCATCCTGCCCGGCATCCTCGGGATGAAGCTCCTCTACGGCTCGAGCCGCGCCGGAATGAGCGTCCTGCGCGACCGGCAGGGCGGCTTCCTCAAGGAGGTATTCGTCGCGCCGGTGCGCCGCACAAGCATCCTTGTGGGCGTCGCCCTCGGACAGGTGAGCCGCACGCTCATCCAGGGGCTCTTCCTCATCGGCGCGGGCTACCTCATGGGCCTGCGCATGGGGCTCGGGCAGCTCCTGCTCCTTCTTCTCGTGATGGCCCTCGTGGGCGCCGCGCTCGTGATGGTGGGCATCGCGCTCGCGTGGTACAGCGACGACCCCGCGACGTTCGCCACCGCGTCGAACTTCGTCATCCTGCCCCTCTTCCTCCTCTCGGGCTCGCTCTTCGACGTCTCGAAGCTCCCGACGTGGTTCGGCGTGCTCGTGAAGCTCAACCCGCTCACGTACTGCGTCGACGCGCTGCGGCAGATCGCGCTCGGCCCCTCGTTCGCGAACTTCCCGCTCGTCCTCGACGTGCTCATCGTCTTCGGCTGGCTCCTCATCGGCCTCTCCGCGGGGAGCCTCATCCTGCGCCGCGCGTCCGAGAACGCGTGAGCCGCGCGCTCACGTGGCGCACGTGAGGCCGGAGACGCGAAGTGCGGGGAAGCTTCCGCGAAGGAGCGTGCGTCGCTCGCGCGAGACCTCCTCGACGTCCTGGAGCATCTTGTACACGTTCCCGGCGACGGTCGTGGGCGGCAGCGCCTGCACGATGCTCCCCTTCTCGACGAGGAACGCGAGGGGCGCCACGGTGCTGAAGTCGCCCGTGACGGGGTTGTTCGTGAACCAGCCGAGGAGGTAGTCGCGCACGTAGACGCCGCGCTCGACGCCCGCGAGGATGTCGGCGAGCGGCTTCGTGCCCGGCGCGACGTCGAGGCTCGCGATGCGCGGCCGGGGCGTGCTGGTCCAGCGGTTGTCGAAGCTGCGGTAGCCGTTCCCCGTGCTCGCAGCGCCCTTCTGGTGCGCGAGGTACGCGTGCGTCGGGAGCTCGCGCAGGACGCCGCGCTCCACGAGCCTCGTCGCCCGCGTCGGCACGCCTTCGTCGTCCACGCGCTGGCAGCGGACGCCGTCGGCGCGCGCGGGGTCGTCGCGCATGCTGATGAGCGGCGACGCGATGCTCTTGCCGACCTGCTCGACGAGGCCGTCCGTCTTCGCGGCGGCGACGGCGAGGTTGTCGAGGAAGGGGCTGAGGAGAAGCATCGTCGGCACGAAGTCGACGACGACCGTGTCGACCGGCCGCTCCAGCGGCGCCGTCCGCAGCGCGCCGCGCGCCCGCGCCGCGGCGTCGCCCAGCAGCGCGCCGAGGTCGTAGCGCTCCGAGAGCGGCCGGCGCTCGACGCCGAACTCGTTCGACGTCTTGTGGAGCGCGGCGTCCGACACGCGCAGCTCGCTGAGGAACGCCTCGCGCGCGTCCTGGTCCCACGTGGCGACGCCGCGGCTGTTCGCGACGCCGAAGGTCGCGCGCGTCGCCGAGAGCTGGAAGGTGAGGTACGTGATGTCCGCCTGCCCCGCGACGCCGTCGGCGGCGGCCTTGGCGTCGCCCAGCAGCCGGTCCGCGTCGGGCGCCGCGACGCGCGCGTCGAGCCGCGTGGGCGGCGCGGCGACGGGTTGCGGGTCGGCGTAGTGGCTGAACTTCGCGTCCACGGGTGCGTAGCGCGCGTTCACGAGGGCGCGCTCGATGGCGAGCTCGACGCTGCGCTCGGTGAGCCCCGGCACGCTCGCGAACCCGGTGCGGCGCTCGCTCGTGGCGAGGCGGACGCAGACGCCGCCCTCCGCCGTCTCCTGCGCCTCGCCCAGCCGCCCGCGGAACTCGACGCGCGCGGCGGACTCGTAGCTCGCGTACACCTCCGCCTGCTCGGCGCCGCGGGCCAGCGCGCGCCGCACGCCGCGCTCCGCGAACGCGACAAGCTCCTCGCCGCTGGGGACGCTCACGCGGCGTCGCCTCCGGGCATCCCATGGAGCGGGCGCTCGCCGCCCACGAGCGCCTCGCGCACAAGGACGTGCGGGCCGCCCATGCCGACGTGGAGGAAGCTCTGCGACCACTTGCCGCAGCCACCGTGCACGGACGCGAAGACGCGGAAGTCGCGCGTGACCCCCTCGATGTTGTGGAGGAAGTCGAAGATGTTGCCGTAGATGCTCGTGCTTCGGATGGGCGCGACGATCTCGCCGTTCTCGACGAGATAGCCGCGCTGGGCGGTGAACATGAAGGAGCCTTCGCTGTGGGGCGCGCCGCCGCGCCCGCCGCAGAGGTAGACGCCGGTGCCCAGCTCCTCGAGCGCCTCCTCGACGCTCATGTCGCCGGGCTCGAAGTACGTGTTGCGCATCCGGACGATGGGCGGGTGCCGGAAGTCGAGGGAGCGGCCGTTGCCCGTCGGCGCGTCGTCGCTCTCGGGCGCGCTGCCGCGCACGTGCATCCACGCCGCGAGCACGCCGCGGTCAAGGAGGCGCACGGGCTTCCCGCGCACGCCCTCCTCGTCCAGGGGCACGCGCACGCCCTGCACGATGGGCTCGTCCACGGTGGGCGCGTCGATGACGCTCACGTGCTCCCCCGCGAACGCCTCGCCGCGCCGGCCGCGGAGCACGCTCCACTGGCTGGCGACGAGGTCGTACTCCGTGAGGTGGCCGAACGACTCGTGCGCGAGCGTGCCGCTGAGGTGGTTGTCGGTAAGGACGCGCATGCGCCCCACCGGCGCCGCGCGCGCTTCCCAATACTCGTGCGCGCGCTTCGACGCCTCTGCGCCGATGGCCTCGGGGCCTCCTTCGTCCTCGAAGTCCGTGAGGCCGCGCTCGCCGCTGCGGTAGAGGAACCCGTCCCCCGTCTTGCCGTCCGCGCGCACGAGGCGGTGGACGAGGAGCGAGGAGAGGAGCGTCGCGTTCTCCACCTGCGAGCCGTGCGAGTCGACGAACAGCACGCGCCGCTCGCGCGAGGCCCAGGAGCTTGTCCCGCGCACGCCGGCGCGCATGGTGTCCGCCGCCTCGGCCCCCGCCTGCGCGCGCTCGAGAAGCTCGCGGAACTCGTCGAGGTCCGCGTCGCGCGGGAGCCTCTTCACGCTGGGGGCGTACGACGCGCGGCGCGCGGTCGCGTCGCCGGGCGCGAACGCCTTCACGCCCTTGCGCGCGCTCGATCGGGCGAAGGCGAGGACGCGCTGCGCCAGCGCCTCCGCCGCCTCCGGCGTCGCCTCCGTCGTCATGCCGAAGCTCGCGCCGCCGTCGGCGGTGAAGATGCGCAGCGACACGCCGCCGAGCTCGCTCATGAGGCTCGCGCGGAACTGCTTGCCGTCGGAGACGAAGCGGCGGTCGTGCACGAGGTCGCCGCGCACCTCCCACGCGGCGACGCCGTCGAGCCGCTTCGCGGCGCGCACGACGAGGTCCACGAACGCGGGGAGGTCCTGCGCGAGGTCGGGCTCGCTCATGCCGCGCCTCCGAGGCCGCGCAGGAGGTCGGTGAGCGTCGGCCGCGCGCCGGGGTCGTCGCGCCAGCAGGAGAGCAGGAGCGCGCGCTCGTCCTCCGGCAGGTCGAGCTTCGCCGCGGCGTCCGCGCGCTCCGCCTGCGTCCACGTGTGCCCGGGCGGCTTGCCGGCCGCGAGGTAGTAGTGGAGGCAGCCGAGGCCGAAGACGTCCGACCAGACGCCGATGCCGTCGTGCGCGACGACCTCGGGCCCCACGTAGCCGCGGCTTCCGGCCTGCGCCTGCTTGAGCGCGAGCCCGTCCTTGTGCTCGCGGCAGATGCCCACGTCGATGACGGCGACGCGGCCGTCGGGGCGCGTGAGGAAGTTGCTCGGCGTGGGGTCGAGGAACAGGTAGCCGCGCTCGTGCATGTGCGCGACGATGCCCGCGGCCTCGCGCAGGAGCGCGCGCCGCTCGTCGGCCGCAGGAGGGCCGCTTCGCGCCACGCGCGCGCCGAAGGATTCCCCGTCCACGAAGTCGCGGACCACGTGCAGGAGCCCCTCGTGCTCGAACGACTCCAGGTGGCGCGGGATCCCAGGGTGGTCGAACGCCTGGAGCACCGCGCTCTCGGCGCGCATGAGGCGGTCCGCCTTGTCGATGCGCGAGAGGTAGCCCCACGCGTGCTTGACGACCACGCGCTCGCCGCTTCGCTCGTCGAGGCAGAGGTGCGCGATGCCGATGCCGCCGCGGCCCAGCTCCTTCACCCGGCGGTAGCGGTCCGCGAAGACCTCCGGCGGCTCGGGGAGCGCGATCTCGAGGTAGCCTTCGTTGCGCAGCTGCCAGAACCAGCGCCGGAACAGGATGCGGATGTGCGTCTCCGTGAGCTCGCCGCGGACGGGAAGCGCGCGCTGCACCGCGTCCTCGAACGTGCCGCCGTCCCGGAGCGACTCGAGCGACGCGATGAACACGGGGTGGACGGGGCGCCACTCGTTGACGCGGTCGATGAGGACCGCCGGCTTCTCGCCGGGAGGCTCGCGCCACGCAGGGAGGCGCAGGACGCGCGCCTCCGGGCGATAGCGGGCCTCGTCGAGCATGCTCAGGCTGCGCGTGGTCTCGCCGGTCATAAAGCCTTGGCCGCCTGGCAAGGAGGGAAGAGGCGCCCCAGAAGAAGGGGGCGCCGGTGAGCCGCCTACGCGGCGTAAAAGGGAACCAGGGGCGGGGCCCCCGGTAGGTGTAGTAGGTCCGCTTTACGCGGTCTCGGTGGCGCCCGTCTCGGCGCTGCCGCTCGTGCCGTCGAGGTTGAGCGCCTCGTCGACCGTCGGGATGTCAATGGTCATCATGTTCGTTGTCACCTCCGATCATGTTGTTCGGTGCTGAGGACCGGACAACAGCGCTTGCGCGCGTTCCGATGCCTCCCCAGCGCGACCAGCGACTTGCGCCGCCGTCCCGCGCTGGAGGTGAGTTGACGGCGGGTGATATCCCATTTTTCGACCAGCGTTGAATGCAACGCGTCGAGCGTGGCCCAGCGGTGCGAGAAGCCGTGCGGAGAGCGGCTCCGCTCGGGGAGGAAGGAGTGTCAGGACGCAGGGATGCGCGTCGCGAAAAACGAACTTGCGGAAGGTGGAACGCCGGGGCGCGCGGCGGGCGCGCCCCGTCGGTTCCGAAGGTGTCTGAGTCAAGAGCGCGGATTTACGCGGTCTCGGTGGCGCCCGTCTCGGCGCTGCCGCTCGTGCCGTCGAGGTTGAGCGCCTCGTCGACCGTCGGGATGTCAATGGTCATCATGTTTCGTTTCACCTCCGATCAGCTGTACGAACCCCCGGCATGCTGCGAGCAGCATGTCGCGGGCCTCCCGCGCGCACCCCAGAAGGGCGCGCACAGACCCGAGGAGACGACGATAGGTGATGAGGACTTTCCTCAGACTCTGTTCGGACGGCGGGCGCGGAACGCAGCCACTTGACGCATTACTGCCGAGTCCGTATCTGATAGCACCCAGGGCGGCGCGGGCAGCTCAGGCCCGCCCCGCGGCGCGCGCGGACGACCGGCGCCTCCGGCTCCGCGCGCGCCGCGCCAGTCGGCGGCTTCAAGCGCCGGGGGCGCCTGCCCGCGGGCATTGAAGCCTGGCGACCTCGTCGAGTTCAAGGCGGGCCTCTTCGGCGTCCAGCCTCCGCACAACCTGGGCATCTACCTGGAGCGGGTCAAGCGGAAGGGCGCGTTCTTCGTCGTCCTGCACACGCTGCGGGGCAAGCAGGAGGTGAAGGGGGAGAACGTGACGGGGCGCAAGCTCCAGGCGCGCCTCTCGCCCGACGAGCTGGAGAAGGGGGACCTCACGCCGCGGCTCAAGCAGCTCATCGAGGAGGTCACGAAGGGGAAGGTCAAGGACGAGGCGCGCGCCGAGGGGGCGACGGACCGCGACCTCTGGCAGCGCGTGAAGGACCGCGAGGGCGCGCCGGCGACGCCCGACGAGCTCGCGGCCGCCTTCTTCGAGACAAAGACGCCCAGCCGCCCGCAGGTGGGCGAGATCCGGAAGATCCTCGAGTCGTGCCGCGAGCCGGGCGTGGGCTACTTCGAGCGCGAGCCGGGGCGCGAGGAGCGCTGGCGCCCCATCACGCGCGCGGAGCACGTCTCCTTCCACAGGGAGAAGGACGGCCTGGCGCGGCTTCGGAACAAGCTTGTCCTCGTCGAGGAGGTCGAGGACGAGGAGACGGGCTACCTCCGCACGGTCTACAAGGGCGTTCCCATCGGCGAGGCGCAGCTCGACGAGGAGGACCGCGCGCGCCTCGCGTTCGTCGCGGACGCGATGAAGGACTTCGTTCTGCACGACCGCTTCACGGGGAAGGCGACGCTGGGCGCGAGCGGGAAGCACACGCTCGACGGGTTCTCGCTCTTCCCGTGGCTCAAGTTCCTCGCGCTCGACTGGACGGGCTCGGAGCGCGTCTCCATCAGCAGCACGTTCGTCGAGCTTCTCGTCGACCTCGACCTCCTCGGCCTGGACGACGCGGTGGAGCTCGTCGCGCGGCGCAAGGTGCTCATGCACCCGAACTTCGCGTGGGAGACGCGCGACGACACCGTCCGCGCCGCCGACCGCGCCACGGCCAGCGTGGCGGCGGAGGGGCGCGTCGACCTCCGCGCACGGACCTGCTACACCATCGACCCGCCCGACGCGCGCGACCATGACGACGCCGTCGGCGTCGAGTGGCACGAGAACGGGGACGCGACGCTCTGGGTGCACATCGCCGACGTCTCGCACTACGTGACACCCGAGTCGACGCTCGACCACGACGCGCGCAAGCGCGCGACGTCCGTGTACCTCCCGACGGGCGTCCTGCCCATGCTCCCGCCGCGCCTCTCGAACGACCTTTGCAGCCTCGAGCCGCAGCAGGACCGGTACGCGATGAGCGTGCGCATGCGCTTCGACGCGGACGGGAAGCTGCTCGAGGAGGAGGCGATGGAGAGCGTCATCCGCGTCACGGAGAACGTCCCGTATCCCGAGGCGCTGCGGCGCATGGAGGCGGAGCCGGACGGCGAGTTCGCGCGCATGCGGCGCCTCGCCGACAAGCTCGACGCGCACCGGCGCAACCTGGCCATCGAGACGAGCGAGCGCCGCATCCGGCTCACGAGCGACAACGTCGAGCACGTCGAGAAGATGGGGACACCCGCCACGCGCCTCATCGAGACGTTCATGGTCGCCGCCAACGAGGCCGTCGCGCGCATCCTGACGAAGGAGAAGGTGCCCCTCCTCTACCGGTGCCACCCGCTGCCGGATCGCGCGAGCATCGCGCGCTTCAACGCGCAGTGCGAGACGATGGAGGTGCCCATCCGCATCGAGCCGCCCGAGCCCGCGGAGAAGCCGGCGGCGAAGCAGGAGATGTCGCTCCTCGACGCGCTCAAGAAGGGCGGAAAGGTGGACCTCCTCTCGGGCGGCTTCGCCCTGCAGGACGAGGACGACGACGCGGAGGCCGGCGCGGACGCCGAGGCGCCGCCGCAGCCCGCGCTCGTCGGGCTCGCGCAGCTCCCGCCCGAGGAGCAGGAGGCGTGGCTCACCCCCTTCCGGCGCGCGCTCGTCGCCGTCCGCGACATCCAGGACCCTGCGCTCCAAGGGCTCGTGTTCGTGAAGACGCTGGGCACGATGGGGCGCGCGTTCTACACGCCCGCGAACCTCGGGCACTTCGGCCTCGGCAGCGTCTGCTACTGCCACTTCACCTCGCCCATCCGCCGCTACCCGGACCTCGTCGTGCACCGGCAGCTGCGCTGGCTCCTGCGCGGAAAGCAGGGTCCGATGCCGCACGACAACGCGTCGCTCGACATCCTTGCGGCGCACACGAGCGAGCAGGGCGCCGCCGCCGAAGCGCTCGAGCGCGGCGTCGTCGACAGCGCGATGGTCTTCGCGAGCCGCGACGAGCGCTGGACCGGCCCGCAGCGCGCCCTCGTGAACGGCATCACGCGCGGCGGCGCCTTCATGTCGATGGAGGGCGGCCTCGAGGCGCGCGTGGCCACGGCGGACATCCCCGGCGGCCCCTACAGCGTCGACGAGTTCGACAGCATGCTCTTCGTGTCGAGCGTCGAGCGCGCCGAGATGAGCGAGGAGATCACCGCGAAGAACTGGCGCGAGCGGGTCGACCCCGACTCGGAGGAGATCAAGCTCGTGCGCATCCGCCTCGGCGACCGCGCCACCATCGCCATCTCGGGCCGCGACTACGTCGAGGGGCGCGTCGCGGCGAAGCTTCTCGAGTAGGGCGCAGCGCACAAGGCCTCACGAGAAGCGCTATGGGCGGCGCACGCCGTGGCGGACGGGGAGACCCTTGCTCCGCGCGTTCGCCATCCTCGTCCTCACGAGCCTCGCGCTCGCTCCCGCGCTCGCCGCGGCCCCCTCCCCGTCGTGCGCGGCGCTCGACGCGGTCGCCGCCGACTGCGGAGCCGGCCTTGGCGGCGTGACGGTGCTCGTGCAGGGGGATTGCACGCACGACCCCGAGTGCCCGCCGCACGGCTGGCGCATCGACGCGTACTCGTGCGCCGAGACGAACGGCGCTCTCATCCTCGCGTGGGCGCTCACCACCGCCGAGGTCCCCGTGTGGGCCGCGGGTTCGTCGAGCGCCGCCACGAGCGACCCGGCGTGCCCGTACTTCAGCCACGCGTACGGCTACGAGTCGGGCTGGAACGGCGCGCCGCGCGAGTGCATGCTCGCGGCGGCCGCGGGCCCCGGCGGCACCGCGACGAGGATCGTCTGCCGCGAGCGCTGAGGAGCCTCACCCGCAGCACGCGCAGCCGGCGTGCCGCGCCCACGGGGGCTCGACGTCGTCGCGCTCGGCGAGGAACTCCTCCTCGCCCACGCGCAGAAGAAGGGTGCCGGCGGCGTCGACGACGGCGACGAGGACCGCCCGCTCGCCGGTCGCGCGGATGACGAGTTCGTCGCCAGGCTCCACGCGCGCGCGAGCCGCGCCGCCGGACTTAAGCGTGCGCGTCAGCGCAGGGTGAACGCCACCCAGCCGCGCGTGGCCTGGCCCGCGAGCTTCCCCTCGGCGGCGCAGTTGAGCGGCCCGTTGACCGACTCGAGGCGCACGACGAACGTGCCTCCGGCAGGCACATCGGCCACGCCGGCGCCGCAGTGGCCGCCAAGCGCCGTGATCTCGCCGCTCGCGTCGTAGACGTAGTACGTGCCGCCGACGGCGAGGTCGCTCGCGTCGTCGACGAGGAAGCCCATGCGCTTCGCGCCCGCCGGCACGGCGAGGCACACGACGCCCAGCGCGACGGCGCCCTGGCATTCCTGCTCCAGCGCGCCCGCGCCCAGCGGCGTCGAGCCTTGGTAGTAGACGTGGATGCCCCCCGGGCGCGCGGGCGCGAAGGGCGAGGCGGCGATCAGGAGCGAGACGGCGAGCAAGCTGGTCCACAGGAGTTTCATCTTTCTCCCCCGAGAGCTTCCGTTCGCGAGCATCCCGATAAGTTTTGGCGTGCGGTTTCGTACGATATCTCTCGACATCAAGGAACGGACGACAAGGCATCAGGTCAGCCGGGGCGCGCGAGCATGAGCCACACGAGCGCGACGAGGCTGCCGAGGCCCACGAGCGCGGTCGGTGCCGCGCGCGCCCGCACGCGCGCGAGCGCGGCCGCGAGCGCCTCCTCGTCGAGCGCGCCCGCGGCGGGAAGCACGCGCCGCCCGTCGAACCAGCGCAGCCCCAGCGCGCTGCGGGCCTCGTTGAAGGGGCGCGCCGCGAGGGCGCTCATCGCGAGGGCCGTCAGCACGAGGAGGAGCGCGCTCCCCCACACCCACGGCTCGCGCCACGTGTGCTCCGCCGCCGCGACGGCGAGCCCGGAGAGGCCGAGCGCGAGGAAGGCGGTCCACGAGAAGGGCATCGCGTCCTGCGAGAGGTCGAGGAGCGCCGCGACGCGCGCCGGCTCGCGCTCGCGCCGCAGCCGCCACATCGCCCACGCGGCGGGCGCGTGGAAGAGGACGAAGAGGAAGGCGCTCAGGACGTGCGCGAGGACGAGCCACGGCAGCCACGCGCCCAGCCACGGGTGCACGCGCGGCGAGCGGCGGCGCGGCGGATGAACGTGCGGGAGCCTAGGCGCGGGCGAGCGCGAGCTTCGCGCGCCGCGGCAGCGCCTTCACCGCGAGCTCGCGGCGCAGCGCGGCGCCGCGGTCCGCGCAGGGCTCGCTCCAGACGAGGCGCACCGGGAGGCGCGCGCGGGTGTAGCGCGACGCGCGGCCGGCGTTGTGCATGGCCACGCGGCGCGCGAGGTCGTTCGTGACGCCGCAGTAGAGCGTGCCGTCGGCGCATTCGAGGAGGTAGACGTGCCAGCTCACGAGTGACTGCGCTCCCCGACGAGGTTGATCGGGTTCCCGTCCAGGTCGCCGTAGATGTAGAAGAAGCCCTGGTCGTCCGCGTCGGGCGCGCGCAGCAGCCGCCACCCGGCCTTCTCGACGTACGCGCGCGCCTCGTCGACGCCGCCGGTCATCGTGAAGCCGAGCGCCGTGACGTGGCGCCCCTCGGGCTCCCCCTCGTGGAGGACGAGCTTGAGCCCTTCCTCGTTCTGGAGGATGGCGAAGCCTTCCATCGCGCGCTGCACGCGGAAGCCGACCGCCTCGTAGAGGGGGAGGTTCGCGGCGACGTCGCGGCAGTAGCGGGCGACGTTGCGGAAGGCGAGGGGGCGCGCGCTCATGGCGACGACGAGGACGCGTCGAAGGAAAACGCTTCGCCTCGCGCCTCGTCGCCCGCGCGCGCCGGAAGCGCGATGCGCTCGACGCGGCCGCCCGCGCGCGCGACCTCCGCCTCGAGCGCGTCGAGCGCGGGGTCGCGCGTGGCGACGAGGACGAGCCGCCCGGCGCGCGCTTCGGCGAGCGCGGCGAGCGGCAGCGCGGCGCGGTCGCCGGCGTAGACGCGCTCCTCCGCGATGCTCCACCCGCGCGCGGCCTCGCGGACGCACTCGATGTCGCGCGCGTCGAGCGAGCCGAGGTCGATGAGGAGCGACGCGTCGTGCGCGAGGTCCGTCTCGAGGCGCGCGAGGAGGTCGTCGACCGGGTCGCGCCGGCGCGGGAGGCGCTGCGCGAGGCGCGCGAGGCGGCGCCGCTGCGTCGCGAGGAGGGCGAGCCCGACGAGCGCCAGGAGCCACGGGACCCACGAGAGCTTGGGCTGGAACGCCTCCGGCAGCGCCTCCAGGACGGGCGCGGCGGGGGCGCGCACGTGGAGCTGCAGAGGGACGGCCTCGTGCGCCTGCAGCGTCGCGCCCGCACCTTCGACGTGCAGCTCGACCGCGTACTGGCCGGGGGGAAGGAGGATGCTGCCATGCACGCGGCGCGCCTCGCCCGGCGCGAGCGTCACCTCGTCGAGCGTCAGCGTCCACGCGCCTCCGAGAAGGTCGCGGAACGTCACGCGCGGCTGCAGCGTCACGGGGACGTCGCCGGTGTTCTCGAGGTGGATCTCGACCGTCGCGTTGCCGTCGCCCGCGTCGCGGATGCTCAGGAGCGAGAAGCGCGCCTCGCGTCGGCCGAGGCTCATCGGCACGGTCTGTCCCGCGCCGAGGGGCGCCTCCTCGGGCGAGGCGTCCTCCACGCGCGCCTCCAGCGTGTGGGCACCCGGCGACCCGGTGCCTGGTGCGAAGGCGTAGGCGACGCTTGTCCAGCCGTTCGGCCCGACGGCCACCGGCTCGACGCGCTCGGCCACGACCTCGCCCCAGCCGTCGCGCCAGACGAGCCGCACGTGGGCCTGCACGGGCTCGCGCCACGTGTTGACGACGCCCACGGAACCGGAGACCGTTCCCCCGGGGGGCACGAAGGCGGGCGCGGTGAGGCTCGCGACGCTCACGGCCTCGGTGCGCGAGGTGAAGAGGATGGCCGTGGAGGCGACGAGCCTCGCGCGGGCGGCGCTCTCGGCGGCGTCGGGGCGCGCGAGGACGAACGCCTCGCCATGGTCCCCCGCCTGCGCGTCGGGCGGCACGCGGTACACGTAGGGGACCTCGCGGTCCTCGCCGGGCGCGAGCGTGAGCTGCGCGGGAAGCGTCACCCAGGAGCCGGGCGGCCCCTGCAGCGCGACGCGCGCCTCGACGAGGTTGGGGTTCGAGAGGCGGAAGACGCCTTCGCGCGTCTCGCCGGGAAGAAGCGCGCCGAGGTCGACGCGGTAGGTGCTCGCGTAGACGCGCGGCGGCTCGCCCGTCGCGGCGGCCGCGAGAGGAAGAAGGAGAAGAAGGAGGAGAAAGAGGGCGGAGCCTCCGCTCGCCGAGCGCGGGCTGCGACGCGAGGAGGCTCCGGCCATGCTGGCACCTTACGCGGTGTTGACGGCGGCGCCCGAGTACGGGTTCCACTGCACGCCGGCGACGGCGAAGGTGACGGCGCCGCCCTGGTTCGTCGAGGGGAAGAACGTCGGGGGGTCGAAGAGCACGTACGCGCGGGCGGAGGTGACGCCGTCCATCTCGTACGGGAGCTTCTGGCACTGGCGCAGCTCGGGGGTGGCGCTGGTGCCCGCGCCGTTCACGGCGAAGAAGCAGTACTTGTTGCCCGTGCCGTCGCTGCGGACGAGCTCCGCCTGGTAGGAGCGGAGGCTCGTCGTCGAGCTCACGGTGTAGAGGTCGATGGCGGTGGCGCCGGTGAAGGAGGCCGCCGCGTTCAGGTACAGGCGCGAGTTCGTCGCGTCGATGCAGTAGTGGACCGCGTCGCTCGTGCTGGGCGCGTCGTTGGCGCTGGCGGCCGTGTAGTACTTCGTCGTGAACGAGCCGGCGGCGCTGGGAACGGCGCCCTCGGGCGCGGCGCCCCAGGCGGAGCACGCGTCGCCGCTGGAGGTGAAGGAGACGGTCTTCACGTCGCTCGCGGACTTGATGACGAGGGGCGAGTAGACCTGCGAGGTGGCGAGGCCGCCCGCGGAGTTGACCGTCTCCTGGCGGAACCAGAGGAGGTCCGAGATGGGGTAGGTCGTGCCGCGCAGCTGGATGCTCGTCTGGAGCGGCGAGGCGCCGAAGTAGGGCGCGTTGCTCCAGCCGTAGAAGAGGAACGTGTCCACGTTGCTCGCGGCGTTGGAGATCTGGAAGGCGTCGTCGCCGGAGGTGACGATGGCGCCCGAGCCGCTGGCGGCGGAGGCAGTGAGGGTGTCGAGGGTGCCGGTGTCGACCGAGAGCTGCACGTAGTCGGTGACGTTGCCGCTGCCGCTCAGGGCGGCGAAGGTGGCCGGGGCGGCCAGGGCGGCGACGACGGCGGCCGTCGCGAGCGCGATCGTGAGGCGAGTTCCAGAGCTGACGCTGGTCAAAATGATCCTGTCCTGTCGACCTCGGCCCGAAGGTTTCCCCCCTCCGCGCGTCTGGTCAAGCGGACGACCGGCGGTGGCCAGTTAGCCTTTGTGTCAGTGCACATTTCGGCCTGACCGATGTACGTCCACGCGAGGCGGATGCGTCAACCGTCGCGGCGCGCGGATCCTCGCGCGCTCGATCACCGCGGGCGCACGCGGACGTCGGCGTCGCCCTCGTCCGGGCGGAGCTCGCGGCGCATGGCGAGGCGCGCGGCGGAGGTCGCGACCCGCTGCGAGACGATCTGATACTCCCCCTCGCTGATGCGCCCGCGCCTGAGCCGCGCCTCGAACGACTCCTCCAGCGCGCCCAGCGCCAGGAGTCCCGCCGCCGCGTCGTGCCGGTGGCGCGCGAGGGCCTCCTCGACCTCGGCGAGGAGCGCGCGCAGCCGCCGCCGACGCGCGCGCACGAGGAGGAGGCCGCCGAGGAAGGCGGCCGCGGCGAAGAGGGCGCCGAGCACCTGGAGCGTGTCCGGCACGTTCTCCGCCGCGAGGGGGCGCGCGTACCAGGGCTCGGGCGGGACGGCCAGGCGCGGGTTGAGCGCGTCCCAGACGGCGGGGCCGCCCAGCGCGAACGCGTAGCTGTGGCGGTCCGCCACGTCCCACGGGGAGGCGAGGCCGATCGCGTCCCCCTGAGGGCCGACGGTGTGACGCAGGGCGACGGCCCGGAAGCCGTCGAAGAGGACGCCCACGCCCGGGCTGCCGACCGCGCGCTCCGGGATCCGCGCCGTCAGGACGTCGCGCTCGGGGTCGAACGTGCACGAAGGGCGGACGGAGCGGTGGGCGCCCGTGGACGCGTCGTCGGGGAAGGAGCCTCGCGCGAGCGCGCAGACGCGCGCGCCGTTGTCGCCTTCGAGGAAGAGGAGCGTGTAGGGGGCATCGCCCACTCGGAAGCCGATGCGCCACTCGCCCGCGACGGCGCCGTGCTCATAGTCGGCGAGCGCGAGGTGCGCCTCGAAGAGCCCGTCGTCGCGCGCCGCGTCGTCGAACCAGAACGCGACGATGTCGAGCGCGGGCTCCGGCGTGTCGGAGGCGGCGTCGAGAAGATGCGGGTCGTCGCGCGTCGCCGCAGGGCGCGGCCACGGCTCGCCTTCGCGCAGCGGCTCCGCCTCGTAGAGGATGCGGTAGTGGCCGGCCGAGATCTCGGGATGCGGCAGCGAGCCGTACGGGTGCAGGTTCAGCCGGTGCGGCGCGCCCGGGAAGCGGTCGAGGACGTGCAGCGTCGTCTGCGAGGCGGGCGCCACGGGTCGGGGCGCCCCCTCGCGGGCGTGCGTGCCGTTGCTGTACGACATCCACTGCCCCTCCACCTGCGCCTGCACGCGCAGCTCCCAGTTGCCCTCGACCCCCTCGAAGACGACGACGATGCTCGCGAGCGTGCGGTCGAAGACGGGGACGGGGAACACGGCGTAGTCCCCATCGCGCGCGACGACCATCGCGACCTGGCGCACCCCCGCCACGGGATCGAGTGGCGCCTCGAACGCGCACCGGTAGCCGGGCGGCTCCTCGACGCATCCGGGAGGCAGGGCGCCCTGCGGCCGCGCGAGGGGCGCGGCGACGAGCGCGAGCGCCAGGGCGAGCGCGAGGGGGACGAGCCGCAGCACGCGCAGGCGAGGGGCCGCGGGCCTCGTGAAGCCTGTGGAGCCGGGCTACGGCGCGCGCTTGGCGCCCAGGGTGACGTTGGGCACCCGCGGCGGCGCCTGTGGCGACGGCACGGCGTGCGCCTCGTGCGGGTGGCCGCACTGGCAGTTCCCCTCGGAGTGGCCGCCCGCCGCGAGCGCGGCGAGGCGCTTGTTGACGATCTCCCAGGAGGAGTCGCGGATGACGCGGCCGCCGTTGAGGACGAGGGGCGGGTGGTCCTCCGTCTTGTGCTCGCGCTCCCACGCCTCGAGGTCGAGCATGCGCTGCACGCCGGGCTTGACGAGGAGCGTGACGCGCGACTCGCGCCGCCCGCCCTGCTGCTCGTAGCCGATGAGGGGCGCGAGGCGGTCGGTGAACGCCTGCACGTCCTCGTAGGAGGGCATGTTGTCGATGCCCATGCGCTCGCGCGAGTAGCCGACGAAGACGTACCCCTTCGACTCGACGAAGTGCGCCTGCGCGCGCTGGTCAAGCTTGGCGTACTGCTCGACGTGCCCCTTGTCGGCCTCCATGTTCCAGCCCTTGACGAGCGTGTGGCGGCTCACGATGCGCGTCTTGCCCGCGAGGCTCGGGAGGAGGTCGATGGTCTCCTCGAGCTTGTCCCACGCGCCGCCCCCGATGGGGACGCAGAGCTTGTTGAACACGTCCTCGTTGGGCGCGTCGACCGACACGTAGAGCTGCGTCGGCAGCGGGTCGAGCTTCGCGAGGATGTCGGGGCGCGAGCCGTTCGTGACGAGGAACGTCGTCATCCCGCGCTTGTGGCAGAGCTCGATGAAGCGCCCGAGGTGCGGGTAGAACGTCGGCTCGCCGTTGAGCGAGATGGCGACGTGCTTGGGCATCTGCGACTCGACCCACTTCTTCTCGGGGACGGTCGGGTGCCCCTTGTAGCCGGTGAGAAGGCGGCGCTGCTCCTGGAGCGCGCCCTCGAGCACCGTCTCGGGGCTGTCCCACTGGTAGCCGGGCGTGTTGATGTCGAGGTCGAACGACTGCGACCGCCAGCAGTAGAGGCACGTGAAGTTGCAGTAGTCGACGATGGGCGTCATCTGCATGCAGCCGCGCGACTCGATGCCGTAGAAGTCCCCCTTGTAGCAGTGGCGGTCGCTGCGCAGGTCCTCCTTGGTCCAGTGGCACAGCTTGACGCCGACGTGCTCCCCCACGGTCCCGTAGCCTTGCTTGTGCAGGACCTGGCGGAGCTCCTCGCGCATGCGTCGCCGAGTCGGGGCGCGGCTATATAACCGTTCCATTGCCCGCGCCGAGCGCCCGCCGCCTGCGTGCCGGCGCGCAAGCGGACCCCACCCGCGGCTCAACGGCGGTTGAAGATCCTCAATCAAGGTTAAGCCACGCCGTCCGATGGGCGCGCGATGCGAACCACGCGCCTCGTCACGCTCGCGCTCGCCGCTCTCGTCCTCCTTCCCGCGCTCCCCGCGGCCGGCGCGGACGCGCCCGTCACCGTCACGCTCCAGGTGGCCGGCGGCCACCCCGCCGCCCCCGGCTGGCGCGACTGCGACGTCTCGGTCCCCGCCAGCGCGAACGTCGGCGCCGTCCTCGACGCGGCGGTCGCGTCCGGCTGCATCCTCGAGTGGAGCTACGAGAGCTCCTCCGGCTGGGGCCGCTACATCACGAGCATCGACCACGTCGCCGCGCTCCTGCCGACGTACTGGGCCTTCTACATCGACGGCGAGTACGCCTCGACGGGCATCGACTCGACCACGGTGAGCGAGGGCGCCACGTACCGCTTCGTCTACGAGCAGTGGCTCCTCCCGCTCTGAGGCCCGCACGATGCGGCGCGCGCTCCTGCTCCTTCTTCTCGCGCTCCCTCCGCTGCCCCTCGCGGCGGGCGAGGACGCGCCCGCGGAGCGCGCGCTCGCGTGGCTCGCCGACCTCTCCGACTACGAGCGCGGCTACGCGACCAACGTCGTGGAGGCGGTCGCGCGCACCGGGCGCGACCCGCAGCGCTGGCCAAGCCCCGGCCAGAGCGCGTTCTCGCAGCTTGCGCCCTACGACGGCGTCGACGGGCCCTACTACTCCTACCTCCGCGTCGCGCACGCCGCCGGCACGAGCGGCTACGACCCGCGCGACGTGAACGGCCTCGACTACGTGGCGCTCGTGCGCGCCGGGTTCGTCGGCGGGCAGTCGGGGAGCGCGACGTTCGTGAACGACGACGCGTGGGCGATCCTCGCCTTGCGCGCCGCCGGCGTCGGGGTGGAGGACGAGCAGGTGCGCTCGAGCGCCGTCGCGCTGCGGGCGACGCAGCTTCCCGACGGCGGCTGGAGCCACCAGGTGGGCGCGTTGCGCAGCTTCACCGACGTCACCGGCATGGCGCTCGCGGCGCTGCGCGCGAGCGGCGACGAGATGTCGCGCTACGCGAGCGCCGCCGCGCTCCTCGACGCCACGTACGACGCCGCGACGGGCGGCCACCGCGACCGCGTGGGCGGGGGCGTGAACTGCCAGAGCACCGTTTGGGCGCTCCACGGCTACGCCGCCCTCGGCCTCGCGGAGCGGCCGGAGAGCCTCGCGTACCTGCGCCGCCTCCAGCACGCCGACGGCGGCCTGGGCACGAGCCTCCAGCCAAACGGCAGGCCGACGCAGCCCAACGCCTTCTGCACCGCCGAGGCGGTGCCCGTCCTCGCCGGCGCGCGCTACCCCTTCCCCTCCTACGCGCCCGCGCGCATCGAGCCCGCGGAGGCGCACGCGCGCGAGACCGTGCGGCTGCACGTCGCCGCGCCGCACGACTCGCTCGCCCTCACCTGGCGCGACGCGCGGCTCTCGGGCCTCGCCGTCACGCCGCCGGCGGCCGGCACCTACGCCTACGACCTGCGCGCGGAGGGGCCGGGCGTCCTCGCGCGCGGCAGCGGCGCGCTCCAGGTGCACAGCGCGCGCCCCCTGCTGGGCGCCTTCCCCGAGAAGGTGGTCGTCCACCGGCCCAGCCCGCTCGTGCTGGACGTCTCGAACGCGAGCGACCCCGACGGGCGCATCGCGCGCTTCGAGGTCGACTGGGGCGACGGCGCGCGCACGAACGGCACGCGCCACGCCTACGCGCGCCCCGGCGAGTACCGCGTGAGCGTGCGCGCGATCGACGAGACCGGCGTCGCGAGCCACGCGCAGAGCTTCACGGCCGTCGTGCCCAACCGCGCCCCGCTCGTCTGGGCACCCGCGCGCGTGGTCGGCGACCGCGTCTCCGGCGCCTCGTTCGTCGTCGACGCGACCGATCCCGACGGCGACGCGGTGGAAGGCGCGGGCGCGCGGACGCTGCGCTACGAGACGCTCGGCGCGCGAAGCGTCGAGGTGACCGTGCGGGACGCGTTCGGCGCCGAGGCGCGCGCGAACGTGACCGTCGAGATCGTGAACCTCCCGCCGAGCGTCGCGCTGCGCCTGCCCGCCGACGTCGTCGCCGACGAGGAGGTGGAGCTTCTCGCCGAGGCGTACGACGCCGACGGGCCGGCGCCCGCCCTCTCGTGGAGCATCGGCCCCCGCGCGCGCTTCCCCGTGGGCACGCACGAGGTGCGCGTGGTGGCCGTCGACGCGGACGGCGCGCGCGCCGTCGCCACGGGGACGCTCGTCGCGCGCCTGCCCGACGCCGCGCCCGCGCCGCCCGCGCCCGAGGTGCGCGCGCTCGACGCGTCGCTCGAGGCGGGCGTGCTCCGCGTCCGCTTCGATGCGAGCGGCGAGACGACGCTGCGCTGGGAGAGCGACGCGGGCGCGGGCGAGCGCCGCGGCGCCGCGAGCCCGCTCGCGGTGGAGCTTCCCGGCGCGACGTGGGCGAGCGTGACGCTCGAGGCGGAGCGCGGCGGCGCCCGCGCGAGCGCGCAGACGGCGCGCATCGTCGCGCGCGATGCCGGCGTCGCGGCCGCGGCGCCCGCGGCCGAAGCGCGCGCTCCCGCTCCCGTCGTCGCGCACGCGGCCGCGCCTCCCGAGGAGCCGACCCTCGTGCGCGCCGCCTTCGTCAGCCCGGAGCCGGCTCGGGAGACCCCAGCGGCGCCGGCGCTGGCGGCGATCGCGCTCGCCCTGCTTCTGTCCAGGCGCGGAAGGCGCGCACGGTAGGGCCGACGCTCGCGGCGAAGAGCGCGCCGTTCACGAGCGCCGGAAGGACGTTGAAGGCGAGCCCCATGAGCACGAGCGGCGCGAGGGCGGCGGGCTCGTTCGCGTAGAGAAGGAGCCACGTGAGCGCGTCGGAGGCCGCGCTGAAGAGGAACGTCGCGAGGATGCCGAAAACGGCCGAGAGCGCCGGGTCCGGCTCGATGCGGCGCATCGCGCCGCCGACGAGCGCGAGGAGCGCCATCGCGGGCGCGTTCACGAAGCCGGCGGGGTAGAGCCCCGTGAGGAGGAAGTCCGTGAGCGCCATGCCGAGGAAGGCGCCGGCGGCCGCGACGCGCGGCCCGAACAGCACGCCGCCGAGGAAGGCAACGACATAGCTCAGGGCGACGTTCGGGAGCGCGAGGAGCGCGAGCCGTCCCGCGGCGCAGAGCGCGGCGACGGCGACGAGCGGCACGAACCACGGCGGCGTCGGGTGGCCCGCGAGCTGGAGCGCCTCGCGCCGCAGCGTCGCGCGGCGGTGCGCGGCCACGACGAGCGCGGGGAGGAGGCGCGCGGCCTCGCGCGCGCGGGCGAGGCGGCCGGCGGGCCAGGCCCCCTCGAAGCGGCGCGCGTCGCGCAGGCGCGCGAAGTCGCGGCCGAGGTCGTGCGCCGCGAGCAGCACGGCCGCGAGAAGCGCCGTCGCGCGCGGCGGCAGGCGCAGGCCGTCGAGGAGGCGCTCGGCGCCGAAGCGCGAGAGGAGCGCGAGGTTGACCGCGAGCGCGGCGGAGAGACGCAGGCCGCCGACGAGGCCCGTCATCCAGCCGTCGGGCGGCGCGACGAGGCCGAGGATGAGGACGTTGAGCGGGAGCGCGACGGCGACGAACGCGAGGAACGGGCCGCGGCCGCGCATCGCCACCGCGCCCGCGGCCGTCGCGAGCGCGAGGGCGGGCCAGGGCGCGAGGAACGCGAAGGCGGTGCCCGCGAGCATGGCGGCGAGCACGAGCCACGCGATCAGAGGCGCACCTCCGTCGCGGCCAGGGCGGCGAGCGCCTCGTCGTGCGTCGCGGCGAGGACGCACGCCCCCTCCTTCACGCGCGCGGCGATGCTCTCCACAAGAACGGCGCGCCCCTCCGCGTCGAGGTGCGCCTCCGGCTCGTCGAGAAGATAGCACGGCGCGTGGGCCCCGAGGACCTTCGCGAGCGCCACGCGCTGCGCCTCGCCTCCCGAGAGCGAGAGCGGGTGCCGCGCGCGGAGCGCGTCGGGCACCAGGGGGTGCGGCGCGCACTCGTCGGCGACCCGCTCCCGCGTGAGGAGGTCCGTCGCGTGCGGGAGGAGGAGCCGCGCGCCGCGCACGCGCTCCGCGAGGCTCCGCAGGAGCGTCGACTTGCCGCAGCCGTTCGGGCCGCGCACGACGTGGAAGCCGGGCCCGAGCCGGAGCGCGGGAAGCGTGACGTCGCGCACGCGCGTCGCGGGAACGTCCACGATCGGCGCGCCCTCCGCGCGCGGCATCGGCGGCAGCGGCGCGCGCGCCTGCGCGCCCAGCGAGACGACGCGCGTGGCGAGGTCGTCGAAGAGCGCGCCGTGGTCGGCGAGGACGACCGCGCCCTCGTGCAGGCGCACAAGCTCGCGCAGCGCGAGGCGCCCCTCGTCGTCGAGCCCTTCGGAAGGCTCGTCGAGAAGAAGGAGCGGCGCGCCCTCGGCGGCGGCGAGAGCCACGCGCCGCGCCTCGCCCGACGAGAGCGCGCTGGAGGCGCGGTGGCGCAGCGGCGCGAGGCGCGCGGGTGTGGCGCGGCGGCGCAGGCGGAACTCGCCTTCGACCGTGAGCCCCACGAGCGCGTCGCGCGCGTCCTGCGGGGAGAGCGACGCGCGCGGCGCGGTCGCGCGCAGCGGGAGCGGCGTGGGCAGCCCGGCGAGCGCGCGGAGGATGCTTGTCTTTCCGGAGCCGTTGGGGCCGCGAAGAAGGATGCGCTCCCCGCGCGTGACGGAGAGGTCGATGCCGGGGCCCACGACGCGCGCGAGCGTCATCCGGGAGCCTCGGGCACCTCGACAAGCTCGACGGGGACGCGGCGGAGCGTGCCCGCGTTGCCCTGCTCGAACGCCTGCATCGCCTCGGGGAGGCGGTCGCGCGAGACGTAGAGGCGCACGTCGAGACCTCGCTCGGCGGCGTTGAAGGCGGCGCGCGCGGCGGCGTAGTCGAGGTCGACCGGACCCAGGCGCGCCGCGAGCACCCGCGCGCCGGTGCCCAGCGCCGCGACCTTGTCGGCGCGGGGGAGCTCCTTGAGCATCGCGCGCAGGCGCGGCACGTCCACGCGCGCGATGCCGCCCTCCATCGGCGAGGGGACGGCGACGACCGTGATGCGCCCGGGCGTGAGCTCGACGAGCCCCGTGAGGTCCCCCACGACGACCTCGTCGCCAGGTTCCGCGTCGCGCAGCGCGCGCCCCATGCTCGCCGCGCGCACGCGCGCCTTCGCGTGGAGCTCGCCGTCCTGCATGACGAGGCCGACGCGCTCGTTCTCCTTGATGCGCGTGGCGGCGATGGCGCTCGCGACGCGGATGACGGCCAGAGGCGTCGCGACGGCGTCGACGGCGGCGCGGAGCTGGCGGACGCCTTCGTGGAGCGTCTGGAGCCCCTTCGGCGTCACGCGGTGCGGGCCGCTCTCGGCGAGAAGGCCGTCCGAGACGAGCTCCTTCGCGTAGGCGCTCACCGCCTGCACGGTGACGTCGAGCTTCTGCGCGATGTCGGAGAGCGTCGCCCCCGGCTCGCGCTCGAGCTCGGCGAGGATGAGGAGGCGCGTGACCTCGGAGCGATCGCGCAGGAGCCTCAGCGGGGCGGCCACGCCGCCGCAAGCTTCTTGGACGCCTTCAAGCTTGGCTGAGTCCGCTCAAGCTGGGTTGAAGATGCGCCTCCTCGCGTCGGTCGTCCTTCTCGCGCTCGTCCTCGGCGGAGCGGGAGCGCTGGCGGCCTGGGGGGCGCAGCGCGCGCCCGGCGAGAGCGCCACGTACCGCGTCGAGGTCCTGGGGCCGGAGGGGGCGCTCGCCGACGTCGAGGTGGACGTGCCGGAGGCGACGGCGCTCTCCGCGCTCCTTGCGGCGGCGGAGCGGGAGGGGCTGCCCGTCGAGCTGTCGCAGTATCCCGGCATGGGCGCGTACGTGCGCTCGATCGGCGGGCACGAGGCGCGGGGCGCCTCCGGCTGGGTGTACGAGGTGCTGCGCGAGGGCGTCTGGACGAGCGGCGACCGCAGCGCGGAGCGCTTCCCGCTGCAGAAGGGAGATGCGCTCCGGTGGAGCTGGACCGCCTCGTGAAGACGCACGCGCTCCTCCTCTGCGCCTTGGTGCTCGCCGGCTGCGCCGCGCCCGACGTCGCGCCCACGCCCACGCCGCCCGCGACGCGCGCCGCGCCGACCTCCGCGCCTCCGGCCGAGGAGCCCGCGGCGCGTCTCGAGCCCTTCGCGTCGGGTTTCCAGCGCCCGCTCCTTCTCACGCACGACGCCCAGGGGGCGCTCTACGTGCTCGAGCAGGATGGCCGCATCTGGCGGCTGCAGGAGGACGCGCGCGAGCTGTGGCTCGACCTCGACGAGAACGTGAACTCCGCGGGGAACGAGCAGGGGCTCCTGGGGCTCGCGTGGGAGCCGGAGGGAGGCCGCGCGTACGTGAGCTACACGAGGAACGACGGCCACTCCGTCCTCTCGCGGCTGGACGCGCAGAAGCGCGAGGAGGTGCTCCTCGTCGTCGCGCAGCCGTACGGCAACCACAACGGCGGGCACGTCGCGTTCGGCCCCGACGGCTTCCTCTACTACGGGCTGGGCGACGGCGGCGCGGGGAACGACCCGCAGGGGAACGGGCAGGACCCGCACGCGCTCCTCGGCTCGCTCCTGCGCCTCGACGTCTCGGGCGAGAGCGGCTACGAGGTCCCGCACGACAACCCGTTCGTGGACGGCGGCGGCGCGGCGCAGGTGTGGGCGAAGGGGCTGCGCAACCCGTGGCGCTTCAGCTTCGACCGCGCGACGGGCGATCTCTTCCTCGCGGACGTGGGGCAGGGCGCGTGGGAGGAGATCGACTACGTTCCCGCCGGCACGCGCGGGCCGCTGAACTTCGGCTGGGCGGCGTACGAGGCGCACGAGCGCAACGCGCTGCGGCAGGCGTTCTCCGACGTGACGCCCCCCGTGCACGCGTACCCGCTGCGCGTCGACGGCCACTGCGCCGTCATCGGCGGGCACGTGTACCGCGGGAGCGCGTCCCCCTCGCTCGCGGGCGCGTACCTCTTTGGGGACCACTGTTCGGGCGAGATCTGGACGCTGCGCTACGTGGAGAGCGAGTGGCGCGTGCAGCTCCTTCTCGACACCGAGCTCAGCATCACGAGCTTCGGCGAGGACGCGGAGGGAGAGATGTACGTCGTCGCGCGGCAGGGGACCGTTTACCGCCTCGTCGCGCGGTGAGCCCTGCGGCCGACCTGCGGGCGCTCGCCGCCGAGGACGCGGTGGCGCGGGGAGAGGCCGAGAGGATGGCTTCGCGCAGGCCCCGCGCTCTTCGCGCGTCCGCGATGCGCGGTCGGAGCGACGCGGACGGCATCAGGAGCGGGCGACGCTCAGAGAACGCTCGCCTTCGTGATGGAGACGTCCGTCTTCGGCTTGTCCTGGCGGTCCGTCGGCGTCGTGGCGATCTTCTCGACGACGGGCATCCCCTCGCGGACGATGCCGAAGACGGCGTACTCGCGGTCGAGGCCGGGCTGGGCGCCGTGGCAGATGTAGAACTGGGCCGTGGCGGAGTCGCGCACCATCGTGCGCGCCATCGAGAGCGCGCCGTTCCAGTGCTTGAGCGTCGGGTAGTTGACCTCGAGCTTGATGGGCGCGCGGGTGGACTTCTGGCGCCCGGCGGTGTCGTAGCCGCCGCCCTGGATGACGAACCCCTTGATGACGCGGTGGAAGATGGTGCCGTCGTAGTGGCCGCTCTTCACGTACTCGAGGAAGTTCTTCACCGAGACGGGCGCCTCCTTCTCGAAAAGCTCGACGACGATGTCGCCCGCGCTCGTCTGGAGCTTCACGCGCGGGTTCGAGGGGTTCGGAGCGGGCTCGCCTGCCATGGGGCGGGCGAAGCCGCGACGAGGGAAAAGCCTTCGCGCGCCGCTCACCGCCGCGGCTCCGTCGGTCCTTCCGGGTGCGGCACCCCGTAGATGGCCGCGCCCGCGTCGCCCAGGGTGGCGAAGGAGAGCGCGTACTCGCCCGGAAGGAGCGTGAACGTGTCCGCCCCGTGCTGCTCGCCGCCGGCGCAGGCGCGCGCGAAGGCGCCGTTGCGCACCGGCCCCTCGAGGGCGAGCGACCCCGAGTAGGCGCAGGCGATGCGGGCGAACGGCTCGTCCCACGTCGTCGTGATGCTGAAGCGTTCCGAGGTGTGGAACGGCTCGCCCGGCGTCGGGTTCGCGAGCGCGCGCAGCAGGACGCTCACGCGCACCTTCGTCCACGCGTCGTTGTTGGCCTCGTCGGCCTCGTCGAGCGCGTCGCGGCTGTCGGCCCGCGCGAGGGCGGCGGGGAAGCCGGGGCTCGCATGCACGAGCAGCGGCGAAGCCACCGTGGCGCGCGCTCCGGGCACAAGCGGCGTCGCCGCGCTCGCCGCGAACCGCACCTCGGCCGCGAGCGTGTCGTTCAGCCAGAACGCGACGTGCGTCGCGCGCGCGAGCGACCCGGACCCGACGTTCTGCAGGATGGCCACGAGGCGGAACGGCTCCCCCGCGAGCGGGCGCGGCGGGTCGACCAGAAGCTCCACCACCGCAAGGTCGGCCCCGCCGCGGACGGGAGGCGCCGCGGCGACGCCCGCCGCGAGGAGAACAAGGGCGAGGAGGAGGAGCGCGAGGAGGCGCATGCGGCCGACGCGCGGTCGAGGACGCTCAGCGTCTGTGGTACCCCTTCGTATGGTGGGTGGAGCGTTGTCGGGCGCCGAGCGCCGCGAGGGCGAACGCGACGGGCGCGAGCGCCGCCCCTGCCGGCACGCGGCGCGTCTCCGGCTCGCGCGGGGGCGCGCAGCCGGCGCGCGCCGTCTCGCGCACCTCGTCGCCCGCGCGCTCCACGCGGATCGTCGCGCACGCGACGGGCTGCGTGTGCGTCGCCTCGTCCGCGGCGCCCTCCCCGCCGTCGAAGCGCACGCGCACGAACGCGGCCGCCGCGAGCGTCGCGCTCTCCCCCGACGCGAGCGGGAACGCGTGCGCGAACGTGTGCGGCGCGTCGGCCGGCGCGCGCTGCGGGTCGCTGCCCGGCGGCGCCTCGAAGAGGAGCTCCTGGCCGACGTAGCGGCGGTCCTGCGGCGAGACGCGCACCATGAGCTCCGCCCGCTCCGCGTCGAGCGCACGGAAGGCGGGGTGGAAGCCGACGGTCGACTCGCCGGGCACCGCGCCCTCCGGGCGCGGCGACCAGAGGCCGCGCTCGTCGAACGTCCACGCGTAGAGGCAGCAGCCGTGGACGGGGTGCCAGCGCGCGTTCGGGTCCACCGGCAGCGCGTACGCCTCCGCGCGCTGCGGGTCCACCGAGAGGCTCGCGCGCCAGAAGCCCGCGCGCGCCGGCGTGAGCCGCCACGCCTTCTGGAGGACGCCGCCCTCCTCCGCCTGCGCGCGCCACTCGCGCGGCTCCGCGGTGTCCACCCACTCGGGAAGCTCGAGGCGCAGCGGCGCGTCGATGGCGCGGCGCGCTTCGAGGGTCACCGTCAGCGTCACCGTCGCGCCAAGCGCCGGGTCGCCGTCGAGCTCGGCCCTCCACACGTAGGGGTCGCTCGCCTGCGACGCCGCGGCGAGCGGCAGGAGAAGGAGCAGCGCGACGAGGACGCGCACGGCCCTCACATCGATTCGGGCGCCTCGATGCCCAGGAGGCCGAGCGTGTTCGCGATGGCGACCTTCGCGGCGCGGACGAGCGCGAGGCGCGGCGCGCGCACGCCCTCGTCCTCCACCATCACGGGGCAGTCGCGGTAGAACGCGTTGAAGGCGTTCGTGAGCTCCACCGCGTAGGCCGGCAGCATGTGGATGCGCCGAAGCTCCGCCGCCTCGCGCACGACGTAGGGGAGCTTCGCGATGGCCTTCACGAGCTCCACCTCGCTCGCGTGCGCGAGCCCGGGCTCGCCGCCGATGCGGGCGCCCGCCTCGGCCGCCTTGCGCAGGATGCTCGAGGCGCGGGCGTGCGCGTACTGGACGAACGGGGCGCTGTCGCCCTCGAAGTTGAGCGCGTCCTCCCAGCGGAAGACGATGCTCTTCTCCGTCTGGACGCGCGCGATGTTGAAGCGCACGGCGCCGATGCCCACGACCTCGGCGATGCGGTCGCGCTCCGCCTCGGAAAGCTCCGGGCGGCGCTTGTCGACCTCCTCGCGCGCGCGGGCGACCGACTCGTCGAGGAGGTCGTCGATGAAGACGACGCGGTTGCGGCGCGTCGACATCTTGCCCTCCGGGAGCGAGACGAAGCTGATCCAGAGGACCTCCGGGTGCTTGTTCACGCCGAGGAGATCGAGCGCGATGTCGAGCTGCTGCATCGTCAGCTTGTGGTCCTCGCCGAGGACGTTCACGACAAGCTGCGCGCGCTGGAACTTGTCCTGGTGGTACGCGAGGTCGCGCGTCGTGTACAGCGTCGTCCCGTCCTTGCGGAGGAACGTCCAGCGCGAGTTGCGCCCCGCGATGCCGTAGCTCTCGAGGTCGAGATACCACGAGCCGCTCTCGTCCTCGCGCGCGAGCGGCGTGCCCTTGAGGCGCTTGACGACCTCCTGCACGCTACCGTTGAACACGTACTCGCTCTCGTACGAGTAGCGGTCCATGTGCACGTTCATGCGCGCGAGCGACTCGCGCATGCCGGTGAGGATGAGTGTGACGGCCTCGCGGAACTCGTCCGCCGTCGCGCGGTCCCCATTCTCGAAGCGGTGGAGCGACGCGCCGATGGCCGCCGCGATGGCCGGGTCCGCCTCCTGGAGCTCGTTCGCCTTCTGGTAGAAGCCGACGTTCTGGTGGTCCACCTTCGCGCGGTCGGTGGGCGGAAGCTCCTCGCGGCGGAGGTTGCGCAGCCCCCAGTTGAGGATGGCGACCTGCTTCCCCATGTCGTTGACGTAGTACTCCGTCGTGACGTCGTAGCCCGCGGCGCGGAGGGTGCGGGCGAGCGTGTCGCCCACGATGGGGTTGCGCGCGCGGCCCACGTGGAAGGGCCCGTTGGGGTTCGCGCTCGTGTGCTCCACGATGACGGGCGTCCCGTTCGACGGGTGCGTGCCGTAGCGCAGGCCGCTCTCCACCGCCGCGAGCGTGTCGCGCGCGAGCGCCCGAGGGTCGGCCGTGAAGTTCACGTACGGACCCTCGGCCACGGCCGTCACGCCCGCGCGCGGCGGGAGCGCGGCGACAAGCTCCTTCGCGGCGTCGGCGGGGCTCTTGCGCATCGCCTTCGCGAGCGGGAAGCACGGGTAGGCGAAGTCCCCCTTCCCGGGCGGAGCGAGCTGCAGCGCTTTGCGCACGCCCGCGCGGGCCTCCTCCAGGCGGAGGCTGTGGAGCGCCTCCTCGAGAAGGAACGCGACGTCGTCGCGCAGTTTCCCCAGCGGGTCGTGCGTCATACGACCCAGCGCGAGGGGGAGCCCCTTCTTCAGCCTATCGGGCGAACGTTCGCCCGTTGACTCGCAAGCGCCTTCCGCGCCGGCGACCGAGAAGCAGGCGATGAAGACCGCGCTCCTCGCGCTCATGCTCGTCGCCGTCGCGCTGGCGGGCTGCACCGACACGAACGAGAACGCCGACAACGGCGCCGGCGGCAGCAGCACCTCCTCCGGCGGCGGCTCGCAGATCGAAGGCCAGGTCACCGTCGTCGACGACAACAGCACGACGACCGACAACTCGACGCAGCAGACCGCCGAAGGCTAAGGCCGCTGACGGGCGCCGCACCCGCTGTGCGCCCGCTCAGGACCCTTTCATCTCCCTCCGCGCCGCTTCCCGCGCGTGGACCCGCTCCTCGCGCTCGCGGCGTTTCTGATCGCGTCCATCTCGCTCGCCCACTCCTACCTGGGCGAGCGCTACATCTTGATCCGCCTCTTCCGGCGGCCGGACCTGCCGAAGCTCTTCGGGAGCGACCGGTTCACGAAGCGCACGCTCCGCTTCGCGTGGCACATCACGAGCGTCGCGTGGCTCGGGCTCGCCGCGGCGCTCTTCTGGGAGCCGCGCGTCGCCGTCTCCGCAGCCTTCGCCGTGAGCGCCGTCGTCTCGCTCGCGGGCGCGCGCGGGCGGCACTACTCGTGGATCGTGTTCGGCGCGATCGCGGCGCTCACGTGGCCGTGGTAGGACGCCCTTCGCTGCGCTCAGCCGGTGCGGAAGCGCAAGATCGCACCAACCCCACCGAACGCCTTGTAGAAGAGCTCGCCCTCGTCGGAGCCGCCGCTGATGATCTTGACCTTGCCCGCCATGGATTCCGACATCTGCGAGAGCTCCTCGACGATGTCCGTCTCCTGGTCGATGGCGACGGCCTGCGCGTTGCACTGCGGGCAGGGGCCGTAGCGCTTCTCGAAGTCGAGCGGGTCCTCCGCCGTCGTCTCCTCCTTGGTCCAGCCGCACTGCTCGCACTTCATCACGAGGCGCAGCTTGCGGAGCTTCTCGCTGAGGATGAGCATGTCCACGGCGCCGATCGTGAGCGCCTGGCGCACCTGCGCCTCACCGTAGGCCGCAAGGCCGCCGTCGGGCTTGCCGATCTCGCGCATGAACCGGTTGATGAGGTCCTTCTCCTCCATCAGGCCGAAGTCGCGCAGGAGTGGCGCGGCGTTCGTCACGAGGTCGCGCAGGCCGTACTCGTCGGTGTAGCCCGTGTCGACCGGCTGCCCGATGATCTTCTTGTGCAGCTCGTGGTTCATGTACTCGGTCTCGAGCCAGTACTCCTTCGTGGGGCCGGGCCCGCCGACGATGATGCCGCGAAGCTCCCCCTTCTCGTGCTCGGGGAGGAAGATCTCGTTGGCGACCTCGCCGATCTTCTGGAACCACTGCTCCGCGATGCCCTCGGTGATGCGCTCGAACCGGCGGGCCGACTGGCCACCCTTCGAGTGCTTGTTGGGCACCTGCGACTGCATGTTGGTGACCACCTGGACGGCCTGTCCGCGCAGGAAGCCGATGGTGGCCTCCTGCCGGTCGAGCACGACGAGCCCGTAGTTGTTGTGCTCCTTGAGCATCCCCTCGAGCGGCTCGAGGTAGAAGCTCGAGTCGCAGTGGTACTTGTAGAGCGAGATGGGCTGGGGCGGCACGACGACCTGCGAGAACATCTTCGTCTTCTCGCCGCCGATGCTGCGGTGGCCGACAAAGACGATGATGCCGTTCGGGCCGGGGTCCTTGAAGTTCTTGAGGGTCTGCATCGCCGACTCGAGTGCGCCGGTGACGTTCTTCATCGTCGCCTTCGACTTGATGTTCGACGCCTGCGAGTACTCGCTGCGAAGCTGCGCGACGACCTCGTGGATCTGGCGGCCGGGCGGGATGTAGAGCGTGATGAGCTGCGTCGCGCTGCCCTTGATGTTGCGGAGCTCCTCGAGGCGGCGCTTGAACTCGTAGCGCGCGCGGTCGGAGGACATCTTGTCGGTCTGTTGGCCTTCGGCCATGGGAATCACGTGGAGGAGATGGAACG